>JBDKUZ010000019.1:0-16015 GCA_039679395.1 Methanospirillum sp. | reverse complement strand
ATAAGGCCGCCACCGCCAAGCAGTACGGCCTCGACTCCGAGGTCCGATACCGCGACGCCCTCGATAACTCCCAGATCTCCGATACCATGAAGGTCCCCGTGACCGTCACGGCCAGCAGCGGCGGCCTCTTCGGCTCGCCGATCGTCCTCGCCGGTATCGCCATCATCGTCATCGGCGGCGGGTATTATCTGTACCGACGCAGAAAGACGTCGGCATGATACCAGGCTGGACCGACGCCGACCTCCCCGCGCCCCAGGCGCGGGAGGGGTCCGAGCTGGACGGGATGACCGCAGACCCGGCCTGCCGGATCCCCGGCTCCATCTATTACATGTACCGCGATGTCGCCCGGTCCGACGCCGACCGGCGATGGCTGACCGAACAGCACATCCGGTACGACATCACCCGGATCCCGCCGGGGCTCTTCTGCAACGAGTTCGTCAAGACCAAGGGGCACTACCACCCGGCGAGCCCGTCGGGCGTCCCGTATCCCGAGGTCTACGAGGTGATGAGCGGCCGGGCGCAGTACCTTCTCCAGCGTCCCGACCTCTCGGACGCGGCCCTGATCGAGGCCGAAGCCGGCACGGTCGTCCTGATTCCCCCCGGGTACGGCCACGTCACGATCAACCCGGACGCACGCGAACTCGTGATGGCGAACCTGGTATCGCGCTCGTTCGCGAGCGACTACAAACCTTACGAGGAACTCCGCGGCGCCGCGTATTACGAGCTCGCCGACCGCGGTTTCATCCCGAATCCGGCCTATCCGTCCGTGCCGCCGCTCCGCCTGGTCGCGCCTCCCGACGTCCTGCCGCTCGGGATCCTCGAGGACTACACCCTCTACGACCTCGTCGAGGAACGGATCTCCCTCGACTGGCTCGACGCGCCAGGCGAGTACGCTGGCCTTCTCAGGCTTCCGTGACGATGCTGAGCGGGTCGCGCCGCTTGTGGCTCGTGGCTTTCACCCGGGCCAGCACCGTCTCCTCGACGGGGTTCGTCGCGTGCCAGCCCTGTGCTGCGAGCGCCTCGAGGGCGTCGTCGAGCGCGGTATAGGAGAGGCCGATCTCCAACTCGTCCTGCTGCCCGGGCCAGAGTCCGGCCGACGGCGGCTTTGCCAGGATACGTTCGGGAAGGTCGAGCTCGCGGGCGAGCTGGTAGACCTCGCGCTTGTACAGGTGGAGCAGGGGTTCCACGTCGCCAGCGCCGTCGCCCCACTTGGTGAAGTATCCGAGCAGGTACTCGGTCCGGTTCGAGGTGCCGCAGACGAGCCGGTGGTCCCGGTTCGCGTGATAATAGAGGACCGTCATCCTCGTTCGGGCCATCAGGTTCCCGATCAGGTACGGGTTCTCATCGAAATCGGGAAGGCCCCGGTAGGCCGCGATCACGGGCTCGATCGGGACAACGCGGTGCTCGCACCCGAGCCGGCGACAGAGTTCGGCCGCGTCATCGAGATCGGCCGATGCACTGACTGCGCATGGCAGCGAGAGGGCGAGGACCGACTCGGGTCCGAGCGCTCGCACGCAGACTGCCGCGGCGACCGCCGAATCGACCCCGCCCGAGACTCCGACCACGACCCCCCGGGCCCCGGCCTCCCAGTAGGCGTGGCGGATCAGCTGCTCGATCCGGTTCAACACGCAGCCGCACCCGCCGCCAGCCATCGGTTCCATTCACATCAATCGGATACCGTGCCTTAACTCATTTACGCCGCCGATCAGCATCACCCGGTCTCCCTCGCGGAAGGCGTACGTCGGCTCGGGCCGGATCACGACGCCCTCCCCGCCCTCGACCCCGACCACGACGACGCCCGTCCGCTTCTCGAGCCACCCGACCGTGCGCGGATACCCGCGCATCCACCGGCGCTGCACCACGCGCTGCCCGTTCGGCAGATCGAGCAGGATCCGGACGCGGTCCGCGAGCACGACCCCGGCGACGACCTGGCCACCGATGGTCGGCTGAAGCGCGACGAAGTCGGCGCCGGCCCGGTAGAGCCGATCCACCGCCCCCGCGTGGTTCGCGCGCGCCACGATCTTCAGGTCGGGGTTCAGGTTCCGGGCCATCAGGGTCGTGAAGATGTTGACCGCGTCGTTGTTGACCGCCACCACCAGGAACTGCGCGGTCTCGATCCCCGACCGCTTCAGGACTGTCTCGTCCTCGGCCCGCCCGATCACGGTGGCCACCTCGTGCTCGCGGGGGTCGATCACCGTGCAGTCGATCCCGCGGGCGGCGAGCTCGCGGTACGCGGCAGAGCCCACGTCGCCGAAACCGGCGATCACGGCGTGCCGGTCGCCGGGGGCGGGCAGCCGGAGCTCCTGCTCGATCGCGGCCGCGATCTCCTCGGACCGGCCGAGCAAAAAGAGCATCGCGCTCGCATCGACCACCGCGTTCTCCTCCGGGAAGACCGTGAACCGACCGCCGCGCCAGAGGATGAGGGGCTCGACCCCATATTTCGGGTAGAACCCGATCTCGGCAAGAGTCCGGTCGATCGCCGGCGAGCCGCGGAGGACCGGGGCCTTGACGAGCCGCAGATCCTGCCCGTGGCGGGCGGGTCGGCTGAGGACCGAATCGGGCGGAGTCGCGTCCGCCACGGACTCCACGTCCGCTGCCACGAACCCGTAACGGGCGAGCATCCGACCGGTCATGTGCTTGGGCGAGAGGACGTACTCGGCCCCGGCGTACCGGAGGTACCGGTCGAAGGCCGGGTCGTCCACGACCGCGATCAGCTCGGCCGGAGTCCGGTCGCGGATGGCGAGGACCGTGTTCGCGGCCCGCTGCTCGCTCCCGGCCACGATCACGTGGCGCGCCGCATCGAGCGAGGCAGCGGTCCGGGTCGAAGCGAGACCGGGGTCGCCCCAGATGACGTGTACGGCCCCGCGGTGCCGTGCGTAGGCCTGCATGGCCGTGCTCTCGTCCTCCTCGATCACGACCACCGGAACATCCGCGATGCGGAGACTCTCCAGGATGGAGCGGACGGTATCGTCGTACCCGATGATCACCACATGGTCTTCGAGCGTGCGCGCGGTCCTCCGGGGGGGCGTCCCGTGCAGCATCTGCGAGAGGAGCGGCGTCAAAAGCACGGGCACGGCCATGAAGAACATCACGATCCCGGTCGTCATTATCAGGATCGAGAAGAGCGATGTCCACTGGTTCTCGAACGGCAGCAGCTCGCCGTACCCGACGGTCGTCACGGTCTGCATCACGAAGAGCAGGGACTCGGTCCAGGAGATAGGCCTGCCTTCGAGGATAGGGTAGTACCGGTGAAAGAGGACGGTGTAGAGGGCCACGATCCCGACGGCGGCGAGCAGGTAGACCTTTACGCGTTCGACCGAGATCAGCTCGGCAAACGAACGGAGCCGTCGCAGGACCTCGTTCAGCATCGCTGCTCTCCGGCCACGAGGGTTGCGAGCGTGTCGGCCAGGCGGACCAACGCGAACGGCGCGGACGGATGATCGGCCGTATGCCGCGCGAGCTCCTCCGCGACGAACGCTTCGAACGGCGCGGCCGACGACGGCGGTTCCGGTGCCGGAGAGGTACCGGTGACGGCCGCGAGGTAGAGCCTGAGCTCGAGCCCGGGCACGTGCTCGAACGGTCGGACCATCCGGACCCCGCTACACCCCGGCACCCCGGCGAGCGAGGCCGGCCGGCCCTCGAGGACGGCTCCGAGGATCTCCGCGGCCCGTTCCTCAAGGGTCGCGGGCAGGAACAGCAGGCTGCATCCCCGCCGTACCGCCGCCTCGACCTGTCTCTCGCCGTCGATGGGAGCGGTCTCGATTCCGTCGGGCATGGTCCGGGATGGGGCCCCGCCCGGCACGAGGGCGACGAGGGTGAGGTCGCGCCGCGCCGCGAACTGCCGCGCGGCGAAGGCGAGGAGCGACTCGCCGTACGGACCGCCCGGCACGAGGATGCCGATCCGGTCCCCATGCCGGAGCCCCCCCTGCTGTCGGAGCGTGCGCTTGGCCCGGCTCTCGACGTCGCGGACCAGGTGTTCGGCACAGAGCGCCCGCCCCGAGTACGGCTGGTGCGCCACTGCCGCCCGGCGACACCGGCTGCACCGGTCGGGCTCCGTCATGACAACTTCTATGGCTGCCCACCTAGATGACAGTGACTGCCGGGTTCGCGCTGCTTTTAAACGTCGGCGTGCCAATGATGGAGCAGATGCCCCTTTCGGCCGAGGTGATCCGGTCCCTCCAACCGTTTGACATACGCGTGCTCACGGCGATCGAACGACTGATGCGGCGATTCGAATGGGTTCCCCTCGACGAGCTGAAGGCCGCGACGCGGTTCTCGGAGTCCGAGCTCAACTACCGCATCGGCCGCGTGATGGAGCGCGACCTCGTCCGGTACGCGAAGGTCCCGTACGAGGGCTACGCCCTCGTCTTCAACGGCTTCGATACGCTCGCGCTGCGGGCTCTCACGGCCAAGGGGACCGTCCGGGCGCTCGGCGACCGGATCGGCGAGGGCAAGGAGTCGATCGTGTACGAAGGGCTCGGGCTCGCGCCCGTCGCCATCAAGCTCCACCATGTCGGCCAGCGCTCGTTCCAGTCGGTCCGGCTGAACAGGGACTACATCCCCGATCGGACCCACTGCCCCTGGCTCTTCGCCTCGCGCCTCTCGGCCCAGAGCGAATACGAAGCCCTGACCCGCCTGTACCCGGCCGTCTCCGTGCCGGCCCCGATCGCGATCGAGCGGCACGCGATCGTGATGGACCTAATCGGCGGCGCGACCCTCAACCGGTGCCGTCTCGAGGACCCGGAGCCGGTCATCGACCGCATCGTCGAACTCGTCCGCACCGCGTACCGGAACGGCGCGATCCACAACGACCTCTCCGAGTTCAACGTGATGATCGACGACGACCGCGTCGTGCTGATCGACTGGCCCCAGTGGATCCAGCCCGATCATCCGAACGCGGGCGCGGTCCTCGAGCGCGACCTCTCCAATATTGTCACCTACTTCGCCCGGAAGTACCGGGTTGTCCGTGACCTCGACGAGGTCGTGGAGTCCGTGATCAGATGAAAGTGATCGGGGTCGACGTCATCCGCGGCTCCGTCAGGTCGCGCTCGCGCCGCCCCAGCTTCGCATTCGTGCTCCTCGAGGACGGGGAGATCGTCGAAGAGACCGAGGTGACCCTCCACCGGCTCCTCCGGCGCCTCGCCGAGGAACGGCCCGACGTGCTCGCCGTCGACTCCCTCCAGGAGCTCGCCGCGGACCAGCACGAGCTCTACGGGCTCCTCCAGGCGATGCCGACCGGGACGCGCCTGGTCCAGGTGACCGGGGGCGAGCGGACCGAGAGCCTGGCCCAGGTCGCGGGCCGGTACAACATCCGGTTCAACCGGCTCGACCCGTACGACGAGGCCCGGACGACCGCCCGCGTCGCCTCGCTCGGTGCCGGGGCCGAGGTGATCGCCTTCGAGAATACGACCGAGGTCGCGGTCACGCGCCACCGCTCGCCCGGCCGGGGCGGCTGGTCCCAGAACCGCTATGTCCGGAAGATCCACGGTGCGGTCCAGCGCAGATCGCGCGAGATCGAGGCCGAGCTCGCGGCCGCCGGGGTGCGATACACGAAGCAGGAGACCCGGGCCTTCGGCGGAGCGAGCCGCGTCGTCTTCACCATCCCTCTCGCCCGACGGGACGTGCCGGTCTCGACCTACCACGGGGCCGATGTCCAGGTCCGGATCACGGGAAAACGGCTCGAGCGAATTCGCTTCCGCCCGGTGACGGCCCGGCCCCGGTACCTGATCGTCGGGATCGACCCCGGGACCACGACCGCATACGCGGCCCTCGACCTCGACGGCAACCTGCTCGCGCTCCGGTCGAGCCGGCAGCTCTCCATGGCCGACCTGGTCGAGGAGCTGACCCGCGTGGGCCGGCCGCTCGTCATCGCCTCGGACGTCCACGAGATGCCGTTCTCGGTCGAGAAGGTCCGGCGGGCCTTCTCGGCCGTGGCGTACACGCCGAAGGCCGACATCAGCGTCGAGGCGAAGCTCGAAGCGGCCCGTCCCCACCCGTACACAAACGACCACGAACGGGACGCACTGACGGCCGCGCTCGAGGCCTACCGCCATTACCGGAACCGCTTCGCGGGCATGCTCCGCCGGGTGCCGCCGGGGATCGACCTCGACGAGGTCCGGGCAGGCGCCGTGCGGGGTCTGTCGCTCGAGCAGGTGCTGGAGGGGCTCCGCGTCCGCCCTACGCCGCAGGCACCGACCCCGCCGCCGGCGCCCCCCGAGCCGCTCGGCGAGGGCGAGGAACGCGTCCGCCTCCTCGAAGGCCAGAACAAGCGGCTCCGCGCGCTCGTCCGCGAGCTCCAGGACGAGAACAGCGACAAGGACCGCGCCATCGATCGGCTCGAGGCGCGGCTGAAGGCGGCCCGGGCGAGGTCGGCGGCGGCCGCGCGCGAGTCGGCCGAGGTCGCGGCCCGCGACGCCGAGATCGAGAGCCTTCGCGCACGGCTCAAACGCGAGGAGAAGCAGGTCCGGCGGCTGAAACGACGAGTCTCCCAGCTCCACCGGTACGAAGAGGCCGCCCTCGACACGGCCGGAGTGCCGGTCAAGGTACTCTCTGCCTTCACGCGCGACGCGGTCCGGCACCTCTTCGAGACCCTCGGCATCCGGCCCGGCGATCTCCTCTACGTGGCCGCGGTCGCCGGCTGGGGCAGGACCACGGTCCGCGACCTCGCGGACCTCCAGATCCGGGGCCTCGTGCTGAACGTGCCGTCGCTGTCGGCCGTGGACCCCCAGCTCGTCCAGCTCTGCCGAGAGTACGGCCTGCCCCTCGTCGCGGGCGGCGAGGTCGGGGTCGCGGTCCAGGGGCTGCTCGGCCGGGTCGACGCGGAGGCGCTCGGCAGGGCAGAAGCCGCGTGGGCCGAGGGGCAGGAGGAGTACCGTCGGCAGCAGCAGCAGGCGATGCTCGTCGGCGTCCTCCGTGACTACAGGACGGAGCGGGGAAAGGAGGTGCGGCGCGGTGGATGACCGGGCCCTGCTCGGCGCCGTCCGCGCCGTGATCGGCGACGCCGCCATCGAGGACGACTGCGCCGTGCTCCCCTGCGGCGACTGGTGCCTGGTGCTTACGACCGACATGCTCCACGCGACCACGGACTTTCCGGAGGATATGACCGACTGGCAGCGGGGCTGGATGGCCGCGGCCGTCACCCTCTCGGACGTCGCCTCCATGGCCGCCGAACCGGTCGCGCTGCTGCTCGCGGCCGGCCTCGACGACCCCGATCGGCTCGGCGAGATCACCCGCGGCGCCGCCGATTGCTGCGCCCGGCACGGGGGACGGCTCGCGGGCGGCGACATCGACCATCACGACGAACTGACCCTGGTCTCGACCGCGCTCGGCCGGGTCGAGCCCTCTCGCCTCGTCCGCCGCAGGGGCGCGCGCCCCGGGGACGCGGTCTGCGTGACGGGCACGCCCGGGCGGGCCGAGGCCGGCCTGTACGGCTACGCCGACCACCGCCTCGCCCTCCTCGAGCCGCAGCCCCGGGTCGCCGAAGGCCGGGCGCTCGGCCGGGCCGGGGCGACGGCCATGATGGACCTCTCGGACGGCCTCGCGCTCTCGCTCTACGACCTCGCGGCCGTGAACGGATGCGGCTTCTCGCTCTCGTCCGCCGCCCTCCCGCGGCCGGCCGGCGTGCCCGAGCCCCAGGCGACCGCGCTCTCGCTCTACGGCGGGGGCGACTTCGAGCTCCTCTTCTGCTGTCCGCCGGAGATCCTTCCGGTCGCCGGGGTCGAGGCCACGCCGATCGGCACGGTCACGACCGAAGCCGGGCGTGTCCTCCTCGACGGCACCCCGATCGAGAGGCGCGGGTACGAGCACCGCTGGTAATCGGTCAGAGCCCCAGGAACTCGAGCACGCCGAAGATCACCAGGATCAGGATCGCGGCCAGGACGACCGCGAACCAGGGGTTGACGCCGCCGAGGAGATCGGGCAGCCTCCGCCACGGCAGTCGTCCCGTCCTGGCTCCCCACGGGCCGACGCGCGGATAGACCGTGGCGAAGAGCCCGGTCCCGATCAGCAGCCCGATCGCGCCCCCGACGAGCGCATCGATCGAGCCGCGGCCGATCGCGCCGGCCACCGTGCCCGGACAGAGGCCGAGCAGGCCGAAGCCGAGGCCGAAGACCAGGCCGCCCGCGAGCTGCGTCCCGAGCGACGGGTCGGCCACGTTCGCCTCGACGAGCCCGAGCGAACGGAGGAGCTGAAAGCCGATCATCCCCACGAGTATCGCCGAGAGCATGATCTTCACGACGGTGAAGTCGTAGAGCAGGAGCTGGCCCCAGATCACCGCGTGCTCGGTTGCGCCGCCGCGCTCGAGCAGAAAGCCGAAGAGGATGCCGAAGACGAGGCCGAGCCCGGTCTGGAGGGGTCGGTTCCCCCGGATCTCCGCGAGCGTCATGGCCCACCGCCGACGATGCCCCAGACCCCCTGGCCCCAGGGGACCCCGAAGAGCGCGAGCGAGATCAGGATTCCGCCGACGAAGAACCCGGCCGAGGCGAGCAGAGAGGCGATCGAGAGCTGGATGTTTCCGCCGATCCCGTGCCCGCTCGTGCACCCGCCGGCCCAGCGCGAGCCGAATCCGAGGAGAATGCCGCCGGCGAGGCCCACGGCCCAGCGGAGCGGGATGTTCCCGCCGAACCGCGCGACCCAGAACTGCGGCACGAGCTCGATCCCGAAAGTGCCCGAGAGCCACGCCGCGAGGAAGGCGCCGATCACGACGCCCGGGACGATCATGAACTGCCAGTCGATGGTCGGGGCGAATCGCCGGTAGTACTCCATCGCGCCCGTCCTCTCAGGCGCGACGAGCTGCCCGAGCATGCCCCGGGCCTTCAGGTACGCGGTCGAACAGCCGATCGGCCGGTTCGAGAGGAGGAACGCGAGGATCATGAGGAGGCCGATCCCGGCGCCGGCGAGATAGGGCGACCAGCGCGGGGCGAACAGGAGGTCGAGCATGACTCTGCATCATGGCCTGCCGCTGTTTAATTCTATCTCCGGCCGGGCGAGGAGCCATATTCCGTGCCGCCCAACCGTTCTCCATGCGACCGCACGTCTTCGTGAACGCCGCGATGTCGGCCGACGGCAAGCTCTCGACGTACGAGCGACGGCAGGTGAAGATCTCGGGGCCCGGGGACTTCCGGCGGGTCGACCGGCTCCGCGCCGGGGCGGACGCGGTCATGGTCGGGATCGGGACCGTGCTCGCCGACGACCCGTCCCTGACGGTCAAGGACCCGGCCCTCGTCTCGGCGAGGGAGGCGGAGGGGCGCTCGTCGCACCCGGCCCGGATCGTGGTCGATTCGAACGCCCGCATCCCGCTCGACGCGTCCGTGCTGCACCGCGGCGACGGCCTTCGCGTGGTGGCGGTCTCCGAGGCCGCCCCCGCCGAAAAGGTGACCGCGCTCGAGGAGTACGCCACGGTCGTCGTCGCCGGGCGGGACCGCGTCGACCTCGGTATCCTCCTCGAGCGGCTCTTCGACCTCGGCATCCGGCGGCTCATGGTCGAGGGCGGCGGCACCCTGATCGCCGCGCTCGCGACGGCCGGCCTCGTGGACGAGCTCTCTATCTACGTCGGCAACATGATCATCGGCGGGAGGACCGCCCCGACGCTCGCGGACGGCGACGGGCTCTCCGCCGCGCAGCCGTTCGTCCGGCTCGAGCTGGTCTCGGCCGCGCCCTGCGAGGAGGGCGTCCTCCTCCGCTGGCGCGTCAAAAAAGAGTCCTGAGACCTGGCTCAGGGGAGCGTCTGGACGAAGAAGCGGTAGGTGTTGCCGTTGTTGAGCGACGCCGTCACCGAGACCGTGTCCGCGCCGCTCGAGCCCTTGAAGGTCACGTCCGAGCCCGAACGGGAGGCGATGGTCTTGGTCTCGGTCGTCCCGTCCGAGCGGACCACGGTCGCCGAGAGCGCGGTGACCGAGCCCTGGCCGGCGCCGCCGTTGAAGGTCACGATGATATCGCGGTTATAGGGCTGGCGGTTCACCGAGACGGCGAGGCCCAGACCCGTCGGCAGGGTCTGGAGCGTGCCCGGCGCTGCCGTGGTCACGGCGGCCGAGGTGGCGGCCGTGGTGGCGTTCGCGGTCGGAGTCTTGGTCGTGGTGTTCGCCGAGCCGCCGCCGGTACAGCCGGCCGCGAGGACCGCGAGCCCGACGAGAAGCGCAATCAACAGATAGTGATACTTCATACGATACCAATCATCGCCGTTGCTATTTGACCGTTATGCCGCTCGTTCCCCCGCTCGCCATCCTGCTCGTCGTCGCGGTCCTCCTCGCGGTCCGCCGGATCGGGGGACGTGCGATGCCTGCCTGGGCCGTCGCACTGGCCGGTGCGCTCGCGGTCGTCGCAACGGGCGGCGTCGCGCCTGCAGCGGCCGTCGCCGCGATCGACTGGGGCGTACTCGCGACGCTCGCTGCGCTCTTCGTCGTCGGCACCGGGCTCGGCCGGAGCCGGCTCGCGGATGACGTCCTCGCCCGCCTCGACCGGCTGCCGCTCTCGACCCCCGTTCTCGGTGCGGTTCTGGGCGGGATCGCGGTCCTCGCCGCGCTCGTGACCAACGACGCGGTGGCCGTGATCGGGGCGCCGTTCCTGATCCGGCTCGCCGAGCGACGGGGCTTTCCTCCGGAACCGCTCCTCCTCCTGCTCATGGCCGGGGTCACGACCGGGGCCGTGCCGAGCCCGCTCGGGAGCCCGCAGAACCTGCTGATCGCGGCGAGCCCGACCCTCGCAGCGCCGTTCACGACGTTTCTGTACTATCTCGGTCCGCCGACGCTCATCGGGCTCGCGGCCGTGCTCGTCCTCCTCCGGCTCGGATACCCGGCCGTCTTCGGCGCTCCCGCATCCTGCACTCCGGCGCCACTCTCGTCCGAACACCGACGGCGTTTCGACTTCTCCGTCCTTCTCTCGCTCCTGATCCTTGGAACCCTGGTCGTCGCCGGCATCGCGACGGGGCTCGCCGGCGGATTGCCGCCCCTGCCGCCGTTCGCGGTCGCCCTCGCCGCCGCGACGCCGCTCCTCCTCCTCGGCCCGAACCGGCGCGGGCTCGTCGCGGGGATCGACTGGCGGACGCTCCTTCTCTTCGCCGGACTCTTCGTCATGACCGCCGGCGTGCGTACCTCCGGCCTGGTCGAGGCGTCGTTCGGAACCGCCGCGGGATCGACCGCCGTCCTGATGGCCGCGGCCGTGCTCGGGAGCCAGGTGGTCTCGAACGTCCCGCTCGTCGCGATCGCGCTCCCGTTCGTCGAGCCGCACGGAACGACCGCCCTGATGGCGCTTGCCGCGGGCTCGACCATCGCCGGCCACCTCACCATCCTCGGAGCCGCCTCGAACCTGATCGTCCTCGAGTCGGCCGAGCGCATGGGCGCGACCGTGCCGGTCCGGGCCTTCGTCCGGTTCGGCCTGCCTCTCGTGCTCGTGCAGGGGCTCTGCTACTGGGGCTGGCTCACGCTCGTGGGGTAGCGCGCTTACTCCATCGCTTCGTCGAACTCGGGGCGGTACCGGGCCACGCCCCCGGCCCCGGCCATGGCGGCGGCGTCGAGCACGAGCACCATGAAGGCCTCGTCGGGGATGCCCTCCCACTGGCTTGCAAGGCCGTGCACGGAAGCCCGGTCGACCCCGAACCGGGGGTAGTAGCCGGGGTGGCCGAGGACGACGACGAACGGGCAGCCCCGGTCGCGGAGAGCCGAGAGGCCCCGCTCGACCAGGGCCAAGCCGATCCCCCGGCGCCGGTACTCCGGCAGGACGGCCAGCGGGGCCAGCCCCATCCCCCCTGGCCCGCGCTCGACGGTCGCCGGGCTGAAGAGGACGTGCCCGACGATCCGTCCGTCATCCACGGCCACGAGCGAGACCAGGTCCGTGCACGCCTCCCGGAGGCGGTCGACGATCCGGGCCTCCACCGGCCCTTCAAAGGCGACCGTGTGCACCTCACGGACCGCCGCTTCGTCACCAGGCCGTTCCTCTCGAAGGACTATCAGGTTCATCCCCTCGCCGATACTATTGTCCGGGAGAGAGATAATGCAACTACCAGAGCGTGACCCTGGCGGTGAATCGTGCGGCCTCGAAGCCCTCGGGTGGGACGGGACGTTCGCCCAGGCATTCGAGCGGTATCGCGGGCCGTACGTCCCCGGAAGGGTGACATGCCGGCACCGGACCGTCTTCGACGTCGCGACGCGGGACGGCGCCGCGAGCGTGCCCGCCTCGGGCGCACTCCGGCATGCGGGCCGTCTTCCGGTGGTGGGAGATTTCGTGGTCCTCCTCCGTCAGCCGGACGCGGCGGTCTCCATGATCGTGGACGTGCTGCCGCGCAAAAGCGTCATCGCCCGCGGTCTCCCCGGGAAGGACGGGGCGGACCAGCCGATCGCGGCGAACGTCGATCTCGTCTTCATCGTCACGGCCACCGGCCGCGACCTGAACCTCCGCCGGATCGAGCGGTACCTCGCGCTCGTCAACGCCTCGGGCGCGCGGCCGGTGATCCTGGTCAACAAGGCCGACCTGGCCGAGGACCCCGGAGCGCTCGGGGCCGCCGTCGCCCCCGTCGCTGCCGGTGCCCCGGTCGCGGTCGTCAGCGCTCTCGCCGGCTCCGGGCTCGCAGAGCTCGCGCCGTACCTCGCGCCCGGCACGACCGTCGCCCTCCTCGGATCGTCCGGGGTGGGCAAGTCGACGCTGATCAACGCCCTCCTGGACCGCGCCGTACAGGAGACGGCCTGCGTCCGCGACCGCGACGAGAAGGGGCGCCACACGACCACCGTCCGCCAGCTCTTCGCGCTCGATTGCGGCGCCCTCGTCATCGACACTCCCGGGCTCCGGGAGGTCGGCCTCGGCACCGCGGGCGGCCTCGTGGAGACGTTCCCCGAGATCACCGAACTCGCATTCGACTGCCGGTTCTCGGACTGCACCCATGCGGTCGAGCCCGGCTGTGCCGTTCGCGAGGCCGTCGAGGCGGGCCTCCTCTCCCGTGCCCGCCTCGAGAGCTACCTCCGGCTCGCGGGCGAGCTCGCGTTCGCGCGGGAGAAGGCGGAGCTCGGGTCGGCCCGCTCCGAGCGCAAACGCTGGAAAGGGATAAGCAAGGCGGCCCGGGACTTCCGGGACACCAAGGGACGGTGAAGCCCGGTCCAGGGCCCGACCGCCTGTCAAAAATGGGGATCAGATGTACCGGGGCCGGACCGAGAGCCGCCGGGCCGTGTACAGCGGCCGGAAGGGCATCCCAGCGGTCGCCTCCCGGACGACCCTGATCAGCTCGCCCTCGGAGAACTGCTCCTTGTGCGGCTTGTTGGGAGCCGAGAGCTTCCGGATCGTGACCGTGAGCTTGCCGGTCTCGACCTCGGCGTCGCCGACCACGGCCACGAACGGGACCCAGTCCATGCCGGCCTCGCGGACCTTCTTGCCCACGCTCTCCTCGCGGTCGTCCATGTCCGTCCGGACGCGGGCCGCGTTGAGCCGGTCCGCGAGGTCGGCCGCGAACCCGAGGTGCCGCTCGGCGACCGGGATCACGCGGACCTGCGTCGGGCTGAGCCAGGTCGGGAGCTGGGGAACGTCCTGGTGCGCGGTCTGCTCGAGCAGGGCGCAGATCACGCGCTCGATCGAGCCCGTGGGCGAACAGTGGAGGATCGGCGGGAAGACCTCCTCGCCGTCCTGGTGGTACTTGATCCCGAACCGGTCCGCGGACTCGACGTCGATCTGGACCGTCGGGTTCTCGATCGGCCGCCCCTGGCCGTCGATGGTCGCGAGGTCGATCTTCGCGATCCAGGAGTGGACCCGGCCCGCGAGGATCTCGAGCAGCATCGGCACGCCCGCCTCCCGGACGAGGCCGCAGACCCAGTCTTTGTGCTCCTCGTAGAAGACGCGCGTGCACCTGAAGACCGCGACGAGCGGGGTCTCGAAGTCGCGCCCGGTCCGCCACCCCATCCGGAGCTGCTCCTCGAAGCAGGTCATGGCCCCGGCCATGTCGGAGCAGAGGGTGTGCATGTCCGGCATGGTGAACGCCCGCAGGCGCTTCAGGCCGATCACCTCGCCGCGCTGCTCGTGCCGGAACGAGTAGGTCGAGAGCTCGTACATCTTCATCGGGAGCGTGTTCGGCGAGATGTGCATGTCCCGCATGATCGAGAACATGCCGAAGCAGGCCGCGAAGCGGAGCATCATGTTCCGGTTGCCCGAGCGGAACCGGTACTGCCGCTCGCCGAACTTGTCCGCGTGCTCGGCGATCGCGCGGTCGGCGAGGTCGTACATGACCGGCGTCTCGACCGGCGAACCGCCGTAATCGAGGACGAGACCGAGGGCGTAGTCCGCGAGGAGGTCGCGGACGAGCTTCCCGCGCGGCATCCACCGGAGGTTGCCGACATCGGAGGCCGGCTCGTAGTCGACGAGCTCCTTCGCCCGCATCAGCTCCACGTGGATCGGGTCGCCGCCGGTGGGGACGGCCACGCCGAGCTCCTTCTTCACCAGGCAGCCGCAGCCTGAGTCGTCCATGAACTCGTAGACCTCGTGCTCGACCCCATCCGGCGTCATCACGAAGAAGTCGTGCTCGACTGCGGGCTTGGGCGGTGCGGCCTCATCCTCGGCGCCGGAGGGCACGATCGTCTTGGAGAGCTCGGAGAGCGGGTGGCCCTTGCACCGGAGCGCGAACGACTTGTACCAGCCGAAGGGGGCTCGCTTGACCGTGTAGACCTCGAGGTCGTTGAGGCCCTGCTCGATAAGGGTCAGGACCCGGATCGCGGTGTCGGGGGCCGCGAGGTTGTTCGAGAGGTGCGCGTACGGGTAGAGCAGGATGTTCTTCGTCCCGACGCGGTCCGCGGTCTCGACGATCTCGGAGATGGCCTGCTGGACGACGTCCTCGACCCCCGTCGCGTCCGCCTCCTCGACCGCGGTGAAGACGGTCAGGGCCTCCTGCATGCCGTCGACGAGCAGGGAGCACTCCTCGGCGATACGGGTCTTCTCTCGCGCCTCGTACTCCATGGAGTCGGAATGGATCAGAAGAAGTCGCATATGGTCTGCCTCGAATAAATCGTAGAAAAACTGTGCGCTCATCGGGTATAGCCTTGTGGCGTCCGACGACCGGGGACGAGACTGCCGGGGGGGATCTCCAACCGATGCCCGGAGGAGCGACCGCGCAAGGGTACATCGAGAGCGGGGTGCGGGCCGGCGCGGGCCGCACGCGCGCCCCGGCATCCGTCTTTGTGCCACTCATTCCAGCTCCCGCGGGGATGGCGAAGGGAACAGCGGACGATCCTCGTTCCCCTCTCGATCAACATGCCTCGTCGGTCGTTGACGGAGCACCCGTTCGTTTTCTGTAGGCGAGCGGCCGTTTCGCCGGTGTCAGGATCAGGTCCGGGGTCAGATATCCGAATATCTGGATGAGCCGGGCGATGATCCCCGTCCACCCGGTCTGGTGGCTCGCACCAAGCCCTGCGCCGGTGTCGCCATGGAAGTACTCGTAGAAGAGGATGTAATCGCGCCAGTGCGGATCCTCCTGGAACTTCGGTGCGGTTCCGAAGACCGGGCGCCGGCCGTTCTCATCGCGGAGGAAGATGCGCTCGAGCCGGTTCGTTATCTCTTCGCCCACCCCGTACAGATTCATCCACCTGCCGGACCCGGTCGGGCACTCGATGGTGAAACTGTCCCCGTAGAACGCGTACAGGTTCATCAGACTCCGGATGATCATGAGGTTCATCGGGAACCAGATTGGCCCCCGCCAGTTCGAATTTCCACCGAACATCGCCGTATCGGACTCCCCCGGCATATAGTCGACCGTGAGTTCCTCCCCGTCCAGAACGAAGGTGTACGGGTTCTCGGCATGAACACGGGAGAGGGAGCGGATCCCGTAATCGCTCAGGAACTCCTTCTCGTCCAGCATGATCGACAGGATCCGGCGCAACCGCTCTTCGTTCACCAGGGAGAGGAGGCGTCGGCCCTGGAACCCGACCCGGCCCGGCGACGTGATGTTGGCGGTAAGAAGCGGATGGGTCTGGGTGAACCAGCGTGAGCGCTCCCTGAAGACAGGCAGGTTCTCGAAGGTCTCCGCCGGGAATACCGTACTCGAACAGATCGA
>JBDKUZ010000018.1:0-5711 GCA_039679395.1 Methanospirillum sp. | reverse complement strand
CGTAATGCCTCTTATGGTTCTCCGCCAAGGATCTCCTGTGCTCGCCGCCACGGCCGGGCGGCGGCACCGCAATGGTGATGCCATTATGCATGATACAGACCGACGGAGCCCCCCATCCATCCCCGGTACCAGCAGTGGGGCGCCCGTTACTTTCGCAACGCGGCCGAAGGCCGCCGCCGGGGGACCGGACGAACGTCGACCCATGACCGAGGCCGAGCTGGCCGTGGCCGATGGGGTAGTCTCGCGGTCGTTCCTCTCGCTCCTGCGCACGGTGACCGCTGAGTTCGTGCGCGACGAAGAGAGCGCCCGCGCCTGAAGCGGCCGGACGCCCCCCACTCTCCTCATTTTGACGACGGTCGTGCCGGGAGCCGCAGGCACCGTGCGCCACGGGCTTCCGGGCGGACGAACGCCGTGCTTGCTCACGGACGACCGGATCCTCTACCACGTCGCGATTCTCCAGCGACACGCCGCGGCCGTCGCCGGCCCTGTCGCCGGAGGAGTGGCGGGAGTCCCCGCGCGTGCTCCGGCCACACGGGGTCCACGCTCTTCGCGCACCGGCTCGGCGCGGTGCCGGAGAGGTGCCGGCCGCCGGAAGAGGTGATGGCCTTCCTGAAGCGGGCTCATCTCTATTCGGCCGTGCGAAGTCCGCGAGCGGGCCGGGCCTTCGGCGGACGGGGGAGCGTCACCGGCGAAGGCCGCAGCCTGCGTGACGGTTCCGGGACCGGCCGCTCGGCGCGAGACCGGGGAGAGACGGAGAGACGAAAACAATAAAACAGTACACTCTAGAGTATACTACTTGTGAGTGTCTTCCTCGACCGCCGGCGTGAGATGGCCATGCTGGACGCACGGTACCGCGGGGAGCATGCGGAGTTCGTCGTTATCTACGGCCGGCGGCGCGTCGGAAAGAGCGAGCTGATCGACCGGTTCCTCGACGGGCGCAACGGAGTCCGCCTCCTGGCCCGGGAGGAGTCGAAGGTGCTGCAGCTCCGAAAGTTCGCGCAGGAGCTCGGCGACTTCTTCCGGGACCCGTTCCTGAAGAGTACCGGCTTTGCCGGCTGGGACAGCTTCTTCGAGTACCTCCTCCAGCACTCGGACAGGAGGACCGTCATCGCGATCGACGAGTTCCCCTATCTCGTCAAGGAGGACCCCGCCCTCCCCTCGATACTCCAGGAGTACTGGGACCGGCACCTGAAGGACTCGAGCCTCTACCTCATCCTCTGCGGATCGAGCATCGCCATGATGGAGGCCACGACGATGGACCACGCGAGCCCTCTCTTCGGCCGGAGAACCGCGCAGATCCTGTTACGGCCCCTCCGGTTCGTCCACGTGCTCGACTACCTGCGGGACCTCCGGACTGCCGTGGAGTTCTACTCGGTCTTCGGCGGCACGCCGGCGTACGTCATGGCCGCGGACCCCGGAAAGGATGTCCTCGCGAACGTCGAGGAGAAGGTGCTGGCCGAGGACTCGTTCCTCTTCCGTGACGTCGACTTCGTCCTGCGGACGGAGCTCACGGAGCCCCGGTACTACCTCTCGATCCTCTCCTCGATCTCGCAGGGCAACCACGCCATCGGCCTCATCTGCAACGATACGGGCCTCTCCAAGAGCATCGTCGGGAAGTACCTCTCGGTCCTCATCGACCTCCGCCTCGTGCATCGGCGCATCCCGGTGACCGAGAGCGCGAAGAGCCGGAAGGGGCTGTACTACCTCTCGGACAACCTCTTCGACTTCTGGTTCACGTTCGTCGGCCCGAACCTGGAGGCGCTCGAGCGCGGCAACTCCCGCCTTGTCGCGGAGCAGTTCGTCGAGCCCCGGCTCGCCGCGTACGTCGGGCGCCACTTCGAGGGGATCGTCGCCGACCTCTTCGACCTCTTCAACGACCACGCCCTGCTCCCCTTCGTCTATGCGAGGATCGGGACCTGGTGGTACCGGGGCGACGAGATCGACATCGTCTGCCTCCGCGACGACGAGCGCACAGTCCTCTTCTGCGAGGTGAAGTGGCAGGACGCCGTGGACGCCGTGGCGGTCCTCGAGCGGCTCGAGGAGAAGGCGCCGCGGGTCGCCTGGCACAACGACCGGCGCGACGAGTCATTCTGCGTCGTGGCCCGGTCGTTCTCGCGCCGTCCGCCGGCGGACGGCAGGACCCTCTGCCTCGACCTCGACGACCTGGCCGCGTGGGTTGCGCGGGCCGGGGAAGGTAACGCTCCCGGCGCCTGTAATGCCCGGCAGGAGACGCGCCCGGAAGGTCACGAACGGGATGCCGGCGGCCGAGACGGATCCGCCCCGCACAGAGGGAAACGGTAGAGCAGCAAAGCGCCGACGCATCTCAGCGATGAGCCCCGATGCGCCCGACCCATCGCTCCCCGCGCGGCTCCGGGAGCTCCACGCCCGGTTGCCGCTCGCGGGCGACCGGCCGAACGCCCTGCTCTCGCTCCCGGACGACCGGATTCTTTTCCTCGCGGCCGTGCTGCGCGATACACCGAAGGCCGCGCCGGCCCTCGCGCCGGAGGAGGTCGGGGAGTTCCTCGATCTCCTCCCGCCGCATGGGATCTACGCTCCTCGCGGACCGGCCCGGCGCGTGGCCGGGCGCCGACGGTCAGATGAAAGCTATAAGGCTCTATAGCGGACTATAATTGATTGTGTCGACCACGACGGTCCAGCTCCGCTCGGAGACGAAGGCGAAACTGGATGACCTCAAGCTCCACCCGCGCGAGACGTACGACGAGCTCATCGGCCGACTCGCCGACGCGGCGTACGACGACGAACCGCTTTCCGATGAAGAGATCGAAGCGATCCGGTCGAGCGAGAATGATATCCGGGCCGGTCGGGTTCGCAGCCTGCGTGAGATCATGCGGGACCTCGGGGATGACCGGGCAATCCGGTCCCTGGTGGACTGATGACCTATGAGGTGATGTTCACCCATAGCGCCGAGAGAGCGTTGGCAGCACTGCCCCAGGCGGCCCGCATCAGGATCGAGATCGCGCTCGAGAAGTACGCGGCCGATCCGTTTCCTCGCCGAGATGTCAGGAAGGTGAAGGGGTGCCCGGCCGACAGGCCGCGGTACAGGCTCAGGATCGGAGAGTATCGCGCAACGTTCCGGATCGTCCAGGACCGGCTTGTCGTCTGTGTCGTGGCCGTCGGAAAGAAGGAGAATTTCGAGTATTGACGGCATCGCCCGAAGATGTGCCGACCGGGATCCATCGCCGGGGCAGAGGATAGAGCAACCCGGCGCCGACGCAAACCGGAGACGAGCTCGGCCCCGCCCGACCCTTCGCTCCCCGCGCGGCTCCGGGAGCTCCACGCCCGGTTGCCGCTCGCGGGCGGCCGGCCGAACGCCCTGCTCGCGCTCCCGGACGACCGGGTCCACTACCAATTCCAACCATACCCCGCGGCGGGGAAATGGCCCGATCCCCGCGATTTCTTCGTCCGAGACCGGTCGTGCACGGGCGTTCGTCATGTCTCCCACTATACCCGGTTCACGCGATTGGACAGCGAACCTCGGTGGGAGGCGATCCCCGACTACCCTGGGGAAGGGCAGCGTCCCCGCCCGCGGGCAGACGGCGATCACGGGCACCTGCAGGCTTCCGACCGGACCGGGGCTGCGAAGGTCTGAAAATTGAACAGGGGGGCCCTCCGGCCGCCGTCCCTGACGCGCGTCCCGGAAAGGAGGACTAGAGGCCCCGGTACGCGTTCTTCCGGGGCGCGACGCGGACGACGAAGATGGTCAGGTGCGAGGCCGTGATCTGCATCACGACCCGATAGTCCCCGACCCGGAGACGATGATAGGGGGAGCCTTCGACCTTCCGGACATAGGCGAAGGGCTCCGCGGCGATGCTCTCGACCTGGTCGATGATACGCTCCTGGACCTCCGGGGGGAGGCGAGCGAGCATCTTCTGTGCAGCCCGGGGCCAGACGACCGTATAGGTCGGAGGGGATTCATCCGGCATCGGATCGCCTCCCGAAGGGTCGATCGGCGCGACAGGGGGACACTCCCGGGGGCAATGATCTGCAGGAGATATCCATCACCACGAAGATACGCTATCCGCGAGCCTGCAGACCGGACCTGCTGATCTCCCGGCCTCGCCCCTCGAAACGATCATCGGAGACCGAGTTCCTTCTTCAACTGCCCGGTGCTGAGGACGCGACCGGCCCTGATGTCCTCGAGGGACTCGGCGATGTCGGCCTCCTCTTCGGGCGTGAGGGGCTCGTCATCGATCGCCCGACGGGCGAGTCTGCCGATCACATCCTCATATGTCTCGCGAGGGTGAACCTTCAGGTCATCGAGGAGCGCCTTTGTGGCTGGCTCGATCCGAACGTTTACGCATGCGGCCATGCACCATGGTGTGCGGGCGTATACGTTAGACCTTCCGATCGATATCGGTGAAGACGACAGGCGGACGACACCCGCCGGCCTTCAGCGACATCCTGGGGAAAAGATAGAGCAACAGGGCGCTGACGCATACCAGCGATGAGCTCCGAACCGGCCGACCCATCGTTCCCAGCGCGGCCCGGAGAGTTCCACGCCCGGTTGCCGCTCGAGGGTGATCCGCCGAATGCCCTGCTCGCGCTCCCGGACGACCGGATTCCTGTACCTCGCATCCGCCACGCGATGAATTCATGCCCTCGCCGGCGCTTCCCGGAAAGGAGGAGCGCCACGGTCGGACAAGCGCGACCGTTGTGGGTTGCTCGGGGGTGCGTTTATAATGCGACGGGGGCAACAACTCCGTACCGGCCCGGGGGGGGCCGATGCATGGATGCCAACGAGAAGGAGGCCGACCGGTGGTTCCGGCAGGGGGAGCGCGACCTCGAGAGCGCCCGGGCGAGCTGCCGCGCCGGCAACCACGAATGGGCGTGCTTTCAGGCCCAGCAGAGCGCGGAGAAGGTCCTGAAGGCCATTCTCTATAGGCGGGGCCACAGGAAGATCCTGACGCACTCGGTCTTCGAACTGGTGCGCGAGACCGGTCGTGAGGAGGCGTCGCTCGCGGCGCTGAATGCCGATGCGAAGCGGCTCGACGGGGTCTATATCACCGCGCGGTACCCGGACAGCATTGTCGGGAGCCTGACGCCAGCAGAATACTTCGAGAGGGAGGACGCGGAGGCATGCATCCAATCTGCCGCATCGATTGCGGAGGCGGCTCGGCGGACGTTGCAGGGCTGAGGGAACAGGTCCGCCGCCTCGCGGACGACCTCCGCTCCCGGTTCGGCGCGAGCGTCGTGCTCCTGTATGGCTCCCTCGCGGCCGGGGGCATCCACGAAGGGAGCGACATCGACCTGATCGTGGTCGGGGAGTTCGCAGGGCGGTTCCACGAGAGGCCGGGCGCGGTTCTCGAGATGACAGACCTTCCGGTCGAGCCGCTCTGCTACACGCCCGACGAGTTCGCGGAGATGCTGGCCGCGAAAAACCCGTTTATCCTCGCGGCGCTCGTAGAGGGCGTGCCGGTCTGACTGGCGGCCGGACCCCCGGTAGTGCGGAGCGCCGACGGCCTGCCCGGGGTCGATGTCGGTACGGCACCCCGCATACCGGGACGACGCATGGCGATGGAGGAGGGCCAAGGGCCCCGCCCGACGTCTCGTTTCCCTCCGACCTCCGGGAATGCCACGCGCCGCCCGTACCGCGGCCCCCGGCCGACGCCGCCCCCGGCGGCGTGATTATCCTTTCACACCGCGACCTTCTCGGCCTATACGGGAACGCGTCGGACCACTTCTCCATGGAC
>JBDKUZ010000017.1:0-31733 GCA_039679395.1 Methanospirillum sp. | reverse complement strand
CTCGAGGGCGACCAGGCCCTCGATCGCCACCCGGATGCAGAACGCGACGGTCTCGAGCGGCTGCCGGGCTCCCAGGTTCTCGAGCCGTGCAGCCGCGTCGGCCACGGTCACCCACTCCATCGAGATCGCGGTTCTCGTCGCCCGGTCGCGGACCGTGAGGTCATAGCGCCCGGGCTCATCAGTGTGGATGGCGAGGACCTCGATCGCGAAGGGGGTGACCCGGGACAGGTCGCCGGTGGTGTCGTCGCGGAGGAAGATCCCGGACCACCGCCGCCCGGGGACGCGATCGTTGATGACCGAGGCCTCGTCGGATGACCCCCAGGTTGTGACGACTTCGAAGAAGAGCGGGACTGGGATCGATCGCGGTTGGGAGTGCGCCGGGGGTCGGTCGACTAGGTCGGCCGCGGCCGGCGTCGCGTGCGTGCCGCGGGGCGGACGTACCGTGCCGGTCGTCATGCCGGGGCTCCTCCGGCCGTGGTCGGGAGGTCGGGCCAGGGGTCGCCGTAGCGGGCGACCAGGGCCGCGGTCAATGTCCCCGAGAGGGAGACCTTGTCGTCCCTGGCCTTCTCAAAGAGGGGTTCGGGGATGCACACTTTCACGGCCCGGGAGCAGCGGCCGTCCCGTGTCACGTAGCGCGAGGGCATGGGAATATCTACGGCCACGGGCCTAAAGAGATTAAATCGGTTCGGACCGCGATGGCGCGGGCTCGATGACGAAGACCTAATCAGAACGGTTCCGGCCGGGCCATGCTGGCAAGCAATGGGTTTTCCCGGACCGGCTCCGAGTAGGTCGTCGTCCAGGGAATATGAAGACATCGGAGCACGGCAGGGCACCCAGCGGATGGCCATATCGACGGTCGCCTCGCGCGCCGATCGGTCCGCTGCGGGCCGTAGTGGCGCCCGCTACGGCCTACGTTCGGGAGTGTGGGAGGGGGAGAGCCGGGCGTTTTAACCATCTCGACAGACGGCCGCGGTGCTCGCGTTGACCGTTTCCGATCGGAAACTCTAATGTAAACAACCGCATACGGAGGTGCATGGCCGCATGCGTGAACGTCCGGATCGAGACCGTAACGAAAACCCGCCTAGACTCCCTGAAGATCCACCCCCGCGAGACCTACGCGGACGTGATCGATCGGCTCACCCGGCAGGCGATCGACGACGAGCCGCTGACGCCCGAGGACGAGGCCGACATCGCCGCGTCCCTCGAGGACATCCGGGCCGGCCGCGTCTTCACCTCGGAACAAGTCCGGCGCGAGCTCGGCATCAGGTGACTGGCCGGATTAGGCAGGTTTACTTTATATACTTTCAACGTTTTTGTCTTGGTAAGGAATCATATTATGAAGATTATTCAATTGATATGTTCTGCGATGCCCACGGGATCGTGGGCAGGGAGGCGATAATCTGCCACACGAATCACCGCCCTATACGGTCGTCTGGACCGGGAACGCCATGAGGATGCTCGGCAAACTCCCCGAAGACCTCCAGGTGCGGATCCTCGACCAGGTCGACGGTTGCGCCGAGAACCCGTATGCCCACTCCCTGAAGGTCGAAGGGACGCCCTACCATCGTCTCAGGGTGGGCGACTACCGGGTATTGATGCAGATCTCGGCCTCGATCCTGACGGTCGAGGTAGTCCGCGTTTCACATCGCAAGAAGGCATACCGCGGCCTCTGATACCGCCGAACGAAGTCGACCTTAGGGATCGGGTTTATGGCCCAGCCCACAAGAATCTGCAGCCCTCGTCTTAGAGGGCTCCGTTTCGTCGGCTACAATCGTCGTGGGCGGATGATCCTCAAGGACCGCGAGAGAGGCAGTGATCGCCGCCTTGATCTCGACAAGCGGAGAGACGTCGGGCTGTTCAATCACGGGTTCGTCCAGGTGTGCCAATTTTGCGCGCCGCTCCATGACACGGAGTATACGATCGATCGCAGGGAGGTTGCCGGACGCGGCGGCAGACCAAGCGGCCCGGGTGAGGGCGTCGAGGCGGTCCAGTTCGAGGCGGCGGAGATCGGCGGCCGGCTCGGCCGTGAGGGCGGTGAGTGCTTTTGAAACGGCTTTGTGCGCGGCCTGTGGCGACACGCCGAGCTCGACGGCGATCGCTTCGTATGTCCATCCCTGTCGACGGAGCTCGAGCGCCCGGCGCCGGCGGATTGCGGCCTCGATGTTCCGGTCTGTAGTCTTCCCCATCACTCGCCTCTGACAAACGCACGGATCTCAGACCATGGGACGCCAGCGTACCGCTCGAGGATCGTTCGGGCGTTCTCGTCGCCCTGGTCGGCGCGCTCGTAGCACACCCGGATGGCTGCGGGGCGCCACACCTCGATGGCGGCCCGGATGCCATACGCGAGAGCCACGGCGCCCGCAAGATCCTCTCGGGGCGTGGCGGTCGGGGTCGCTTCGAGTCTGGCTATCTCTCCTTCCCCGGCGTCGAGCGCCTCCTCGAGGGGTGGGGCTGCGAGTCCGTACGCCAGAGCAATGCTATCCCCGTCGAGTCGGTTTCCCAAGGCCGCGATTGCCGCGGCTATGGTCCGGCCATGGGCTGGGCTCAGCTCCTCGAGGGAGAAAATCAGTGGGTACTCGCCCGGAGTCATCGTCGTCTCCTGTATCTGCATCGGCAGGCACAAGAGGTTAACACGGGCCGGTTGATGCCGTTATCAACCGCCTTGATCAACCAATTTCTACACGATCGTGCTCGACGAGCGGAACCGGCGATCACCCTCTCTCTGGCGCGGGGGGGGCGGCCCGGATGAGCCCGAGTACCCCCAGTACCCCCACTTTCCGTCCCCATCTCGCGTACGTGAGAATTAATTGTGTAGCTCCCCGATCCATTCCCTCTACTCTTCCTCGCGCGCGTGCTAGGGATAAAAAGTAGGGGTACTGGGGGTACTCGCCCGCGTAGAAGTCTCCGCGAGGTCATGACAGAGCTTTCTCCCAGCGGCTAGCCATGTAGTCGTGGCCCATGTTGGCATTGGGATCTTTCCAGCGGTACCCTCCGCGATACACGTGATATTTCCGTTTCACGCCATCGATCGTGGTGCTGGTCTCGATCTCATGTATCCCATACCCCTGGAGCGCCTGGGTAAACGCCGTGAGCGTCGATATCCGGAGCAGGGCGGGGATCTCCGCCACCCTGCACCACTCCAGGTACGCGGTGTGCAGCTTGGCCTTGTCAAAGTCCGATATGGTCGCCTCGAGCCGGTTCATCTTCGCGTCAATGAACTGGCAGAGCGGGTCGGCTGTCAGGCTCCAACGCTCCTGAACCTCTGCCGATGTCCGGTTGACTGTCAGATCTCCGCGCTGCCGGATCTCGATCATCATCGCGATCGCCGCGGCGAGCAGCGACGAGTAAAACGCGGGTGTCAGGGTTCGCTCGTAGAAGAGCGGATCGACGGGAAACGAGTACGGGAACCTGACGTACTCCCATCTCTCCCACCACGCATCATCGGTCTTCGCGAGGTCCGACACTCGGGGCGGGCGGTTGCAGGTGAAGACATGCGGACAGAAGATCCGGCCTGGATAACTCCCCTCGAACTTCCGCTCAATGTCGTGAATGGTCGAGCCCGTCAGCGCCTTGAATCGGCCGATCTGCTCCAGCGGGACGTTGCTCAAATCATCGTAGTAGTTGATCAACTTGTTTTCCATCCGGCCGTTGCAGAACCGATCCGTCGTCAGCCCCTGCAGCGCCACGTGCGAGATATTCTCCTCACCGAAGAACCCCTCGAGAATCACCGTGTACGTCGATTTTCCAGCGTTTTTATTGCCCTGGAGCAGGTAGTTTTTCTTATAGGTCCGGTCCATTTGCGCCTGCAATAACGCCTGGGCGAACGGCTGCACGAGGATCGGGACATCTTCGGGGAGTACGTACTGAGCGAAGAGGTCCTCTGCCATGGTGACCGTCGCGGCCTCGTCGTAGACGACCGGGAGCTTGAACGTGAACCGATACCCCGGGCTGTGTGGCAGGAGCGTCGCGGACCCGGTCTCGTAGTCAATCGCGACCACACCGTTTTTCGCCGGGATCAGGTCCCGGGCGAGGTTGAACGGCTGAGTCTTGAACGGGTTGGTGGCGAGCAGGTGTGCGTGTACCTCTCGCCATACCTTCGTGAGCTGCTCATGCGTCCCACAGACCTGGACGATCTTCTTAACCTCTGCCGAGAGGGTTCCCTTGTCGGGGCGGTACATGCCGTCGGCATAAATGAATAGAGACCCATTGAACGAAACGACGTTCAACGTTTCGTAGAGAAATTCAGCGACGGCTGCATCGTCGATCCTGATCGCACCACTCGTGAGTCGGTAGGTGAACCGCGCCACGGCCTCGGGGACTTCCGGGGTTCCGCCCGCGGTAGAGGATGCGGGCGGCGCCGTCGACCTTCTGGCGCGGCTCTTCTTTGCCCCCTCGACCATCTCCCGCAGTTCCTGCCAGCGCTGCCGCCGGGAGCCGCACGAGTCGTGCTGGCAGCCCGCGTGGATGGCCCCGTTCTCGAACTGGATCGCAAAGGCCCCGTCCGAGTGGTCCCCCGAGAACGGGCAGGTCTCGAGCTTGTAGAGTGTCCCGCCCTGGTAGGGCTTCTCAGACGCCACCCCGATCTGGTGGTCGCGGAGCCACTTCCCGAGGTCCAGGGCCTCGCCCGGAGTCCGGGAAGACGCCGCCTTCTTCGGCTCGGCCGGTTGCCGGTCCGATGCCTTGGCGGCCACGATCTCGAGCTGCTGTCGGGTCACAGGGGCCAGGGCGTCCGGGACCGCGACCAGGCCGGAGCGGCGATGCGGCCGGCTTGCGATGCTATCTCCCTTCTTCGCGACCGTGCCGTAGGCCTTCCAGATCCGCGAGGGGTTGAACACCCCGGTATCGACCTTCGCCTGGTCCGTCGAGAAGAGGCGATCGAGCGCGGCGAGCGTCCCCTTTACGAGCGCCGTCGACTCGTCGTCGTTCGGCAGATCGATCCGGTAGAGGAGGTGGGCGCCGTTCCCCGAGTCACCGATGACCGGATCGGGCCAACCGAGCAGCTCGAGCGCCTCGGCGATCTCGAGGGCCAGGCCCATGGCGGCCCGATGCTCGTCGTCGGTCGACGAGACCCCCGACGGCCGGACCGGGTCGATGTCGACCAGGAGCCAGCGCCGGGCGATGATGTCCACGTCGGCGGTGCTCGAGTCCCGTCCCATCGAGGGCTTGATGCGGTTCGCGCGGCGGGCGAGGAGGGCCGGGTTGACCGGGTTCGGCGTGAAGTAGATCCCCTCGGCCAGGCCGTCGAGGGGGTCGACCGCAACGGCGGCCGCGGCCGCGTTGTCGAAGTAGCCCGAGTTGACCCGGCCCTCGCGGAACGCGCGAATCTCGAAGACCTGGCCGGGAGCCATGAGGGCCTCGAGGCTCTCGCGGATCCCGAGCTTCAGGACGTAGCCGGCATCGGTCGGTTCGATCGCAGGCTCGGGCTTCGCCGGCGGCTTCTCGATCGCGGAGGCCTCCGGGAGATACTTCGCGAACTTTCCCACGCCCGCTCCCGGGGCGGCGAGCCCCCCGTCGATCTCGGCGGCCGCAGCTGCCGTCGCGGGGACCGCGCCCATGGCGATCAGCTCGCGGGTCATCCTGACCATGTCGCGGTAGTCCCGGGCGCTGTTCTCGAGGCGGTCGACATAGGGGAGGTCCTCCGCGGCCATGGCCTCGCGCCAGGTGACGCGCTGACCGTCGAGCACGACGATCGGCTCCGGGAACGTCACGCCCGCCGCCTCCGAGCCCGTGGAGATGCCAGGCCGTCGACGTACGCATAGAACCCGTCCATGAATGGTTTGAGCGTCTCGTCCCCGATTCGCCGCCCCACCTCGAGGATTCTCCCGTCCATGAAGGTCTTCGCGGGCTCGGACATGTAGACGCCAGGCCGCCATATCGACTGGCCGGCATCGTCCAGCCATATGGTATACGTAATCCCGAACAGGAAGATCTCGCCGGTCGGGGTGATCGGCGCGACCTCCGAGAAGAGGTCGGCGACCTCGCGCGGCAACAGGCTCTTACGAGCGTTCCGCGCCGCCCGCAGGGCCAGGCGCTTGACGAACGGCGCGTTCGCGAGCGGCCCGGCCTGACAGCGCACCACGAGCCCTTTCTCCGTGATGACGAACTCGAGGTTCAGCATCACGATGCCCGACCCCTCGAGCATGGCCCGCTCTATGTCCTGCGTCGTCAGCACGGGGACTTGCCCCCGTCGCCCTCGGGCATGCTCGAGCGCCGCCAGCCCTCCGGAAGATCGAGGACCAGGCCGGGCCCTTTCCACACCAGATGGTCGCGGCCTCGCTCGTCGGTAATCAAAAGCTCGTACTGGGTGTAGCCGGTCAGGGTCCCGTTGATGGCAGGTTGCCCCGGGATGCGGACGGTCACCCGCTGGCGGTGGATCTGGGCGACGAAGTCGGGCGGCCGCTTCCGGTCGGGCGAGTACGAGTACCCGGGCGAGGTCGGCGGTGCTTGGCCGGGGGCGGGCGTCTCATCGGTCATAATAGCCCCGGAAGGTTTTTATGCTGTGAGAACTATAATAAAACGGCAACAGCGTTTCCTCCCTTCTTTTCGCTCATGCCTCGATCGCCCCAGGTAGAGTCCGCTGGCGATCCAGTGGCCGTCGGTCGACGAGGATGATGCGCCCCTCCTCGACATATCTGGACACTTCAGCCTGCTCCTCGGGGGACAGGAGCGCAAACGCGGACCTGCTCAGGACGAAGCGATCGGCTGTCTTATCACGCCTCCGGGCAACCACTAGGATGCCCCCCTCGTACCCGCGACGGTGGGCCCTGGTGCGGGTGCGCCGGCAAGCTCAGCCCGCTCCAGGTCTTCGATTCTGGCCGTGATGGCCTCCGACATGATTCTTGAGAAAGAGAGGTGCCGCGTTCGAGCTGCATCCCGGATGTCCTCGGGGATGTAGACGGTCAGACTGACCGATCGGCGCCCGTCCTTCGCAACGAAGACGGTCATCGTATACGGCTACGTGGGCTTCAGGGAAGAGATTAAATCGTCTCCTGCCGGTGGCAGGGCCCGGCGACAATCCCGAAAATGGAGAGATTTTCGCCAACACGTCCGCGTCAGGGCTTCGATTCTGTTGAGGTGGAGGCGGCCCGGGTTTTGGCCCGCCACTCCCGCCACTCCCTGACTTCGTAGAGGTCGAGTCGGATGTCCCGGAGCTCCGCCTCGAGAGTATCGTTCTTTTCCTGCAGGTCGGCCACCTGCCGTGCGAGCTCACCGCTGCCGCTGGCGACACAGAGTACGTGGCTGTGTTTGACGTACGCCTCGGCCAGGTCCTCCTCTGTGTAGCGGCGATAGGTCCCGAGATAGCCCTCGTGGCCCATGAGCACCTCGGCGATGTCCGGTCCGGCCGCCGCCCCGAGCCACGACCGGAAGCACTTCCGGAGGCTGTGGGGATGCAGGGTCAGCCGGCCCGTTACCTCGCACCGCCGGAAGAGGCCCGCCCGCTCGAGGGCGCGTCCCCATGCCAGGTCGAACGACGATCGCTTGAACGGGAACAGCCGTTCGTCGTCGTAGGCCTTCGGCCGCGACCGGCCCGCGCTCGTCAATCCTACGTTCCGCCGGGCTGCCGTCCGGAGGTAGTCGCTGCGGCCGCCGAGCCACACCCGCACGGCCTCGGCCGCTTCGTCGGTCAGGAACGCGATCCGTCGCACGCCCGTCTTGGTGGTCGCCGCCCGGAACGTCACGCGGACGGGCGCCGCCTCGAGGTCCACGTCCTGGAGCCTGAGCTGCAGGACCTCGCCGATGCGGCCGCCCGAGGCCAGCAGGACGAGCAGGACCGCGCGATCGCGGATCGAGAGGAGCGGGAGGATGGCCTGCAGGGCGTCGCGCGTCAGGGTCTCCTCCTCGGCCACGTTCCGGATCCGCGGCACGCGCTTCTTGATGCGCCGCTCGTCCTGCCGGGAGAGCTCGATCCCGTTCTCCTCGAGGAACCCGAGCACCGCCGATCGGCTCACGGCGACCGTCGAGGGGGCGAAGTCCCGCTGCATCGCTGCCAGGAAATGCACCATGTCCGTGGCGGGGGCCCGTGCATCGGCGTTCACCTCGCGAAAGTAGGCCTCGGCCCGGGCGTCCATCGCGGCCAGGACCTCGTCCGAGTGCGGGACGGGGGCTGCGGAGCGGCAGGGGTGGCCATCGAGGAAGGTCAGGAACCGGGCGATACCGATGTGGTACGCCTTGCGCGTGGCCGCGCCCGAGAAGAGATCGAGATAGGCGGAGACGGGCCCTATCATGCTCTACTATTGGCCGTTTCAAGGGTTAAAGTTTCAGTCGGTTATGCAATAATGGTTATTCTTTCAGTCTGTTGCGCCAGGGAAACCGCCTTCTCCTTGCACGGCCACCCCTCCCCATGAACGTCCTCGCACTCGGCGCCCACCCCGACGACGTCGAGATCGGCTGCGGCGGCGCCCTCGCCCTCCACGCGGATGCCGGCGACTCCGTGACCGTTCTTTGCGTCACCGACGGCGAGGCCGGCGGGTTCGGCGCGACTCCCGCGGTGCTCGCGGCGACCCGACGCAACGAGGCCGCCGCTGCCGCGGCCGAGCTCGGCGCGGCGAGGGTCCGGTTCCTCGGCTTTCCCGACGGCCGACTCGCCTGGGCCGGGTACGACCTGGTCGCCGCGCTCGCCCTGCTCGTCCGCGAGCTCCGCCCCGGGATCATCTACGCCCCGCACCCCGGCGACGCCCACCCCGACCACGCCGCGCTCGCCGTCGCGGCGCTCGACGCCGTGCGCCGGGCCGGGGCGCACGCCTTCTCCGAGCTCGGCGAGCCCCACCGCGTCGGGGAGCTCCGGCTCTACGAGGTCTGGACGCCGCTCACTGATATCGGGGTCACGGTCGACATCTCGGGCGTCGCCGGGAGGAAAGCCGCTGCGATCCGGTGCCACGCCTCGCAGGCCGGGACCGCCACCTTCGACGAGGTCGCGCTCGGCCTCAACCGCTACCGCTCGATCCTCCTCCGGTCGGCAACGTACGCCGAGGCCTTCGACACCGTCCGGACGACCTGGTGATCATGCATAAGTAGGCCGGGAGCGACCCCTCCTCCATGAAGATGGTCGTGGCGATCATCCGGGACGGCCGGCTCGATGCGGTCACGCAAGCCCTCGCGGGGGCGGGGTTCGGCTCCATGACGGTCACGGAGGTCCGGGGCCGCGGCGAGCAGGGCGGCGTCCGGCAGCAGTACCGCGGAGCCGAGTACGTGATAGACCTGCTGCCGCGTATCCGGGTCGAGGTGGCCGTCCACGACGGAGCCGTCGAGCGGGTCGTGGACCTCGTCCTCGAGGCTGCTGGAACGGGCGCGCCCGGGGACGGCAAGGTTTTCATCCTCCCGCTCGACGACGCGGTCCGCGTCCGCACCGGCGAGCGCGGCGACGATGTCCTCTAGCCACGCCGGAGCCGGACCAGCGGCGAGGCCGGGTCGAGGAAGGCGCCGAGGAACGGCGCGAACTCCGCGGACCAGCAGTCCGCGCCGGCCAGGAACTCGCGCTTGCCGAGAGCGCGGCGGACGTTCTTGCCGAGCGAGACTCCGAGGATCTCCTCCGACCCGAGCAGGCTCCCGGCCGTCCGGTAGCGGCGCGGGATCTCGACCACGTACCGCCCGTCTTCGATGAAAGGGCCCGCGAACGGCCCGCCTCCGGGCGGTACCGCGTACTTCTCGCGGAATTTCGCCGCGTTCTCGCCGTTCCAGAGCGGCGGGCCCTGGTGGCGTGCGACAGCGGGGAGAGCGTCGACCAGGAGCTCGAAGACAAGCAGGCAGTGGTCGGGGCCCATCTCGCAGTCGGCCCGGTTGACAGAAAAGCCGTGCCGCCCGAGGAGCTGGACGAGCCCCTCCAGGCTCTTTCTCAGCTGCGGCACGACCACGTCCTCGATCAGGTTCGGGGTCGGAAACCGGAGGGCGTAGAGCGCGGTCCCGCGCTGTGCGAGCGCGTCCGCGAATGCGTCGGCCGTGATCGGCGGCTCCGGCCGGACCTGGAAGAACGCGATCGACGGGCCGGTGAGATAGCCCCGCGCCAGCTCCACAAAGGCCATCATCTTCGAGAGCGAGACCGAGGCCGAGACGTTCCGGTTCGGGTCGACCGGGTCGACCACCACGAGCGGCTCCTCGAACCGCTTCGTCGCGTGCGCCTCGAGGTCGATCACGGTCCCCGGGCGCCAGCCGCTCGCGCCCGCGAGCACGCCCTCGAACGAGCCGTACCGGAGGACCAGGAGCTCGCAGAGATACCCGGCGAAGCCCTCGGTCATCTGGTCCGAGCCGTAGACCCCGCCGGCCTTGGCGAACTGCTTGAGGAGCAGGACATCGTCCACGAGTCCCTCGACCCGCTCGGATACGTACCGGGTGTGGAACGGCGTCCGGTCGACCGCGCTCTGGATTCCGGTGGCCGAGGCCACGCAGTAGCACGGGACCAGGTCCACGTCGATCCCGTCCACGGTCGCGTTGATGTACGGATGCTCCGCGTACTTCTCGCGGTAGCCGTCGCCGAACTCGAGCGCGATGGCCCGGGCGATGGCAAGGCCGTCCCGTTCGAGGGACTCGCGGTCGAGCTCGGGCGGGAAGAGGAGGAAGAGGTCGAGGTCGCGATCCCCGCGGACCCAGGTACCACGCGAGGCCGAGCCGACGACCATGGCTCCGACCCCGCGGGCCTCGACCGCGGGCACGAGCCGATCGATCACGGACTGGAGATGGGCGAGCTCGTCCGACCGCGGTCGGATCTCGGCGAGCACGGCCTCGCGGATCGCGCTCGTCAGAGGACCACCTCGGCAAGGTCCTCGTATACGGGCCCCTGCGGCAACAGTGTGGACTTCTTGAGCCGGAACCGGTCGACCGTGAAGCTCCCGAAGCCGTCGCGCGGCAGGCTCGCGAGCCGGTCGAGAAGGGAGGGGTGAAAGACCTTGACCCGTGCGACCGTGGCGTGACCGCGGAAGGCCCGCCGTTCGCGGGAAAAACCGAGCGGCTCGAGCGCGGCCCCCACGTCTCCGGCGAGCGCGGCAAGCGAGCCCTCGTCCGTGCACGGGCACCAGATGGTCCGCGGCGACGACCGGCTGTTTCCGACGATCGGGCCGACCGCGAGCTCGAACGGGGCCGGCCGAACGGCCTCGAGCGCGTCCGCGACCGCATCGAGCCGGGTTGCATCGACCTCGCCGAGGAACGCGAGCGTGACGTGAATCTGGGACGGGGCCACGAAGGTGAGCCGCGCCGCCGAGCCGCGGAGCGCCTGCGCGACCACGGCGATCCGCTCCCGCATCTCTTCGGGGAGGTCAACCGCGACGAACGTCCGCACCATGGGGGAGAGTGTGGGCGCGGCAGGTACAAAGCAGGATCGGTCGGAGCGGCTCAGAGGACCGCGCGCACGAGCCCGGCCACCTCGGCCCGGATCGCCGGGTCGAGCCCTAGGACCGCGCCGAGATAGACCGCGGCCCCGAGCACCACCGCGCCGACCAGGAGGGGCAGCGAGTCGGGGGGCAGCACGGCGCGGTACGCGAGCACGGCGCCGGCCATCAGAGCGGCGCCGAGAGCGATGGCGCCGAGGGGCCGGCGCTCGAGTCGGACCGCGACCGTCCGGCCGAGCAGGACGCGGGCGAGGACGGTCGCGACCGTGGTCGAGGCGAGCAGGGCCGTGGCCGCGCCCGCAACGCCGAACGCGGGGATCAGGGCGAGGTCGCCGAGGACGAGGGCCGCGGCTCCGGCGCCGGCCGCGACAAAGGCCCCGCGCGGCCGGCCGATGGCCGAGAGGGCCATCCCCTCGAGCAGGGAGCCGACCGAGACGAGCTCGGCGATGAGGAGGAGCGCGAGCGCGGGTCCGGCCTCCGCGAACTCCGCGCCGTACAGGAAGTAGAGGAGCTGGTCCGCGAGCAGGCACCCGCCGACCGCGGCCGGCACCGCGAGCAGGAGGGCGAAGGTCCAGGCCCGGGCCAGGGCGTCCACCACCTCGCCGAGCGCGCCGGCCCTGGTCCAGCCCGCGATCCGGGGCGCGAGCGAGGCCCTGATGGGCATGGTCGAGAGGACCACGAGGGCCGCGAGCTGCAGCGGGGTGCGGTAGAGCGCGACCTCGCGGTCCGAGAGGAGGTACCCGAGCAGGACCGTGTCCGCGTTTGCGCTGACGACCGCGACGAGCGTGATCAAAAACGACCAGAGCGCGAACGGCGCGAGCGAGGCGAGGTGGCGGACGCCGAAGCGCGTGAGCCGCAGGGAGAGGAAGCGGCGGTTGACGAGCGCGGCTCCGATCGTGCCGGCCACGAGCCCTCCCGCGAGTCCGGCCGCGCCGTACCCTGCCGCGACAGCGCCGACCTGGACCGCGACGCGGGCCCCGACCCCGACGAGCTCGGCCGCCTGGCCGATCCCGGCCTGCCCCGTTGCCCAGACCCCTGTCGCGACGATCCCCGCGAGGGTCGACGCGAGGAGGGCGAGCGCGAGCCAGGGGACGAGGCCGGAGGTCCCGAGGTCGACGAACAGGGGCCCGGCCGCCACGAGCCCCGCCGCGACGGCGACGGCGAGCCCGGCCCGGACGGTCGCGTACGCCGAGAAGTGGGCGGCTGGCTCGTCGTGCTCGGCGATCCGCTGGGCCGCGGCTCCGCCCAGGCCCGGGTCCGAGGCGAGGAGGAGGAAGCCGAGGTAGGCCGAGAGGACGTAGAAGGCCCCGAGAGCCCCGGCGCCGGCCGTGTGCGCGATGTAGACGGTCGCGGCAAAGCCGAGCAAGGTCGAGCCGATGGTAGTAAAGAGCCCGATCAGGGACTGCCGGCGGACCGGCGAGACGGCCATGAGCCGGGCGAGGCGGGAGCGCACGCGTGTAGTATGCGGGGCGGGGAGCGGATAAGCGTGCGCCCGGCCATCCTCGAGGAACCGGACTCGCTCCGGTCCGGCATGGCCGATGCGGCGATCCGCGTCGGGGGACGCGGACGCCGGGCCGTCGACCGGGGGCGGTGCAACGACCGAGAGCATTTTCAATAGAGACCGCGTTCAACAGGTAACCCGGCGCACGGTGGTGGTGAAGAGATGGACGGGGTGATCGTGTACAGGCTCGAGTTCTGCCCGAATTGCGAGCTCCTGAAGGCGTATCTGAAGGAGCGCGGGGTCGCGTTCGTCGAGGAGGAGATGTCCTCCGCGGCCGCGCTGACCGAGCTGCGGGTCAACGGCATCTTCGTGAACGAGGCGCCCGTCCTCCGGAAGGGGGACGTGTTCCTGACGTCGGCCGAGCTCTTCAGCGGGGGCGCCGTGGACGCCGGAGCCGTCGACGCCCTCCTCGACGGAGCGTGATCCCGTGGCCCCGCCCGAATCGACGCGGCAGGCGACCCTCGACGGCGTCTGGATCCCGGCGATGCCGTCCGTCCGGCGCTCGGACGGGCACATCCTCGAGTGGGACCGCGAGCGGATCGTCCGGCAGATTCTCGTCGAGACCAAGCTCGTCGAGACCTTCTACGACGGCGAGGCCGCGGACGAGGAGACGGCCCGGGCGGTCGCGCGCGAGGTCGAGGACCGGATTCGCCGGCTCAACCTCGTCGCCCTCTCGGCCCCGCTGATCCGCGAGATCATGAACATGGTCCTGCTCGAGCGCGGCCTGGTCCGGTACCGAAACGTCTGCACGCGCGTCGGCACCCCGGTTTTCGATGCCCACCTGATCGACGTCGGGCGCGGGTTCGAGGCCCACGACAACGCGAACCTGCAGGAGAACGCCGAGACCTCGCACAAGAAGAAGGCCGACAAGATCTCCAAGGAACAGTACCTCCTCCAGCTCCCGCCCGAGATCGCGGACCACCACCTCTCCGGCGACCTCCACATCCACGACCTCGAGTACTTCGGCACGCGTCCCTTCTGCCAGGACTGGGACCTGCGCTACTTCCTCTACTACGGCCTCATGCCCGACGGCAACGGGACCAAGGCCTCGGTCGCCGGCCCGGCAAAACGGGCCGAGGTGGCCGTGCTCCACGCGGTGAAAGCGCTCGGCTCGGCCCAGACGAACTTTGCGGGCGGCCAGGGCTACTACAACTTTCTGACTTTCCTCGCGCCGTTCCTCGAAGGGATGCCGTACGACGAGATCAAGCAACTGATGCAGATGTTCGTCTACGAGATGACCCAGATGATGGTCGCCCGGGGCGGCCAGCTCGTCTTCTCATCGGTCCAGCTCTCGCCGGGCGTGCCCGCGCTCTGGAAGGACAAGCCCTGCGTGTACAAGGGCAAGGTCTGGGACGGCGAGCAGGCCCCGCGCCGGTGCTACGGGGAGTTCGAGCGCGAGGTCCGGCTCCTCTTCCTCGGGCTGATGGACGTCATGCTCGAGGGCGACGCCTGGGGCAAGCCGTTCAACTTCCCCAAGCCCGAGATCTCGATCGAGCCCGACTTCATGACCGAGGACGAGGCCTTCAACGCGGCGCACCCCGACCTGCCGACGTACCGCGACCTCTACCTGCGGTCGTTCGAGCTCGCGTCCAAGTTCGGGACGCCGTACTACGACAACCAGCTCCCCGCGTACCGCGGCGCGGGCAAGGGGATCTCCTGCTACCAGTGCTGCGCGTACCAGTTCTCGAGCCTCGCGGACGACGACTGCGAGTTCGACGACAAGCTCGTCTTCAAGGAGGGCCGGCACTTCTCCATGGGCTCCTGGCAGGTCGTCTCGGTCAACTGCCCGCGGGCCGCGTACATCGCGGAGGGCTCGGACGACCGGCTCTTCGCCGAGCTCAAGGGGCTGATGGACAAGGCCGTCGAGACCTTCCGGATCAAGCGGCGCTGGATGAACAACGTCCGGGGCAACGGCCGCATGCCCTTCGCGATGCAGCGGCCGAAGGACCCGAACACGGGCGATCGGGGGGCTGTCGCGGTCGACCTGGAGTCGCTCGTCTACACGATAGGGGTGGTCGGCGTCAACGAGATGGTCCAGCACCACTGCGGCTCGCAGCTCCACGAGACGAAGGAAGCGTTCAAGCTCGCCGTCCGCGCCATGACCGAACTCGAGCTCTACGCGCGTGAGCTCTCGGCAAAGCACGGCATGACGATCGCCCTCGCACGGACGCCCGCGGAGACGACCGGGCAGCGGTTCGCGGTCGCGGACCTGCTCGACCGCCGCTTCCGGCCGCACGCGACAAAGGTGATCAAGGGCGACCTCGATGACGCGCTCCGCCGACTCGGGACCTCGACGGATCTGCCCATCTACTACACGAACGGCACGCACATCGCGCCCGGCGCGCCCGTGCCGCTGACAAAAAGGATGGAGCTTGAGCACGTCTTCTTCCCGATCGTGGACGGCGGGAATATCTTCCACATCTGGCTCGGCGAGCGCCGGCCCGACCCGCGCGGGCTGATGGAGATGGCGTTCAACCTCTGCCGCAAGACCCAGATCGGATACTTCGCCTTCACTCGCGACCTGACCGTCGGGCTCCGGCAGTTCCGCGAGCACCGGCCCGAGTCGCGGCTCGAGAGCTTCGGCCTCGTCGACGCCCGGGCCGAGGTCTAGCGACCTCCTTTCACTTTCGCACCGCGACCGGTACCTTTATCACGGCCATTTCCGATGCTGATCGTGCGGAGCCGACCCCGGCCCGCGGGCGTGATCTCATGATCCGGTACACTTCCATCGTCCTCTTCAGCGACGACGTGTCGCGCCTGCGCGACTTCTATCGCGACCTCTTCGGCCTCGCCGTCGTCCTCGATCTCGGCGGGCTCGTGACATTCGACGGCGGCATCTCGATCTGGGACCTGGACAGGGCCCGGGAGATGGTCTACGGCGGGCTGGACCCGTCGCCGGTCGAGCGGCCGCGCTGCGAGCTCTACTTCGAGACCGACGAGATCGAGGCGTTCGCGGTGGGCCTTGCCGGCCGCGTCCGCCTCGCCCACCCGCTCCAGACCGCGCCCTGGGCCCAGCGGGTGATCCGCTTCTACGACCCCGACGGGAACCTTGTCGAGGTCGGCGAGGCGATGGACGCGGTCGCTCGACGGCTGGCGGCCGACGGGCTCTCGCCTGAAGAGGTTGCCGCCCGGACCCTGATGCCGCTCGCGTTCGTTACGGCCGCCCTCGAGAGCGGACAGATCGATGGAGAGACAGAACCATGAACGAGACGAACCGAATCTGCCAGAGCTGCAGCATGCCGCTCGCCGCCCCGGGTGACCGGGGGACGGAGGGCGACGGGACGCCGAGCGCGTTCTACTGCCGGTACTGCTATCAGAACGGCGCCTTCACCGAGCCGACGGCTACGATCGAGACGATGGCCGCCCGCGGCGGCGAGATGATGTCGGGCATGTTCGAGATCCCGCTCGACCGGGCGCGGGGCTTCACGCTCCAGCAGCTCCGCCCCCTCCTCCGCTGGAGCGGCCGGCTGATCCCGTCGTGCGGGAGCTGCGGCATGCCCCTCGAACGCCCTGACGACGCGGGGACGGAGGCCGACGGCTCGCCGAGCGAGCGGTACTGCACCCACTGCTACCGGAACGGGGCGTTCGTCCAGCCCGACCTGACCCGCGATAGGATGGTCGAGGAGTACGCGCCCCTGCTCGCGGCCGAGCTCGGGATGCCGCTCGAGCAGGCGAGGGCGATGGTGACAGCCTTCACCGCGACCCTGCCGCGGTGGCGGTGAGCGGCTCACGCGCCACTGCCGATCGGAACCATCATATAGTTCCGGGCCCCTTACGCCCGCCGATCCCGGGAGGGGACTTGGAAATGCCATTGGTGGACTGCATCAGAGAGGACGTGGTGACCGCGTCGCCGGAGGAGCGCGTGGTCTCGATCGCTCGGATGATGGACGAGCGGAACGTGGGGAGCGTGGTGATCGAGCGCGACGGCTGCCCGGTGGGGATCGTGACGGACCGGGACCTGGCCGTCCGCGTCTGCGCCCGGAATGTCGACCCCGAGAGCACGAGCGTGCGGGACGTGATGACCTGCGACCCCTTCGTCGTGGACCGGAACGACACGCTCTGGAACGTGATGGACGCCGCGCGGGAGCAGGGGGTCCGGCGGTTCCCGGTCGTCGACGACGACCTGCGGCTCGTGGGGATTGTGACCATGGACGACGTCGTACGGATCCTCGCGAGCGAGATGAACTGTGTCACGGAGATCATCCGGACGTCGTCGCCGTCGGCCCGGTAAGGGCGTGACCGCGACTCTCTTTTTCGCCTGCCGTCAGTTCCCCCTCCCGAGCGAATGCACGGCCCGGGCGGCGAGGGAGACCACCCCCCACGAGAGGGCGAGGGTCGCGAGCACCGTCGCCGGCAGATAGGCCGCCGAGGCCGGAGCGAGACCGAGATACCCCAGCAGGCCGATCACGAGGTCGACCACGCCGCCCTGTACCAGGTAGATCCCGTAACTCGCCCCGCCGAGCGCGACCAGGGCGCGCGTGACCTGCGGGCGGGATCGGAGGCGGGGGTCGCGGGCCGCGAGGAGCGCGAGACCGAAGGCGAGAAGATACGCGTACGGCTCCACGAGGAACGAGAGGCCGGCAAGCGCGAGGAGGGTCGGCGACGGGTCGATCGAGGCCGCGAACCGCGAAGCGCCGAGCAGGAGCGCGACGAGGACGGCGGGGGCGGCCCGCGCCGGCGTGAGCCGGCCTATGAGCCCCCCGAACCGGTCTTTGTGCGCCGTGACGGCCATCCCCGCGATGAAGAAGAGCAGGTATCCGGCCGGGGCGAGCCCCTGGAGGAGGACGGCCGAGAGCACCCAGTCGGGCTGAGCGAGAAAGAGGAGGGCCTTGACGAGGAAGTAGCCGGAGGCGAGGAGGGCGAGGGGAACGCCGAGCCGGAGCAGGGAGCGGGGGCGCGCGGAGGAGACCCACGGCGCGAGCAGGGGGAAGAGGAGGGTGAGCTCGACCACGAGCACGACGAACCAGAGGTGGAAGTAGGCCGTCCCCGTGAGCAGGCGGACGACGACCTCGAACGCGGTCGGCGGCCCCTCCTGGAGGGCGCGGACGAGGAGGTAGACGGCCGAGACCACGAGGTACGGCGGCATCAGCCGGGCGAGCCGCCTGACGACGAACGGGCGCCATGCGACTGGGGGCGGGTGAACGTGCATCAGAACCGCGCCCGAGACGAAGACGAAGAGCGGCACGGCAAAATGCGCGGCCACGTCGATCGCGACGTAGGGCCAGAGCAGGGGGCCGGCCGATCGGGTGATGATCGGCGGGTCGACGGCGTGGATCACGATCACGGCGACGATCGCGGCCGCCCGGAGAAATGCGAACTCGACGAGAAAGGCCGGGCGTCCCACGGTGAACGATGGATCCCTGACGGGTAAAGCGCTTGTCTTTGCAGCATCGGGGCGCCGGCGCGAGTCCCGCGCGGCCGGCCTCGCGACCGCCGGACGGTGACAACTCTCGCTTCGAAGTTGTCACTCTGTCACTCGCCTCCCCGGTTTCCTCGAGCCGGGAGCCTTCGGTTCGGTGTGCCCCGACGAGACCTCCCCGAGCGCGAAGTATCGCCGGGACCGTCACGCCCCCGGTGCGACCGCGCTCGGCGGCAGGAGCCACGCGAGCTCGCCGCCGGTCTCGGGCGTGAACCTGCGGACCCGGGCGAGCGAACCGAGCTGGAGCCGGACCCGGCCGCCGCCGATCGCGGCCGACACGAGCGCCGAGAGGAGGGCCTTGTGGCCGACCACGAGCACGGCCTCGGCCTGATCCAGGGCCGCGAGCCGTGCGAGGACCGCCTCGACCGTCCCTTCCGGCCCGAGCTCGTCCCAGACCTCGATCGGCGGCGCCTCCGCGCCCAGCACGAGGGCCGTCGTCTCCCGCGCCCGGACGTGCGGGCTCGTCGCGGCCAGGTCGAGCACGACCTCGCGGTCCCTCAGCCAGCGTCCGAGCCGCCGCGCGTCGAGCTGCCCTTTTGGCGACAGCGCCCGTGCCGCCTCGTCCTCGCCGGAGGCCGCACGCTCCGCCTTTGCATGGCGCAGGACGTAGAGGTCCATGCACGTGGGATCGCGGAGGGTCGATATCTAGGTTTCGCGGTCGTTGCGCGGAAAAAGTGGGTGTGGATGTGTGGAGGGAGATCAGGCGCGGGAGGACCCGCCCGAGAGCTTCTGGGTCCCGGCGCTGTTGCCGGAGAACGCGTTCTCGCCGATGGAGAGCGAGCCGCTATCGATCGCCCAGAGGCCGTAGTCGCCGTTACCGCTCGCCGTGTTGCCGCTGACCGAGCAGCTTCCCGAGTCGAAGAGGACGAAACCCGACTGGGCGTGGCCGTTCACGGTGTTGCCCGAGAGCCTGTTCCCGGACGAGTAGTCCAGGAAGATCCCGTACTCGTCGTTCTCGGTGACGGTGTTCCCGGTCACGGTGTTGTCGCGGGTGAAGTCCAGGTAGATCCCCTGGGTGTTGCCGCTGACCGTGTTGTCCGAGACCGTGTTGCCGGTGGAGTCGAAGACGATCCCGCCGTCAGCCCGACCGGTCGAGGCGATGTAGAGCCCCGCGTCGTCGTTGTCCGTCGCGGTGTTGTTCGCGATGGTGTTGTCGTCGGTGTTCTGCCAGAGCAGGATTCCCTGCTCGTTGCCCGCGACCGTGCAGCCCGAGACGGTCGTGCCGCGGGTCTCACGGAGGTTGATGCCGGCCTTGCCGTTCGACTCGGCCGTCACGCCCGTGGCTCGGCTGTCCGCGACGCCCTTGAAGTAGAGGCCGCAGTTCCAGTTCTCGAGCCGGACATCACTGATGGTGACGCCCGTGAGGGTCGTGCCTTCTTTGTTCACCAGGATGCCGTAGCTCCCGCCGGCGCCGCGGATCGTGTGGCCGTTGCCGTCGATCGTGACGCCGGACGACTGGACCCAGATCGCGGGAGATTGACCGCCCGCGATGTCCTGCGTGAGGACATAGGTGCCAGGCGATGAAATCACAGTCGGGCCGGTGATGCTGGTCGCGCCGAGTGCCGCGGGAATGGCCGCGAGCAGGACCAGCGCGAAGAGACCGGACCTCAAATACAGGCTGTTCTTCATGCAGCCAATCCGGTTGAAATTGACCCTTTAAACCCTTTCCTTTTGGGGAATGTCCTGAATTGGACCGTTTCTATTCCGGCATTCTCAGCAAGGCATATATACTTTCTCGAAATTTCAGAAAAATTCGGAACTACCGGGCGCGCAGATCCGGCGCTCGGGGGGGACCGGGACGGGGGGTGCCGCACCCCTCTCTGCAGCGATGGGAACGCTTATGGCGGTGCGGGGAGATGCTGGTGCGCACCATGCCCGTTCGTCGCTGCCTCCTGCTCGTCCTTGCCGTTCTTCTCGTCGCCGTGCCCCTTGCGGCGGGGGCTCCGGCCGCTTCGGACGACCGGAGCGGGTACGAGCTCGTCGACGGCGGTCTGTTCCCTCCGCCGGTGGCCGCGGCCCCGGCGAGCGTCACCCGCGCCCTCGTCGCCGGGCCGGCGATCGCGTATGTCTCGCCGCCGATCGCGTCGGCCGGGACGAACACGACCATCACTATCACGGGCACCGGGTTCGGGCCGAGTACTCCGGCGGCCGATGTGGGTTTCGTCTCGGCGAGCGGCGTCTACTGGGCCTCGGGATGCACCAACACCGTGAACCCGAACGGGATCCTCTCCTGGTCCGACACCGCGATCGTGGTCCGGGTCCCGAGCGGGCTCGGCGCCACCGGCGCAAGGGAGGCCGCGAGCAGCGGGGGCCTTGTCGTTGTCACGGGCACGGGCCAGGAGAGCGCCCCGTTCCCGTTCGCGGTCTCGTTCGGCGTCGCGGGGCGCCGGTGGGCCGCGCCCCCGGTCTTTTCCGTCAACGACAACTGCCCCGGCGTCCCGGGCGGGGCCGACGCCGTCCGCCGGGCCGTCGCCACCTGGAACACCGCCCTCCCGGAGACATTCCAGATCGCCTGCTCGGGCACGTCGAACAGGACGGAGGCGGCAAAGGACGGTGTCAGCCTGATCGCCTGGGGACCGTCCGGCGCTATCAGATACTACTACGAAAACGACACGATCGTCGAGGCCGACATCATCCTCTCCACCTCCTATGCCTGGACGGCGGGCGACGCGGGCGGGTCCGTCTACGGCATCGAGCCCGTGACCCTCCGCGACCTGGCGTTCTGCCTCGGGGTCGCCTGGCTCGACGGGACCGAGCCCCAGGGGCCGTCGGACGCATCGAAGGCGAGCTGCCGCTACCGCGCGGACACCCTCGGGAACATGAACCTGGTGCAGCTCTCGCCAGCGGATCGGGCGGCCGCCAACTATCTATACGGCAGCGGGGACGCGAACCCGCCCCTGCTCGCGGCCGCCTTCACGGCCGACCCACTCGCGGGCCCGGCGCCGCTCGCGGTGCAGTTCCACGGCACCTCGCTCGGGGGGGCGACGGGGTCGGCCTGGGACTTCGGCGACGGCGAGACGTCGACCAGGCGAGACCCGGCGCACACTTACGCCGAACCCGGAAACTACACGGTCGCCCTGACAGCGTCGGCGCCGGGGTACCCCGACGACACGATCCGAGCGGTCAAGCGGATCGGCGTCACCGGGCCACCTGTGGTCGCCGTCCCCGGCGGCGCGGGCGTGCCGACTTCCACGGCGGGAGACGGCCTCTGCGACGACGTGAACGGCAACGGCCGGCGGGACTTCAACGACGTCGTCCTGTACTTCAACCAGCTGAGCTGGATCACCGGCAACGAGCCGATCGCCTGCTTCGACTGCAATGGAAACGGGAGGGTCGACTTCGCGGACGTGGTCTTGCTCTTCAACAACCTCTAACCCTCGTTATCGACGCGGTCGTGCTCTCCAACGGTCGGACCGAAGGATTATTATATCGGCGGCCTCCCGGATAGTATGTCAATTTCTCGCACGGCGCCGACGGTTGCGCTTTTGATCGCGGTCGCCTTGGCGATGGCGACGGGGGGGTGCTCCTCCTCGGAGACGCAGACGACCTCCACGGGAGCGCTGCAGGCGTACACCGATGCGAGCAACCTCTTCATGCTGGAGAAGCCTGCGAGCTGGACCGTCACCGTCGGCGATGATGTCCAGGTGAAGGACACCGCGGCGGGCGGGGCCCGCGTGGTCTTTCGCCCTCTCTTCCTGAGCGGCGCCTACCGTTCGCTCACGGCAGGGGCCATCGCGAATTACCTCGTGGGCCAGGACGCGAAGCAGGTGAACGGGTTCGCGGTCTCGTCCGCCCGGGAGACGACGGACGGCTCGATGGTCGAGATCGTGGCCGACTACACCCGCTCGGGCGTGCCGATGACCGGGGTCTACACGGTCTTCGTGGACTCGCCGTACGCGATGTTCACGGGGTACGAGGCATCGAGGGCCACCTTCTCCCGGGACGAGCCCGTGATGCGATCGATCGCGGCGAGCTACACACCTCGGCAGACGTTGGGGACGGGGGCGGTAACGCCGACAGCGGTCGGGAGCAGCCTGGGCACCTTGCGCGAGGCGCAGCTGAGCGGGGGTGTAACGATGCGCGTCCCCGACGGGTGGACTCCTCAGGTCTTCCCGTACTGCGCAGGCCTTATCGCGGCGGACCCGCAGAACACCCGGGGCGTTGTCTTCCTCAACAGCCTTCACAAGGAGCCCGGCACGACCCTTCCATCCGGCGTGACGCCCGAAGAGTACCTGACGACCTATCTGCCCCGGGACTTCTCGACGGTCTCGAACGTGCACATACTCTCGTACGAGAATACGGACCTCTCGGCATTGAACACGGGTTCGGTCACCGCCAGGGCGATGCGTATCTCGTTCGACAACGGCGGCACGCCGACGACCGGGTCGTTCATGGTGGGCACCTCGCAGGGCGGCGGGTACATGACGCCGATCGAGTACCTGTGGGGGATCTACGCTCCGACGGCCTCCTGGGAGGCGGACGCCCCGCTCCTCCTCGAGTCGTTCTATTCGATCGACTACAGCGAGGCGACCATCGCCGGGTGTAAAAACGTCCTTGCCGCGTCCTGGGGGGCCGGCTCCCGGTCGGGCGGCTCGAGCGGCAGCCCGGGGAGCGATGCGCGCGACCAGCAGCTCAAGGACTGGTACGCGAAGCAGGAGGGCGAGGACATCTTCATGGAGAAATTCTCGGACTACACCCTCAACCGGGACCGGGTCTACAACCCCGAGACGGACCAGGTCTATACCGTGGACCAGAACTTCTACCAGTACTACGACACGCACCGGGAGCAGTTCAAGCAGCAGAACATGCAGCAGCTGACCGACGCTCAGTTCCGGAGCCACGTGGCGCTCGACGGAAATCTGCACATCGAGCCGAACACGTGAGATACAAGGCCGGGACTGCGCTTCGCACCCTGCGCCGTGCCCGAAGCGTTCGAACCGCATCTGCGCTCGGGGAACCTTCGAGGAACGATGCCGCCCTCGCTTCCGCCGCATGTGCATCTCGGAGCCTGGGGGACGTCGCCGACGCCGCCCGACTCTCTGCCCACCTGTGACCGGAGGAGAGTGTTCCTTTCTCTCTCCGCCGCGCGAGGCCGCGTGCACGTTCCGGCGGGTCGTCGCGGTCAAGCGGTCGTTCTGCAGCGAGGACGGCTGGATCAACGTCAACGACGCCGGTTGACGCTCCGCTCATCGCCCATCTCTTCTCCCCGAGAGGATCGAGTTCGATTCCCGAATCGTCCGGCTCCGCACGATAGGGAGGGTTCCCGGAGCAATCCATAAATACTAGCCCTATACACATTTCGATCAATTTATGAAATTGCAATAATTGAAATTGTAAAATTTGTTGCGATTGATCAACCAGACCGACCCCGGGCCACTCGTGGAGGATCAGCAATGAACGACCATCTCGACTCATCGGAGATACGGAGGCCGGATCCGACGATCGGAACGCCGGAGCAGGACGGCAACGACTTTCCCGGCCAGCAGGGGTACCCGGATACGTGCGCCATCCGCTGCCAGGAGGCCATTATCAAACAGTTCACCGGCACCGATCCGGGCGAGGCCGCGCTCGTTCTCGAGGCCGACTCGCATGGATGGTACACGCCCGGCGGCGGCACCCCCATCACGGATATCGGCAACCTGCTGGAGCTGCACGGGATCCCCGTCAACCGCTACGTGGAGGCCGACGTCTTCCATCTCGCGTCCGAGCTCGGCCAGGGCCACAAGGTCATCATCGGTGTGGACGCGGACGACCTGTGGCGGGAGAACCCGATCATGGAGCGGATCCAGCAGCTCGTCGGCGTCGACGGAGCGAACCACGCCGTGCTCGTGACCGGGATCGACACCACCGACCCGAGCGACGTCCAGGTGATCCTGAGCGACCCGGGCAGCGGAGAGGCCGCCGCCTCGTACCCGATGGTCCAGTTCCTCGACGCCTGGAAGGACAGCGACTTCTTCATGGTCGCCACCGAGCAGACGGCCCCGGCCTGGCTGCCGGAGATGGCGAACTTCGATTACGGCCTCGGGCACATTCCGTTCCTGGGGGGCCTCGACTTCGACCGGGTGACCGAGCTCGTCGATCAGTCCGAGTCGTGGGACTCGTGGTTCGCGCCGTCCCCCGGCGATACCGACGGGTGGACGGGCGGGCCGATCGACGCGCTCGCCCCTCCTCTCCTGCCGCGCCCACCCGATCTCTTTGCGCCGGACGGACACGACCCGTCCCGCGCTCCCGACCACGATACGGGTCCGGACGACCCCGGCGGGGTCTCTTTCGGCGGGTACTACAACGCGGACGACTCCTACCACTATACCTCGAACGACAGCGACTACGAGTCGGACACGGACGAGGACACCTGATGGCCATCGGCCATCGGTCGGCGAGGGGGTGACGGTCGTGGAGATGATGTTGCTCTCGATGGGCGTCGGCCTCGTCCGGACCATGATGCAGAATCCGGCACAGGTGGGCGGAGATCCCACGCAGTTCGGCGTCACCGACGCGTTCGCGGGCGCCCTGGGCGGCCTCTCCCAGTGCATCTACCCCATGATCCTGACTCAGAACCAGGGCCCGCTCGAGGAGAAGCGGCAGGCATTCCAGCGGGAGATGGAGGCCCGGCGCCTCGACGCCGACCTCCTCCGGTTCGAGAGGACCCGGGATCTGCAACTCGAGCTCGCCCGGTTGAGCCACGAGCACCGCCTGGCCGAGCAGCAGGCCCACTATACCAGCCAGCTCGCCATGCGGGACTGGGAGCACTTTTACCAGCACAGCTGGCCGCTCGTGGTCAGCCCGATGATGTTTCGGAGCGAGCCAGCGGCCGGGGACGGATCGATAGGGGAGCCGGCCAGGATCCCGCTCCGGGTCTTCATCTCCAACGCGAAGCAGAGCGAGTACCGCGGGCAGATCGAGGAGCGGGTCGTCCAGGGGCTGTACGACTTCGTATCGCGGTACTACCCCGGGTCGGGGCCGCGGCCGGTGACCTTCTACGACGGAGGCTGGCGGGAGACGCACAAGCACGGGGGCGCCTTCATCCAGGCACTGAACCGCGTGCTCAAGGGGCAGCCCACGCTCGTGATCGACCCGATGGTGGAGGGAAGCGGCGAGTACCTGACACTTCGCGCCTCTTTCTGGGGGCTCGGGGAGATGGGGATACCGTTCGAGAAGAGCGTCTTCCGTCTCCCCCTCGCGGGGATGCTCAGGGAGACGGCCCGGGAGTATGCCAGACGGTGGAAGACGATCCGAGGGACCCACCGGCTGAGCGAGACGATCAACCCGGTCGACGCGGCGAACCTGAAGACGCTGGAGGTGGAGGAGACGCTCCGGGCGCAGGGCCTCGCTCCCGCCGAGGTCGAGGAGATGCCCTTTGTGCGCGCCGGGTACAAGTTCGACCCCCGGCACTACGCGGCCGTCGCGGATGCGGTCCTGATCTTCCACGAGCTCGTCGTGGGATGGGTAGCCGATGCGTACTACCTGGCCGAGCACGGCCTTCCGCCCGCGCTGCCCGAGATCGCGCCGGCGCTGCTCCAGGGCGACCCGGGCCCGGATCTGACGGAGATCCTCCTCTCGGGATTCCGCCAGCTCTATGGGTCGCTCGAAGCGCGGTACCGCGCCCTGCTGGAGGACCCCTCTGCCGGAGGTGAAATCTGCATCCCCCGGTGGTGCGTCCTTCCCGAGCTGGACCTCGCGTACGCCAGGAGCTTTGCCGGTTTGCGGGCGACGTCCATGGCGGAGGAACGCCTCCGCCACTCCGTCGAGACGTGGTTCGCGCTGCGGAACGGTCGCGGGACGACGAACCCGGAGGATACGCACGGGATCGCGGACCTGGCAATCCCCTCGGACCTGCAGTACTTCACGGCTCTCCGCGAAGCGTACGGGCTGCTGAAAGATGAGGGCGGGGTCGCCCGGATCGACGATGTCCTCAACGACCTGAGCGACGCGGGGTTCCAGAGCCGCAGGGGAGACCGTCTCCGTGCCGGTACCGGGGCGAGGCGGGACCCGACCGCCGCCGCCAGCTGGTACCGGATGGCGGCGGACCAGGGGCACGCCGGGGCTCAATACAGTCTCGGCGATCTCTACCGCCGGGGGGAGGGCGTGGAGCGGGACGCCGTCGCTGCGGCGGCGCTGTTCCGGATGGCGGCGTTCCAGGGCGATGCCCGGGCGCAGTACTGCCTCGGAGAACTCTGCTGCCGGGGCGAGGGCGTCAAGCAGGACGAGGGGCTGGCTGCGGAGTGGTTCCGAAAGGCCGCCGAGCAGGGATACGCACCGGCCCAGGCGGGGCTGGCGAAGCTGTACTGCGAAGGCCGCGGCGTCGAGCAGGACGACGGCGCAGCGGCGGCGCTGTACCGGAAGGCGGCGGCCCAGGGGGATGCCCCCGCGCAGTACAGCCTTGGTCAGCTCTATCGGAAGGGCCGGGGCATGGAACAGGACCGCGTCCTGGCGATCGAGTGGCTCCGGCGGGCCGCCGAGCAGGGGCATGCCGGAGCGCAGGCGGCGCTCGGCCTGCTCTACTACGAAGGCCTGAGCGGAGAGCCAGATTTTCCCGCGGCGGCCGAGTGGTGGCGAAGGGCTGCGGACCAGGGCTCGGCCCGGGCGCAGCACAACCTCGGCGTACTGTTCCGGATGGGCCAGGGAGTGGAGCAGGATTACCGTACGGCATTGAAATGGTGCCGGCTGGCGGCCGACCAGGAGTATGCACCGGCGCAGGCCGCGCTCGGCGGCTGTTATCACGACGGCCTGGGCGTCGAGACGGACTACCGTGTGGCAGCGGAATGGTTCCGGAAGGCGGCCGACCAGGACTACGCCCTGGCGCAGCACGTCCTCGCCGGGATGTACCATCACGGCTACGGCGTGGAGCAGGACTACGGAAGGGCGGCGGATCTCTTCCGGAAGGCGGCGGACCAGGGGTACGCCGCGGCCCAGAACGACCTTGCCGGCATGTACTTCTTCGGCCAGGGGGTGGAGCTCGACTACACCCTCGCTCGCGAGTGGTTCGGCAAGGCGGCGGAACAGGGGTACGTGAAGGCATACTTCGGCCTCGGCGAGATCTACTACTACGGGTACGGCGTGCCCGAGGACCGGGAGACGGCGGCACAATGGTACGGACGGGCGGAGCAGGAGGGGCACGGCGGGGCCATGAACCGTCTGAAAGCAATACTGGAGGCGAGGATGCGGGAGGGGTCCTGACTCCCGGCCCTGTAGCCGGATAGCGATGCCGATCGGACAGGTGGGACCTCCGCCTGGGCGTCCCGGAGGCAACCTGCGTCCGGCACCTCGCGGTCGCGCATACGGCCGGCTTGCCCGACCGAGACCGCCGCATCGACTTCGCCGACGTCGTCCGGCTCTTCGATCACCTCTGCGTGAGGACCCCTCTCCCTCTCTCGGTCGGCAGGCGACGGACGAGGCCGCCGGCGGGTCGACGATGCCAGCGATCCGAGCCGGATTTTTGGAAGGAACGGCAATTACCTTTCGGATCGCGGCGATCCGTCACGAAATGTTTATCCATGACCGCGCACAGTAGGCGTGTCCATCACAGTCCCCGATTCGCCCGACGTAGAAGACCGGGCAGCGGGGACCGGTGGAGGATGGAGTATCGGCGTGGCTCACAGGTCTTCGGGAACCCGGATCTTCACGACTGCACTATCGCCGATCGTCCTCGCACTGGTGATCGTCTGCTCCCTGCAGAGCGGTATCGCGAGCGGACTCTCCGATTCCCCGACAGGTCCGGTGCCCGGCATCTCGACGGCCGGGGCGCACGCGAAGAACGTGATCCTCCTGATCGGCGACGGCATGGGGAACGGGCAGGTCGATGCCGCCCGGTGGGAGAAGTCGGGCCACAACCTGACGATCTATCGCTCCGCACCGCTTGCGATGGACCGGCTCGCGTACGCAAACAACGTCTCGACCGCATCGGCCGATAGCCCCGTCTCGGACTCGGCCGCGGCGATCACCGCTCTTCTGACGGGGGTCAGGACCAACAACGGGGTGATCGGCCAGGACGCGACCGCGGTGCACGGCGTCGCGGACGGCGTCCGCCTGGAGACGATCGCGGAACTGGCACAGGGGAGCGGACGGGCGACGGGCGCCGTCTCGAACATGCGGCTCACCCACGCGACCCCCGCCGGCGTCTACGCCCATGTCAACAATCGCGACAACGAGCTCCTGATCGCACGCCAGTTCCTCGACTCAGGCCTCGATCTCGGGCTCAGCGGCGGCTACTGCTACTTCATCGATCAGACGGCCACGGACCCGTGGGGCGCGCCCGGCCTCCAGACGGACGGGCGAAACCTCGTCGGCGAGGCGCAGGCGAAGGGGTATACCGTCGTGACCACGGCCCCGCTCCTCGCTGCCGTCCCGACAGCGCCCGGCACGAAGGTGCTCGGGCTCTTCGCCCCGAGCGAAATGCGGTACGAGAGCGAGCGCCCGGGGTCGCAGCAGCCGAGCGTCGCCGAGATGGCCGAAACGGCGATCTCCGTGCTCTCGGCGGACGATGACGGCTTCTTCCTGATGATCGAAGGGGGGATGATCGACGCCGCCTCCGGCAACAATGACTATGCGGCCATGACCAGCGAGACGCTCGCCTTCGACGATGCGGTCCGGACGGCGCTCGCCTTTGCCGCCGGGCACCCGGACACCCTCCTGATCGTGACCGCGGACCACGAGACCGGAGGGGTGACCCGCCGGGAGAACGGCGACGGAACTCCGTCGTTCTCCTTTACCGCGACGGACCATACGGCAGCCGACGTCCCGATCGTGGCGAGCGGCCCGGGTGCGGACCATATCGGCACGGGCACCATCAGGAACACGCAGGTCTTCGAGCTCATGCGCGACGCGATGGATCTCGTCCCCGCCACACCGACCCCGACGAACGGCGTGATGGCCGTGCCTCCGGGGACGGCCCTGCCGACGGATGGCAACGGGGACGGGGTGTGCGAGGACGTGAACGGAAACGGCCGGGAGGACTTCGCGGACGTCGTCCTCTTCTTCAACCAGATGACGTGGATCGCCGCGAACGAACCGATCTTGGCCTTCGACGGCAACGCGAACGGCCGGATCGACTTTGCCGACGTCGTCTGGCTCTTCACCCACCTCTGATCCCTCCCCCTCTCCCGGCTCCCCGTCCCTCACGCGCTCCCGCACGCGGAGACAGAATCATACAATCCGCGCAGGCCATCACATCTGGGTAGAGGATGGCGAAAGGGCGACGGACCGGGCGCAGGGACGGCACGGTACGAGATCGACGGCGACGGGGGACGCCCCCGCGTGAGTGTCCCGGAGGAGACCCCGTTCTCGATCGGCTCGGAAGGGCCGGTCCCGCACCGGGGCCGAGGCTGGAAGCCTCGACCGGCGGCAGCTGCTCAGCCTCCTTCTCCTCCTGTCCTACATCGCCCTCATTGCGGTCCTCGCATGGCTGAAGCCCGGGGTCGCCTTCAACGACCCCGCCGTGCTTCTCCTTCTCAACGTGGCCTTCGTCGGACTGATCCCGCTCTACGTCGCGGCGGGGCTGTCAGCACGTTGCCGCCGGGTGCGGGAATGCTCTTCTTCGGCCCCGGCGCGATCGCGCCGGGGTGACCGGGCTCCTTCCGAACTCGGCCAACCTGAGCGTCACCGTCTTCAACGTCAGCTCTTGTATCGCCGCGGCATTCGAGCTCGCCGGTGCGCTGACCGTGCTGGCCGGCTGGCGGGAGGAGAGGGTCGAGCACCGCGCGGCGTTCAGCGCGGCCGTGTACGCCGTCGTCGCCGTCGTCGCCGTCGGCATCATGCTCGCCGCCCTCCTGAGGCCGACACCGGCCGTCTTCGTGCCCTGCACCGGTTCCACGACTCTGCGCGACCTCGTTCCGGCGGGCGCGGTCGAGTTCCTCCTCCTCGCCTCGGGCCTCTTCTTCGTCCTCTACCGGAAGCGGGAGGATGACTTCTTCTGGTACGCCATCGGCCTGGCGATCCTCGGTCTCGGCCTCATCGCCGCGACCATCATCGTGATCTTCGGCGGGCCGCTCAACCGGGCCGCACGGCTCGGGCAGTACCTCGGGGCCTGCTACATCCTCATCGCCTTCTTGGCCCTCCAGCACCAGGCGTCGGGGCAGAGCGTCTCTGTCCAGGAAATGCTCGCCTCGTTCTTCGCCGAGGCCGGGTACCGGGAGCTCGTCGAGACGGCCGGCGACGCCATCGTCGTTCTCGACCCCGCGCTCCGGGTCCTCATCTGGAATACTGCGGCCGAACAGCTCTTCGGTTACACCCCCGACGAGGCGATCGGCCTGACGTTCTCGAGCCTCCTGGGCGCTGCGGACATCACAATCCTGCTACAGAGCGCCGGGCCCCCCGAAGCCAACGGCCCCCGGCTCCGGTAGGAGCTCGAGGCCAGGTGCGGGACGGGAGCCGGGTGCCCGTCGGGATGACGGTCTCGCGGCGCGGTATCGAAGGCCGGATCGTCACCACCTGCATCATCCACGACCTCTCCGATCAAGAGCGGGCCGAGGCGGCGCTGCGCGAGAGCAAGGCCCGGTCCGGGAGGGTTCATGGGCAGCAGCCCGGCCATCGCCTATATGAAGGACGAACAGGGGCGGTACGTCGACCTGAACAGAACGGACGAGGACCGGTTCGGCGGTGGCCCGGCAGTTCCGCGAGAACGACCGGACCGTGCTGACGACCGGTCAGGAGATCCGGGTCGAGTCGAGGCCGGGCGAGGGCTCGACCTTCATCTTCACCCCTCCCGGCTGCCCGCGAGGCGAACGGCGCCTCCGGCTGAGTCCTCCCCCCGGCTCCCCGAAACCAATAATTAATCTCTCCGTCTTCAGAGTAGATCACGAAGCTCTGCGACGGTCGATCCGACGCAGCCGTGAACCATGCTGTACCTTGAGGTCGAGACCGGGGGACACCGTTTCGCCCTGCCCCTGGAGACGATCGAGCGCGTCGCCCGCGCCGTTGCGACCACACCCGTGACCCCGGCACCGCGCTCCGTCCTGGGCGTCGTCAACGTCCACGGCGAGGTACGGGGAGTTCTCTCGCTCAGGCGGATCGCCTGCCTCGAGGACCGGCCGCTCCGGCCCGCGGACCGGCTGGTCATGATCCGCCTCCGCCGCCGGACCATCGCCCTGCTCGTCGACGGGGTGCATGCCCTCCGGGAGATCGACCCCGCCGCCCTGACCTCGGACGACGCCCTCGCCCCGCCCGCCTCGCCGTTGCGCGGCGTCGTCCCCCTCCCGGATGGGCTGCTCCTGGTCCAGGACCCCGACCGGTTCCTCTCGCTTGAGGACGAGGCCCTCCTCGAGGAGGGCCTCGAGACCCATCGGGACGGGGCCTGATGCTGCCGCCGCCCCTGCTCGAGGCCATGGCGGACCGGATCGCGGCGCACTTCGGGCTCCACTATCCTCCTGCGGAGTACCCCGCCCTCTCCCGCAAGCTCGCGCAGATGGCGGTCGAGGAGGACGAAGATCCGGTCGACCTCGTCGCCCGGCTCGTCGTCGCCCCCTGGGCGGACCGGGAGACGGCCCTGCTCGCCCGCGCC
>JBDKUZ010000016.1:0-4542 GCA_039679395.1 Methanospirillum sp. | reverse complement strand
CGCCACAATCCTGGCAGAGCAACGGTACCGGCCGGTCGGCGTTTCGCGGCGCGACGAGGCCCCCCGCGAGTTCTTCGACTCGCCCCGCGGGAAGGCGCTGCTGCGCGAGGTCCTGCTCGGGACCGACGACGCCCCCGCGGACCGGCCCCGGTGGGGGCCGGAGACATGCCGCTCGCCGACTCCCGGCTCCGGCGGTTCGGATACCGGATGCCGGGAGAAGTCGGGGAAGGCCCGGAGACCGCCGAGGCCGGAACAGGAGCGAAGATCAGAGGAGGGCGACGAACTCCTCCACCGTGAGGCCTGAGTCGCGAACGATCGCGCGCGGTGTCCCGCGCCGTAACGGGTCGTGCACCGGGACGACGCGGCGATAGGGAAGGGCCTGCTCTTTCATGGTGACACGGCTTCCCTTCCGGTGATGGGGTTCGAAACCGGCGCGCTGCAGGGCCCGAACGATCTCCGCGCCTGCGAGCCGGGGCAGGACGGATGCCACGTCAGGTGACCTCGACCCCGGCGATGACGGGCGCGGGTCCGGGGGCGGGCAGATCGTGGAGGGCGAGGCTCTCGAGGTACCAGGCGATCGCCCTGCATATTCCCCGGTCTCTTCGCGGGTCCGCGCTGTCGCCACGAGTGTCGGGACCCGGCGCAGGCCATCCGAGAGACCCGTGCACGATCGCTGCCGGAGAGGGCAACAGGGTACCGAAATGTGCCAGTATCAGCCGTTTTTCACGCTGGCAGTGAGCGACGCGATCCGCGCACCCCGGCTAGAAATCCCGGTACGAGGTTTTCCGCGGATGCACCTCGAGGACCAGGATCAGAAGCCGATTATCAACGATCTCGAGCAATACCCGGAGCCGCCCGACGTGATACGAATAGACCGATGCTCCCCGTGCCGAGGTCTTCAATTTCCCGACGTGGCTCCGGGGGTCCTCCTTGACCCGACCGATCGCCCGGATAACGCGCTGTGCATCCCCCCTCTCGAGCTTCTGAAGGTCTTTCTTTGCCCTGTCCGTGTATTCGACCACGTACAGCGTCATTCAACCCCGAAAGCCGCCTTTATCTCGGCCTCGGAGTGAATGCGGCCAGCCTTGATATCGGCGAGGGCTTCTTCGAGCCCGGCAATCTCCTCGGCCGAAAGGGGCTCGGTATCGTAGGCCCTGCAGATCACGCGGCCGATCACATCGCTGTAGGACTCGCGCGGATGCACCTTCAGCCCGTCGAGGAGCCCCTTGACCTCGGGGGTCACCTTGATCGTTGCAACGGAGCTCATACACCCAGGTAGCCCTTCAGGACCTTAAGGTTACCTCTCCCGGAAGCGTCGGGGCCGTGCGTGGACGGCAGGCGAACCTGCCCGAACGGTCGAGGCAGTTCGGGACAACGATACCGTCTCTCGAGATCGGGACCGGTCCTCCCGGGCTGGAGGAGGAAGCAGCACTCCCTGTTTCACGATGCCGATCTCCCCCGCACCCGGTTCACACCGCGTAGTCCGGCTTCACCCCCAACGGCAAATACCCGGGCGGCGGAGAACCCGGACATGGTCCCGGTACGCTCCGGACGGGTCGGTTCCGGGCTCGCACACGGTTCCGGGGTCCCCGTACGGGCCTGCCGCCCGCGGGCGACCTCCATCGCGCCGGGCGACACCCTCCGTCCGCCGTTGCCCGGCTCCTCCATCCGATGATCCGCGGCGCGCCGACGTTTCGCGGGAGTCGACGGCGGCACGTCGATGCGTTCGTTCACTTTCACACCGCGACCTCATCCCCTCATATGGGCCCGCGCCAAGATCCCTCTTGCCCGCATCCATGCCCGTGGGTGCGGACGAGTGCGGAGCTGTACCCATGGTAGACGGACACAATCCCACCACCCACCCCCGGCACCGACCAGGAGCCATCGGCTGCACGGGAGGCGCACCGCCGGAGACGATCGCGCGGGAGGCGCGCGGAGCATGAGCGAGCCCGCCCCCGTTCGTTTCCCGGGCTGCGTCGCCTCCGCCGGACCGGTCCGCGCCGGGAGCCCCGGGCCCGACGGGGCCGCCGCGCTCCTCGAGACGCTCGCCGCCGTCGAGGCCGGCATCCAGGCCGACCGCTACCGCCTGCCGCCGGCCACGCTCGAAGCGATCGCCCGCCTCCGGACCGCGGGGGCGAGCATCGCCGGGACCGCCGCAGGCGCCGGCGTCTCCCCGCACATCGTCCGCGACCGGCTCCGCCGGGCCGGCGTCCCCGGCTACTCGTGGGGAGAGCGGCACAGGTATGTCCGGGAGGTGCTCGAGGCCCGCGGTCCCGAGCTGATCGCGGCGTACGAGGAGGGCGCGCTGATCTCGGCGCTCGCGGCCGATGCCGGGGTCAGCCACACCACGATCCGGGAGTACCTGGTCTCCAGGGGGATCGCGCTCCGCAGCGACATGCGAATGCCGTTGCCGGTCTTCACAGCCCGCGGGCCGGAGCTGATCGCGGCCTACGAGAGCGGCGGAACGATCAGGGGGCTCGCGGTCGATGCCGGAGTCTCTCCGGATACGTTTCGGAGGTTCCTGATCGCGGCCGGGGTCGCGCTCCGCCACGACCCAGGATGGCCCAGGAGAAGGGCGGGCCGATAATCCGGGTCGCGGTCGATCCGTCGCCGGGAGCCTCGCCGCGGCGGCACCGGCGGCGAGCACTGTTTCGCGGGTGTCGCGGCGTTTCGCCGCGGTTCATAGCAATTGGTTTTCCTCTGAATTCACTTTCACACCGCGTCCTTCACAGGCTATATGGGAAGGCGTCGGACCACTTCTCCATGGACGAGACACTCCTGGCAGGGGTTCTGTACAGGCCGGTCGACCCGGCGCGGAGCGATGAGGCCCCCGGCGAGTTCTTCGGCTCGCCCCGCGGGAAGGCGCGGCTGAGGGAGGTCCTGCTCGGGGACGACGGCGCGCTCGCGAGATTGGCGGTGAAACGCTTCGGTATCGACGGTTCGACGAGAGAGAACTGAAAATAGGCGGCCCTCCGCACCCACGGCGGAGGGTGCCGGCACCGCGGCCGAGAAAAGGATAGTGCGACGGAAAGCCGATGTTGATCGGCGATGAGCGCCGAACCGCCCGACCCCTTGCTTCCTGAACGGCTCAGAGAGTTCCACGCAAAAGCTCCCGCTCGTGTAAGCGACCCGGTGAACGCCCTGATCGCGCTCCCGGATGACCGGATTCTCTGCCTCGCGGCCGTGCTTCGCGATACACCCGTGCCGGCCCCGGCTCTATCGCCGGAGGAATGGCGGGAGTTCCTCGACCTGCTCCGGCCGCACGGGGAGTAGGCGCTCCTCGCGCACCGGCTCAGCGCGTGGAGGGAGGACGGCCGGCCGCCGGCCGAGGTCATGGACTTTCTGAGGCGGCAGCACCTCCTCGCGGCCGCGAAAGGGATGCGGGGCGGGCCCGGTTTCGGCCGCGATCACCACCGGGACCACGCACCGCGGACAGGCGCCGGGGTTGCGGCAGCCGTGCCCTCCCCATGCCGGGGCTGGACGGCGGTCACCGGCCGGCATTATTTTAAGGATTTACAGTGTTTACAGCACGATCATGCCGGCTGTCAAGCGGATACCGGTCTCGGAGCCGGTCTGGAAGGAGCTCGGCGCAATGAAGGGCGCTGGCCAGACGTACGACGATCTCCTCGGAGACCTTATCGAGCGCGCGAAGAAGGCCCGCCTCGAGGAGGACCTGGCGGCCTGGGAACGCTGCCCCGACTCGGAGTTCGTCCCTCTCCCGGAGAACAGGGAGTGACCCTCGAGGTCAGGGTGCAAAAGCCGGTGGCCGCGTTCCTCGACACACTGCCGGAGAAGCCCCGGCGTATCGTCGCCGCGGCCCTGAAGGACCTGGGGGAGAACCCGTTCCCGGGAAGCGGCGGGAATAACGAGCTCCTCACCCTTTCGGCCGGAAGGCAGGTCTACCGCCTCCACATCGCCCGCACGTACACCGCCTTCTACGGCGTGGACACGGATGCCGGGATCGTCAGCGTGTACGAGCTCCTGACCATCGAACAGGCGCACAGGCGCTACGGGCGACTCTGATCAAGGCGCCGCCGGCGGACCCGCCGGGCGGACGCGAATTCGCATCCATGGCAGGGGGAGAAGATAGAGCGATGGAGAGCCGACACGCAGTAGCGATGAGCCCCGATGCGCCCGACACCTCGTTGCCCTCGAGGCTCAAGGAGTTCCACGTCAGACTCCCGCTCGCGGGCGGCTGGCCGGGCGACACTTTTCCGCTGCCGGAGGAGATACGCTGGTGGTTTTTCCCTTTCACACCGCCATCGTAATGCCTCCTATGGTTCTCCGCCAAGGATCTCCTGTGCTCGCCGCCACGGCCGGGCGGCGGCACCGCAATGGTGATGCCATTATGCATGATGCAGACCGACGGAGCCCCCCATCCATCCCCGGTACCAGCAGTGGGGCGCCCGTTACTTTCGCGACGCGGCCGAAGGCCGCCGACAGGGGACCGGACGAATGTCGACCCATGACCGAGGCCGAGCTGGCTGTGGCCGAAGGGATCATCTCACGGTCGTTCCTCTCGCTCCTGCGTACGGTCACCGT
>JBDKUZ010000015.1:0-2165 GCA_039679395.1 Methanospirillum sp. | reverse complement strand
GCGAACGGCAGGGACGCGACGTCCGTATCACGATCGGCGACCTCGCTCCCTGCCGCGCGGACCCGGCCCTCCTGAAACAGGTCTTCGCGAACCTGATCGGGAACGCTTTGAAGTTCACGCGCAACCGCGAGACAGCCGAGATCGAGATCGGGTCGGTGGAGGAGAACGGCCATCCGGTCTACTTTGTCCGCGACAACGGCGTCGGCTTCGACCAGAAGTATGCGAACACGCTCTTCCAGGTCTTCCACCGGCTCCACGACGCGCGCGAGTATGAAGGGACGGGAGTCGGGCTCGCGATCGTGCACCGGATCGTCGAACGGCACGGCGGCAGGATCCGGGTCGAATCGGAGTCGGACCGGGGAACAACCTTTTTCTTCACACTGAGTGGAGAGTGCGGGTCTTCAAGCACGTTCGGGAGCTGAAGCGTGCCGGTTGCGAGGGTCCTCCCGATGCCTGGGAAAAAAGGGAGGTCATGGCGCCGGGGGCAGACCGAAAGGCCCGATGGCCTCGGCTTCGGGCGCGAGCGCCGATCCGCTACGTCGCGCCGTCAGCTGCCGACGGTGAGGGTTCCCGGGATAGCCGTGACCGCGTAGAGGTCGCCGCCGCGGTTCTGGACGCCGAGGACCCGATCCGGCGTGACCGTGATGGTCGTGGTACCGGCCGTCAATCCCTTCACGGTAAGGTTGGCGAGAGTCACGTTCGTCGCGCCCGCGGGCACCTGCCGGGACATGTCCACGGCCTGAATCACGACCCGCCCGGCAGGAAGGGCCGAACTGGACTTCATCACTGCCCAGTCGGGGAACGCGACGGCTGTGATCTCCGCGATCGAGGGGTCGCCGAGCGCCACCGTGATGTTGTACCCCGAGATGCCGTCTGGCGCCGAGGCGAGGACGATGGGTACGGTCGCGTTCCCTCCTGCGGACGCGAGGCGGGTGGAGCCGGCCACAACCGAGACGGCGGGGGCGGTTGCCTGAACGGTTGTCACCGTGGTGGCGGGCATGGGCGTCCCCGTCTGCGGCGCCGACGGCGCGGTGCAGCCGGCGACGAGCATGATGAGCGCAAGGCCCGCGATGAGCGCGATGTATCGCATGGCAAAGGGTTCGAAATGGAAGACAATAGGCCTTTGGATCGGGCTCTCAATACTGCGCCCGCCGATCGTGCGGCCGGATTCGCTCACGCGGCCGGAGAGGACGTGCCAGGGGCCGTCGCTGGGACGGACGAAGACCGGTCGGCAGCGGCGGCTTCCGGGCGCGAACTCTGCGGAAAGCGATTGCCTCGGCCACCAACAATTGATATATCGCAACCGAGAACGAGGGCTCGGTGCCGGGACCGGCACGGGAACACAAGTATGGCAGACCAGCAACAAGGCGGAATCGGCGGGATGGTCGGGGGCATGGGCGGCTCAGCCAGGGAAGAGATGGCGATGGGCATGATGATGCAGATCCTCCGGGGCCTGAAGTACCCCCTGACCAAGGCTGACCTGGCCAGAGAGGCGCAGCAGCGAAACGCCCCGGGCCAGATCACGGACGTCCTCAACGCGATGCCCGAGCGGCAGTATACGTCCGCCGACGACGTGGCTTCCGAGGCAAAGAAGGCCTGGAAGGGCTGACTCCGATCTGTCGGTGGTGCGTCCGCGCAGGAACCCGCCGACCCGGAAACCTTTTTACCGTTCGTCTCACTGAAACCGAAAGGGCCCGCGAGGCGGGCCAGGCAAGGTTGGGATGGCGGACGGGATGGGTGCCGGCAGGGCTTTCGATTTCGATCTCGTGGTGATAGGGACCGGTGCAGCCGGCACGGCCATGGCGAGCCGCTGCCGTCGGAAAGGCTGGAGGGTCGCGATCACCGACGAACGCCCGTATGGCGGCACGTGCGGTCTGCGCGGCTGCATCCCGAAGAAGGTGCTGCACGGAGCGGCCGAGACAGTCGTCCGGGCGAAACATCTCGGCGGTGTCGGGATCGCCGGCGGTTGCGAGATCGAATGGCGTGACCTGATTCGGTTCGAGCGCGGGTTCACCGCGCCCATCACGGCTATGCGCGAGACCGCTCTCGCGCAGGAAGGAATCGTGCTCTTTCACGGAAGGGCGCGGTTTACCGGCAGGAACGAGCTCCGGATCGGTGACGAGCGCGTCACCGCGCGGTTCATCGGGATCGCCACCGGCTCAATC
>JBDKUZ010000014.1:0-7589 GCA_039679395.1 Methanospirillum sp. | reverse complement strand
GCGAACGGCAGGGACGCGACGTCCGTATCACGATCGGCGACCTCGCTCCCTGCCGCGCGGACCCGGCCCTCCTGAAACAGGTCTTCGCGAACCTGATCGGGAACGCTTTGAAGTTCACGCGCAACCGTGAGACAGCCGAGATCGAGATCGGGTCGGTCGAGGAGAACGGCCGTCCGGTCTACTTCGTCCGCGACAACGGCGTCGGCTTCGACCAGAAGTATGCGAACACGCTCTTCCAGGTCTTCCACCGGCTCCATGACGCGCGCGAGTATGAAGGGACGGGAGTCGGGCTCGCGATCGTGCACCGGATCGTCGAACGGCACGGCGGCAGGATCCGGGTCGAATCGGAGTCGGGCCGGGGAACAACCTTTTTCTTTACACTGAATGAGAGGAATGGAGATGGAGATGAGCGGGGAGAAGGACATCCTGCTGGTTGAGGACAACCCGCACGACGTGGAGCTGATCCTTCACGTCTTCGAATGGTCGAACATCCACGGCAGAGTCAGGGTCGTGTGGGACGGGCAGGAGGCGCTGGACGCCCTCTTCGAGGAGAAGATGCGCCCCCGCGTCATCCTGCTCGACCTGAAACTGCCCAAAGTGGGCGGTCTCGAGGTGCTTCGCCAGATCAAGGAGGATACGTCTCTTCGCGAGATACCGGTGGTGGTCTTCTCCTCGTCGGCGGAGGAGCGGGACATCGCACTCAGTTACGGCCTCGGCGTGAACAGTTACATCGTCAAACCGGTCGAGTTCGACCGGTTCGCCGATGTGATTCGCGAGATTGGCTGCTACTGGCAGCTGATCAACCGCCCGCCCGACGGCGGTCCTGCAGCAGAGTGAGCGACCGAGTTCACTCCCTCTGAGCCCCGTACCAGCCCTCCATCCAGTTCGAGAGCGGAAGCTCGGCGAGCCCTTTCGGCGTGACCCAGCGGTATCCATCGTACTCTCCGGAGAGCACGACCTCCAGGTTATGCACTGTGGCGCCCAGGACCAGATGAACCACGTGCCCCCGGCGCAGGCTCTGATCTCCTGCCCCGAGAAGCCGGCCGGGCTTCGCATCGAGGCCCGTCTTCTCCCTGACTCCGCGCACGAGGGCGCCGCGGACCCCCTCCCCCGGGCCGATCGGCCCTCCCGGCAACTCCCACCGCCCGGGATTGTCCGCGCTCGTGTCGGGCCGGCGGAGGAGGAGCAGGCGCCCGCGCCGATCCGCGATCGCCGCGTGGGCGACGAGGTTCAGCGGGCCGTCCGGATCGCGGTCCATGCACAATCCTGATCGGCAGGACTGATATAATCCGACCCTGTGAGGGCGGTCACGCAGGGATCATCCACGGTGCGTCTGAAGGGCATGCGGAGCGAAAGGTCCGGCAGGTGACGGCGGTGGAGATAGAAAATGTCAGATCCCGGCACGGACGGCGCGGACGGCCTCGACCATGTGCGAGAGCTTCGCGAACGCAGTCTCTCGCGAACGCATTCGAAGTCCGCAGTCGGGGTCGACCAGGAGTCGTTCCGGCCCGAAGACCTCGACCCCGCGCTCGACCCGGGAGCGGATAGTCCCGACGCTCTCGACCTTGTCCGAGGACGAGACAACCGCACCGAACCCGATGCGCTTCTCTCCGAGTTCGCGTGCGCCGAGCACCTCGAGATTCCCGGGATGGCCGGCGAATTCGAGGTCGAGGATCTGGACGGGGTACCGGAGCAGGGCGTCGATCATCCCCTCGATCGGCCCGCAGGCGTGGAGCGCGACCGGTACCGGGAGGCCCTCCGCGACCACGCCGACCGCTCCGGCGGCCACCTCAGGGTCGGCGGCGCCCGTCGAGAGGATCGGCTCGTCGATCTGGAGGACGCAGACGCCGGTCGCCACAAGCGCCCGGGCTTCCGCGGCCAGCACTGCGGCGAGGTCGAGGGCGAGTTCCTCCTTGTCCCGGTAGACGCGGGTGTCGAGATGGAGCGCGTGCGCGAGCGTGGTCGGCCCTGTCAGGATCCCCTTGACGTACGGGGCCTTTGCCCGGGCGTAGCGGACATCGTCGACCGTGATCGCATGCGCCGGCGGTCCGACCCGGCCGATGACGCGTCCTTCGCGGATGCCGGGAAGCTGACCGACGAACGCCGAGATCATGTCCGCGCGGACCTGGCCGTCCGAGATGATCTCGATGCCGGCACGGAGCTGGTCGGCGACCGCAGTCTCAAGGGCCGTTCGGTGCCGGTCGAGAAGGGATCGGAGCCCGTGCCCCTCGACCGGCGGATACGACCCGACCACGGTGGTCGGGAGCAGTACCGGCGGCAGGCTCATGGCACGAGCCGGTGCCGGTCGCGCGGAAAGAGCACGGCCTCGCGGACGTTCTGAAGGTCGAGCATGGTCATCACGAACCGCTCGACCCCGAGGCCCCAGCCGGCGTGGGGCGGCATCCCGTACCGGAACGGCCGCAGATAGAACTCGAACGAGGCCGGGTCGAGACCCTTGGCCACGAGCTGCTGCTCGAGCATGTCGTGCCGGTGAACCCGCTGCGCCCCCGACGAGAGCTCCATCCGGGGATGCATCAGGTCGAAGGCCTTGCAGATCGACGGGTCGTCCTCGTACGGCATCGCATAATAGGGCCTGATCGAGGTCGGCCAGTCCGTGACGAAGTAGTGCTGGCCCATCTCGTCGCCGATGGCTCGTTCGGCCGCGGGCGAGAGGTCGTCGCCGAAACCGATCGGCTCCTCGATCCGCCCTGCCGCGATCTCGATCGCCTCGGCGTACGGGAGGCGGGGGAACGGGGCACGCGGGATCTCGAGCGCGGCAAAGCCGCCGCGGGCGAGCGCATCGGCGCAGGTGGCCTCGACGTGCTCGTAGCACGAGACCACGAGCCCCTCGAGAAGCGTCATGACATCCTCGTGGTCGGCAAATGAGACCTCGGCGTCGATCGAGGTCGCCTCGTTCAGGTGGCGCGTCGTGTTGTGCTCCTCGGCCCGGAAGATCGGGCCGATCTCGAAGACCTTCTCGAACCCGGCGCCCATCATCATCTGCTTATAGAGCTGGGGCGACTGGTTCAGGAAGGCCTCCTTCTCGAAGTAGGCGATCGGGAAGAGCTCGGTTCCGCCCTCGGTCGCGGCCGCGACGATCTTCGGGGTCGTGATCTGGATGAAGTCGTGCTTGTGCAGGTACCGCGATGTCTCGTGCATCACGGCCGAACGGACCTGGAAGACGGCTGCAATCCGGGGCCGGCGAGCGTCGAGGAACCGCACATCGAGGCGCGTGTCGAGCTCGGCCGGCACCTTCTCGGCCACGTCGAGCGGGAGCGGCGTCTCGGCTCGGGAGAGGACCTCGAAGGAGCTCGGGACGAGCTCGCGCCCGCCCGGCGCCTTCTCGGTCGCCTTGACCTCGCCGGTCACCATGACCACCGACTCGCGCGAGACCGACCTGACGGCCTCGGCGACCTCGGGCGGGACTTTCTTCTTCGGGACCGTGACCTGCAGGATCCCGGTCCTGTCGCGCAACAGGACGAACGTGAGCCCGCCGAGGTCCCGGACCTCGTGGACGAACCCGACGCACTTTGCGCGTTCGAGCCCGGGGGTGACCTTTGCAATCGGCGTCCGCATCGAAAAACCTGTGATCAATGGGATTTCCGGGGTAATTGGTTTTATGGAAGCCGGGAAGGGAACGGGAAAAAGTGGGGCGGGTTACTTCTGCCGCTGTGCCATCACCTGCGGCTCGATGATCACGCGGTCGATCGCATGGATCACGCCGTTCTTCGCGACGATGTCGGGCCGGACGATCGTGGCCTCGTCGACGCGGGCCTTCGCCCCGAGCGGCCTGAGCTGGAGGTCGCTCCCGTCGAGCGCCCGAAGCGGTCGGGCTGTCATAAGGTCTTTGACCAGAAGCCGATCCTTCACCACGTGGTGGGTGAGCACCAGCCGCGCCCGGGTCGTGTCGTCCCCGATCCAGCGCATGGCCCCGGTCTGGGCCGACTCGAAGGCCGCATCCTCGGGGGCGAAGACCGTGAACGGACCCGCGCCCTTCAGGGTCTCCTCCAGCCCGGCGTCGCGGATGGCGCGGAGCAGGCTCGTGAAGCCGCCGTCGTGCTCGAGGGTTCCGATGATGTCCATCTGGTTGATCTCGACCATATCATGTCACCTCTGTTTCTACTGCGTCTCAATGAGGCGTCAACGATATAATGTTTCTGGAGATCGCAGGGCGATGGTTCGGCGATCCCGTAACTCCCCGCCCAGTATCGTTCGCGTTCTCCCCCCGGGACTGATCCGTGCCTCTCAGTCGCTCCAGATCACGACCGGGTCGATGGTCGCGTCGATCAGCAGGTCGAATGGTACGCGGTCGCACCACCCGGTCTTCTCGAACATCTGCTGGAAGCAGACCCCCGCCACGGCAGCGGTCGGGTACCGATCAAGGAAGGCGATCACCTCGTCCGCTCCGACGGGACTGTTCTCCATCGAGAGCCCGCCCATCACCACGATCACGCGGGGCCGAAGCGATCCTCCGGGCCCTGCCGCCTGGACGCCGACGTTCGGGACCATCTCGAGCCGCCGCGCCGCGCCTTCGTTCACGCCGGGGACGAAGATCTGCGTCAGCGGCAGGGACCTGGTGGCGAACGCGAGAAGTTCGACGAACGGCGTGCAGGTCCCGGGCACTCCGACATAGACGACCTGGTCGCCATCGCCGAGTCCGAGCCCTTCGATGAACTCGCGGAACGGCCGGAGGATCCCTGGCACGCCCTTCAAGACCGACTGCTGCTTCATGGATACCCGATGGCACGGGGGGAATATCAAGGATTCGGAGCGATCAGCAGCCCGGACGGAGGGCGATATTTAAATAGTAGGATCCCCATGCTCAGGTCATGGCACTGTCACTGACGGACAAAATAGTCGGATTCATCGTCCGACCGGTCGAGACGTTCCGGGCGGTTCGCGACGAGGAGCTCGGGCCACCCGTGATCTACTGGATCGTCCTGCTCATCATCAACGCGATCCTCACGGCGATCATCGCCTACCTCGGTTTCACCGCGGCCGCTCAGAACTCGGCATACAACCTCGGGATGTCCGGCAGCGCGGGCGCGTTCATCGCCGGCCTGATCGCTGCGATCATCATCGGGATCATCGGCCTGATCCTCTGGTCGGTCTTCCTGCATATCGGCGCCAAGATCATGGGCGGACGCGGCGACTTCGCCGACTCGTTCAAGTCCGCTGTTTACGCCCAGACGCCGAGCCTGCTGCTTGGCTGGATCCCGATCATCAGCATCATCTTCACGCTCTGGGCGATCGTGCTGCTGTTCCTGGGCGTCCGCGAACTCCACGAGATGGATACGATGCGTGCCGTGATCGCCGTCGTGATCGCGGTGGTGCTCTACATCATCGTGATCGCGATCCTCGCGCTCCTCGGACTGGCGGTCCTCGGCGGCATCGCCGGGCTCGCGAGCGTCCCCGGCGTCACGTCGCCGACCTGAATACCCCTCTTTTCCGACCGCGGACTCGTCCCCGGGCCTCGGCAGCCCCCGGAGAACCCCCTCCGAATCCGCTCCGATTCGTTTAAAATCCTTTAAATAGGGGTATCGCTATGCTGATAGTATGGCACTCTCAATTACTGAAAAGATCCAGGGCTTCATTCTGCGGCCCGTAGAGACGTACCGCGCCGTCCGCGACGAGACCTTCGGGGACGCCATCACCTACTTCGTGGTGCTGCTGATCATCAACGCCATACTCTCGGCGATCGTCGGTTTCCTCGGGTTCAGCGCAATCGGGATGCCGGGCGGCGCGATCGCCGGTGCCGGCGGCGTCGGCGCCATGATCGCCGCCTTGATTGGGGCAGTGATCTTTGGGATCATCGGCCTGATCGTAGGCACGATCCTCCTGCACATCGGCGTCGTTATCATGGGCGGGCACGGCGGGATCATGCAGACCTTCAAGGCGGTCGTGTACGGCCTGACCCCATACTACCTGCTCGGGTGGATCCCGATCATCGGGGCCCTCGCCGGGATCTGGGGGCTGATCATCGAGATCCTCGGCATTCGCGAGCTCCACGACATGACGACGGGCCGCGCCGTGATCGCCTGGGTGATCTCACTGGTGATCGTGATCATCATCGTCGTAATCCTCGCCGTCATTGTCGGTCTCGCCTTCCTTGCCCTGTTCGGCATCGCGTCGAGCTCGGGTCCGGTCCCCGTGTGACCGTCTCCCCCTGCCCCTCTCTTTTTCCGCGACCGCCCAGTCGGAACGGCAACGGGCCACTTCGTGCCCGCGCCCCCTCTCGGCTCCGGCTCTGCTGAAACGGGAATTGGCCACTGCCCGGCGTCCTCCGGGCTGCGGGAGGCCGATCCGTGCTGGAAAGGTACATCGCAATATTTCTATCATTGGGGGCCGATGCTAAACACATGGCACTGTCATTCTTTAACAAAATTTCAGGCTTCTTTTCCCGGCCTACCGAGACGTTCCGCTCCGTCCGCGGCGAGTCGCTGAAGGATGCCGCCGTCTACTTCCTGCTTCTGCTCGTCTTCACGTCGGTTCTCGCCGGTCTGATGGTCTACCTCGGGTTCTCCGCGGTGAACGGGAGCGCCCTCGGAATCCATACCGGGAGGGCCGCAGGGATCCTCTCCTTCGTCTGGGCGCTGATCTTTACCTATGTGTGGGGGCTCTTCACCCTGGTGATCTGGTCGATCGTCCTGCAGATCGGCGCGAAGGCGCTCGGCGGGCGCGGGGACTTCGCTGACGCGTTCAGAACGGCCGTCTACGCGCAGACGCCGTACCTGCTGCTGGGCTGGATCCCGATCGTCGGCTGGCTCCTCGGCCAGCTCTGGGCGGTCGTGCTGACCGTCATCGGCGTGCGCGAGCTCTACGGGGTGGATACCGGGAAGGCCACCGCCGTGGCCGTTGTCGCACTTGTGCTCTACCTGATGGTGTCGTGGGTCCTCGCGCTCTTCGGCATCGTCGCGGCGACGGGCCTCGCCGATATCCTGGGCCTCATGGGGTGACGCCGACCCTTTCATCTCCTCTCTCCTCTTCCTCGCTCGCTATCAGCGGTGGTCCTCCCGCGATCGTCTGACGACGGAAGTGGGCCGCGGGCCCAGCGTCCTGTCCGACGATTCAGGGGCTACGACAGCGCAGCGAGTCCGATCTTCCGTTCGGGCCGCGTATATTGCCCGTCATCATTGCCGTGCAACGTCGTGGTGCAAATTTCTATTATATACGCCGTGCGAGGTGGATCTGTCGAGAGATTCGACGGAGGAGAGGAGAGCGATGGAGAAACAGAACCAGAATGTCAGCGAGCTCGTTCAGAAGCTCGTCCAGGGAACGACGTACGAGATGCTCGACGCGGCCGAGGCGGTCGCCGCGCACGGCGAGAGCGCCGTCGGCGCGATCGCGGACCTGCTCGGTTCGGCCGAGCGCGAGACGCGGTGGCGGGCCGCTGTCGCGCTCGAGCGGATCGGGGCCCCGGCCGTGGACGCGCTCGTGGCCGCGGCCGGCCACGAGAACTACTTGGTCCGCGTCCCGGCCATCTGGGCGCTCGAGCACATCGGCGATCCCCGGGCCGTGGACCCGCTCGTCGAGAACCTGAACGGCACGAACGAATGCTGCCGCTGGATGGCCGCGGCAGCGCTCTCGAA
>JBDKUZ010000013.1:0-12220 GCA_039679395.1 Methanospirillum sp. | reverse complement strand
GCTCGTCCTCGGGGAAGATGTCGATCACGATCGGCCGGTCCGCCTCGAGCGGCCCCGTGCCCCGCTGGTGGGGCTGGGCAGACTGCTCGCCGGGGGCGACGATCGTGTCCGCGGCCCGGCACCCGTGCGCGAGGAGGGCCCGGTGGCACTCGGCCCGGACGCGCTCGGCCGTGAGCAACTCGCCGCCGTGGACGAGGAGGCCGTCGCGGATCTCCGATGCTCCGATCATCGCCGTTGCCGCGGCCATGGCGGCCTCGTTCGCGCGCTGCACGGCCCGGATCTCCTGCACCTCGGCCGGAGCCTTGATCGCGCGCCGCCGCGCGACCGTGCCCTCGTCGATCAGGACGCGGCTGTGGCCCTCGAGGCCGCGGGCGAGCGCGATCGGGAACGACGGCGGCACGAGCACGTCGCCGTTCGCAAGGCCGGCGATCGCGGCCGCCATCGCCGACCAGCGGTCGGCGGGGTCCTTCCAGTGGGTGAAGAGCCCGGCCTCGGCCCGCGTGATCGGCGTGAAGGCCGACTCGGCCGCGGCCCTGGCGTACTCCATCTGCGAGACGACCATGAGCCCCCTCTCGCCCGGCCGCTTCAGGAAGATCACGGGGTCCGTGGTCTGGAACCGTGTCAGGTACCGCATATCGGGGTCGGTCGAGGACGCGTACCCGACATAGGCCGCGGCCCCGCTCGATCGGATCGCTTCGTCCAGCAGGTCCATCGGGGGATCTATGCGCTCGGCGAGATGAAGTAGGTATCCGGTTCACCCGGTCGTAATGAATCCGTTAAGTATGCCGGATTTTCCGTATCTCAGAAGAGGATGGATCGCACCGGGACCCCAGGAGCATCTCACCGTGCGTCACCGCGGAGGGAAGGGTCGTGATCGAGCCCGCCGGCACCCCGAGCTCACGTCATACAAACCGATCAAGGCAACGGCGAAAAAGATTAGCATCGATCCGCGGCGTCCCGTGCGCCCGGTATCTCGCCCGGGGAAGGCCAAAAGAGTATATCGGCATTCGGGAAAAATGAGGTGGGTCGTACCCCCGAAGGCCGTTCCAGGACCTATATGCCCGCGGCAATCTCCTGCGCCTCGGCGATCAGGGTATCGGCCAGAGTCGGGGTCAGCGCCTTTCCTCGCTGCGCTTTCGCCAGCTTGATGAAGGCATTCAGATTGTTGATCGCCATCCTCTCGTTGCCCGCGTCCAGCGCCGCGATGGCGATGTCGAGTTTGTCCGTGAGCCCTGTCTCGACGTCGGCCTTTATCCCGTACCTCTCCACGCTCGCGATCAGATCGGCGATCCCCTCGGCGGGCGTCCGGGCGATGATTGTCGCCGTAGCGATAGCCCTGGCGCCCTCGTTGTCCGTCACCGTCAGGGTGGCGGTATAGGTGCCCGGCGCGGTGTAGATCTTCGAAGCGGATACGCCATTGCCGCTCGATCCGTCCCCGAAGTCCCAGAGATACGACTCGATCGTCCCATCGGAGTCCGAGGACCCGGAGGCGCTGAACGCAACCGTCAGCGGTACAACACCGCTCAGCGGACTGGCGGCGAGCTCCGCGACGGGGTCCTGGTTAACCGGCGGAAAGAGGAAGAAATGGCCCCTATCCGTAACCCCGGGGGTGGACAGGCAGGTGACGTAGACCCAGTAATCGTCGGCCGGCGGAAGGGTCTCGGGGATCGTCCAGGAGAGGGAGCCGGTGTCGCCCGGGACCGAGGGGACGATCGTCTGGACCATATGCAGGTCGGTCAACCCGCCTCTCCAGAGCTCGATCTTCACATCGTCCGTGGCCCCCGCCTGGGTCCAGGCGATCTCATGGGTCTCCCCCGGTGTCCAGACGTGGCCACTGGGCGAGCGTATGGTCAGGGTGCAGGTCGGCGGGAAGAGATACAGATGGCCGCTGTCCATGACCGCCGAATCGGATACGGACCTGACGGAGACCCAGTAGTCGTCGGCGGTCTGGAGGTCATCGGGGATCGTCCAGGAGAAGGAGCCGGCATCGGCCGGCACCGAGACGGCGATTGTGCGGGCATAGTACCGATCGGTCAGCCCGCCCCTCCACAATTCGAGCCTTACATCGGTACCCGCGAGGCTCGTATGGGTCCAGGCGATCTCCCGGACCTCCCCTATCGTCCAGACCGAGGAGGAAGGCGAAGTCACGGTCAGGGTCGATCCCAGGGCCGGTTGTGCGCACAGCAGAAGCAGGAGAAGCCCGGCGAGGAGCCACGCACAACGCCGCGCATTCGTAAGCAATATTTTCTCCATTCCGTTCACCTCGCGCGCATCGACCGGGTGCGCACGCTCCGTTCCTGCCCGACCACGGGCCGAAGGGTCGCCGGAGTTGGCGCACCGCGTGCAGCAACCGACCCGGGCAGGTGCGGGGGAATGTACCACAATCGAGATAATAGATTGCACGGCGACTACGCAAGGCAAAGAAAGATTCTGTCTCTTTTTTGAAATTGCACCCCATTATTTTTCTATCGGTTTTGAAAGATGAGAGTTTTAAATGAAGAGTGACGCTATCAATCGTTCTCATACCGGAGAACGGAAAAGGGGCAGCGGACCGGACCATGGTCCCCTGTGCGGCTTCCGTCTCCGGGGAAGATGAAGAGACAGGAATCAGTGGACACTGCCGCCGCGGAAGAGCGGGACGAGCGTCCGGGCCCACCCGGCGATCGCGGTCCAGTCGCGGAAATCGCCGCTCGGCGCCCGCAGCAGCCGCGTCACGGCCCGCTCGCCGAAGCCCATCGTCGCCGGGTGGAGCGCTCCGGCAAAGAGGGTCGCGGCGATGGGCCTGATTGGCGCCAGGGCGTCGATGAGCGCCTTTCGCGCCTGTTCGACCTGTTCGGGCTTGGGCTTGGGCGCGGCCGGCGTCAGCCCCGTCGCGAACGCGGCCACCGGGATCCGGGCCAGCTCCTCGCGGTGTTGCGCCACGAACGCCGCGAGGTCGAGGGGCCTGCCCACGTAGATCGGGGCTCCGAGCACGGCCCCGTCGTAGCCCTCGAGCGAGTTCACGGTGCCGAACGCGGCCGCCACGGCCTCGAACCCCGCCCCGTCAAGTTCGCGGGCCACCGCCTCGGCCACGCCGGCCGTCGAGCCGTGCTTTGTCGCGTACGCGACCAGGATCCGTGCCATCCCTTCGTCTCCGCCCCAGGATACACGGCGGCGGTATAAAAAACCGGCCGGGCCCGGGCTCCGGCCGAGCTCGCGCGGGCCTTTTCGATCACCTTCTTCTAGCATGCCGGCGAACTCCGATCATGGACGATGCGACCAAGGAGCGCTTCAAGTGGAAGTTCTACAAGCTGGCCCTGCTCCTGAACGTGGTCATCTTCGCATACGCTCTCGCGGTGATCGCCCTCTTCATGGGACGCGGGTACGCGCTCCCGCTCTTCGGCCTGCTCGTGGTCGTCGCGTCAGTGCTCGCAGTCGTCTTCATGCGGATGTACAGGAGAGAGAAGGCATGGTTGATGGCACAGCCCTGAGTCCCGATACGGACCTGCTCGGCAAGATGCGAAGCGAGATCGAACTCCTCGCCCGCCACCTCGAGGTGGCCCGCGCCGTCGCACGCCACCAGCCGATCGGGATCCTGAAGCTCTCCGAACTCCTCGACGAGCCCGTGCACCGGGTCCGGTACTCGCTTCACGTCCTCGAGGCCCAGGGCTACATCGAGGCCTCGCCCGCAGGCGCGGTGGCGACGCCGCGGACGGCCCTGCTCCTTCAGGGACTCGATGCCGAGATCGAGGGGCTGATCGCGCTCCTCCAGTCGATCCGGCGGGCCTGACGCCCCGCTCCGGGGGCACGTCCGCTACCTTTAATAGGCGTTCGAGGCAACATTATCAGACACCGGAGCCGCCATAACTCAGTTGGTAGAGTGGCTGGCTGTTAACCAGCATGCCACAGGTTCGAGTCCTGTTGGCGGCGTCTTCCATTTTCTCCGGTTCCACGACGATTAAATATCTGGAAGACCGATCTCTTCCGCCGTCACCTTCGGGCCCGTAGCTTAGCTGGTCAGAGCGCCCGGCTCATAACCGGGCGGTCATGCGTTCGAATCGCATCGGGCCCATCCTCGCGAAGAGACGCCTTTTTCCCTCCGAACACGAACACCTCTTCGATGCAGTGCCCGGTCTGCGGCGAGCCCCTTCCCGACGCCGGGGCTGTCCTCGACGGCCTCGACACCCGCTTCGCCCCCTGCCCGGCCTGCCCGCGGGACCGCATCGACCCGCATCGGCCGCCGGGCGAGCCGCCCGAGCCGTGCGCCTGCGGCCGGCGATCGCTCGACGGCGTGATGGCCGCCGTCCACGCCGTGCTCGTCGACGAAGGCCGGCTCGACCGGGCGGCGCCGCTCGCCGCCGTCGGCACGCCCCTCCTCCACCCCCTCGCTCCCATGCGCCGGCCGCCGTTCCTCCCGCCGACGTCCCTCGTGCTCCTGACGCGGCACGCGGACCTCGCCTCGGCCCGGCGGCTCCTCGCGGAGGTCCCCGAGGTCCGCGGCGTCGTCCTCGACAACCGGCTTGTCCCCGGCGCCGACGGTACGCACACCCTCCTTGCCGGCTGCGACGTCTACGCCGAGGTCCGCTTCACGCCGCCCGGCCCGCTCGTCCTGTACAAGCAGGCCTCGACCTGCCACATCGAGGCCCCCCGCCCCGACGACCCCAAGGTGACGGCGGCCGACCGCGCCGTCCGCCGGGCCCTGCCCGACCTCTTCGTCGACGCCTGCTCCGGCGCCGGCACGCTCGGGCTCGTAGCGGCCCTCCGGCTCGTCCCGACGGTCGTGCTGAACGACGCCTGGGGCCCAGCCGCTTGGTTCGCCGGCCTGAACCTCGCCGCGAACCGCGACGGTCTGCTCGTCGACGAGGTCGAGCTCCTCGCCTCCTACGCCGAGTGCCGCGAGGCCGGCGTCCGCGACGAGCCGATCACGGTCGCCGTCGCGCACGGCGCCCAGGAGATCCGGGTCTACCACGGGAGCCTCTGGCGCCTTCCTCCGCTCCTTCCGGCGAGCGGCGCCCGGCTCGCGGCCCTCGACCCGTTTGGCAAGGAGCCGGCCCGACTCGCCCGGATCACGCGGCGATGGCTGGATTGTGCAGGGAGAGAGGTATTTATCCCTTGAGGCAGGGAATAGATATCGGGAACTAGCCCGGGTGGCCCGGCGTCACCTGTGATCCGAAATCGTCGGCATGCGGAGGGCGAAGTTCGAGGAAGGCGCCCACGGCCCGGCTGTGTCCGTCGGACCCTGACGTTGAAGCCTTGTCCTGCGAGGTCGACGGCCAGGGACCAATGCTCCGGAGGGAGCGGCGGCCTGTTGCTGCGGGCACCGGTTCAGGCCCGGAAGGGAGCAGACCCACCGTAGACGTTCGGCGCCCGCGGGGGTGCGGGGTGGAGGAAGGGTCCGCCGGACCGGCCGGGTGCGTAGCGTCGACCGAGAACCCGTTCCCACCGGTTCTGATCTCATGGCACGTGTTGCGATCATCGGTGCGACCGGCAACGTCGGCTCTTTTGCAGCGCATCCGATCTCCGAGATCCCGTACGTCGACGAAATATTGCTCGTCGGACGACCCGGCCGCGAAACGCTCCTCGAGGGACTCCGCCGCGACTTCAACGACAGCTACGCCGCGCGGGGGACGAACTGCCGCCTCTCCTGGTCGACCGATATCGCCGACGTCGCGGGCTCGGAGGTGATCGTCCACACGGCCGGCGCCGCCAGGACGGCGACTCAGGACCGGATGGACCTCGCCCTCACCAACGCCCGGATCGTGGCCGACGCGGCCGAGGAGATCGGGCGCCAGGCCAGGAACGCGAAGCTCTTCATGGTCACGAACCCGGTCGACGTGATGACCTCGGTCGCGCTTCGGCACTCCGGGTTCCGGCCGGGTCAGGTCTTCGGCCTCGGCACGCACCTTGACTCCATGCGCCTGAAGTCCCTGATCGCCCAGGCCTTCCAGGTCCACGTTTCCGAGGTCCACACCCGGATCATCGGTGAGCACGGCCCGTCCATGGTCCCGCTCTGGTCCGCGACCACCATCGGCGGGATCCGGATCGACCGCCTGCCGTCCTTCGCGGATCTGCCCCTCGCCAGGATGGTCGAGGCCGTCCGCGCGAGCGGCGAGACAATCATCCGCCACAAGGGCTCGACCGTGTACGGCCCGGGCGAGGCGATCGCGACCCTCGTCCGGACGGTCCTCGGCGACGAGAACCGGATCCTCACGGTCTCGGCCTACCTCCGCTCCGAGGTCCACGACATCGGGGGAGTCTGTATCGGCGTCCCGGCCCGGGTGAACCGGCAGGGCGTGACGCCGATCCCGATCCGGCTCGACGATGAAGAGGTGACGGCGTTCCGCGCCTCGGTCGACCGGATTCGCGCCGAGACCGCGATCGTCCTCGAACGGCTCGACTGGGAGTGAGAGCCGCTCCGCTCGCGAACGGAGAGGAAAAAAGGGGCGTTCAGGTCAGGGTCACTTCGCGGATCTCGGCCCGCTCGACACCGGGGACGGACGAGAGCAGCTCCTCGAGCCGGTCCGTCTGCCCACCCTGGTCGCCGACCACGGCCACGACCATGAGAGCCTTGAGGCCAAAGCCGATCGGCTCCTCCGTGATCTCGTGGATCTCGGGGGCCACCTTCTTCAGGCTCGCCTTGAGTGCCTCGAGGTCGACCTCGGGAGACTCGGGCATGACCCGGATGATGCACGCGACATCGCCCATGGTCAGGGCCCTGTGAACCCGCACTGCGGGCACATGTACGGAATGCTCTGCTCGCGGCACCGGTGGCACCGCTTGATCTCGAACTCGCACTGGGGACAGAGGAACGTGGTTCCGCCGATCTCGGCGAGGGGGGCATTGCACGATGTGCACTTTTTCGTCGTCATGGAGACCCGATCCCCAGTACGTTCACGCTCGGCCCACAAATAAGCTGGGGTCGATCAGCGTCCCCGGAACGGGCTCGTCGCGGAGAGCCGACGCGAACCTGCCGGGAACCCGGGCGTTGACGAGTCTCGTGCGGACACCGTGTGAGAGGACGAACGGGACGAGGCACGGATCGACCGCGTCGGTCTCGATCGGCGCAACCACGACCTCCACGAGCCGACCTCCGGCGACGATGCCGTCGACCGATTTCGCGAGCAGAAGGTCGCAGCCGAGCTCGGCCGCGCACCAGGCGGCGATCGTGTCCGAACTGGCCTGCCACGAATGCGGCAGCGGGTCGCGCTCGCGGAGCAGGCGGTAGGGGAGGAGCACGGACGGGCCGTCGGAGGCCCGCAGCGTCCCCGTCGCGGGAAGCCCGAGCGATGCCAGGTAGAGGCCCGTCTGCTCCATGGCCGCGCACGCCATCCAGTGGGCGGCATCGGGCGCCGGGTCGAGGGCGCGCACGGCGTCGGCGAACTGGCCGCCGCCGGGCACGACGAGGATCGGCCGGGGTGCGGCCCCGAGGATCGGGACGAGCGACGTAGCGCAGTCGAGAAGGGAGCCGCCGAACTTGACCACGAGCTGGCGCACGGTGCGTACTATAAACCGGGCCGTGACAAAAAGTCGATCGATGCGGATCGGCCTCCTGCTCGTGCTCCTGCTCTGCCTCGCCCCCTGCGCCGGGGCGTACGCTCTGGCCGAGGTCTGCCCCGACACCTGGCTCTCGGGCGAGGCCGACGAGTTCTTCGCGCTCTCGGGCGACGGCCCCCTCGCGGGGGTCGCCGTGACCGACCACGAGGGAACGGCCGCGTTTCCGCCCGGCGCGGTCGGCCACGGCCGGGTCGTGGTCGCGCGGAACGGATCGGCGTATGCCTTCGTCCACGGCGCGCTCCCCGACTTCGAGCTCCAGGACGCGTCCTCCGCCCCGGGGATGGTCACCACGAAGGACCTCCGGCTCGGCAACGACCGCGACGAGCTGGTCCTGCTGGTGAACGGGGCCGAGACGGACCGTGTCGCGTGGCCCGGCGACGTTACCCCGCGGCAGGGCCAGGTTCACTTTTGCGAGAACGGCGTCTGGGACCCGCGCGTGCTGATGATCGGCCAGTCGCGCTTCGAGCCGGCCACGGTGGCGAACGTCTCGGGCACGGCCTTTGTCGCCCCCGACTGCTCCTCCGACGTGCTCGAAGACGTCGTTGCGTCGGCCGCATCCTCGGTCCGGCTGAACGCGTACGAGCTGACCGACCCGGTCCTCATCGACGCGCTCGTCGCGGCCCGCCATCGCGGCGTGGCCGTGACCGTGCTCGCTCAAGGGTCGCCCGTCGGCGGCGTCCCGTCGGGCGAATGGCCGGCACTCGGCCGGCTCCTCGAGGCTGGGGCCGAGGTCCGGTTCATGGCGACCGACGAGGACGCCCATGCCCGGTACCGGTACGACCACGCGAAGTACATGGTCGTCGACGACCGCTGGACCCTCGTCACGACCGAGAACTGGAAGCCGGCCGCGTTTCCGCCGGCGGGCCGGCAGGGCAACCGGGGGTGGGGCGTCGTGCTCGACGACCCGCGCGTCGCCGCGTACTTCGCGGAGGTCTTCGAGACCGACCTCGGCGGACGCGACGTCCACCCGGTGACGACCGTGAAGCCAGGCGCGGTCGAGACGCCGTCGGACCGGTTGTTCGCACCTCTCTTCACACCCGCGCCGTTCACGGACGCCACGGTCACGACCGTGCTCGCGCCCGACACGGCCGGCGAGGTCGAGGCCCTCGTCCGATCGGCGACACGCTCCGTCCGGATCGAGCAGGCTTACATCACGAACGAGTCGGGCACGCGGCTCCAGCGGTACCTCGCTGCGGCCGTGGAAGCGGCCCGCCGCGGGGTCGAGGTGCGCGTCCTCCTCGACGGCGCTTGGTTCAACACCGAGGACGAGGCCGACAACGACGAGCAGGTGCGACTGATCAACCGGATCGCCGAGACCGAGAGGCTGCCGCTCGAGGCCCGGATCATCGACCTCGACGCGCACGCGCTGACCAAGGTCCACACGAAGGGCGTGGTCGTGGACGACCGCCGCGTGCTCGTCTCGTCCATCAACTGGAACGAGGCCTCGCCCTCGTTCAACCGCGAGGCCGGGGTGATCGTGGACGATCCCGGCACGGCCGAATACTTCGCCGCGGCATTCGACGCGGACTGGGACGCCGGCGCGGGCGGAACGGCCGCGGTCGCGGGCCGGGGGATCGACTGGTTCCGGCTCGGGGTCGCGGCCCTCGTCCTCGTCGTGATTGCAGCCGCGCTGCTCTGGCGGAAGAGACGGTAGAAGAGTACCTCAGAACTTCTTTGCCGCGCAGCGGCAGAGGTCGCAGATGGTGATCGCACCCTCCTCCTCACCCATGACCGAGAGCGCCCAGCGGTCGATCATGACGGAGAGTTCGGGCGAAAGGTCCAGGCCATCGCAGCTGCCGCGCTTGCGGCTGACGTACTGGGAGATCGCGGCGCGGCTGATGCCGAGCCGCCGCGCCACCTCGGTCTGCGGAACGCCCTGGTTCGTCACCAGGCGGCAGACCAGCTCGGCGCGTGCCGTGGGAACGAGTTTGCGCACCATGGCATCACAGACCATGATGTCGCAGACCCGCTCACTCATGCGGGTACCGCAACAGCCGCGGGACGCGACTGGTAGATGATCTGTCGAGCGTCCTTGAAGTTGAACTTCTCGATGATCAGGTGGTGCTCTTTCAGCTTCTTCAGCGCGTATCGTACGGTGCGCGGTGCGAGATTCGACCGCGACACAAGCTCCTTGTGGGTCATGGAACCGCTGGCGTCCAGCAGGTGCAGGACCGTTCTGGAGGATGGGGGAAGACCAGACCCGGTCATACATATAATGTTAACAGTGTTAACACTTAAATCTGCCGGTTATATTTAGGATGACTACGAACTAATTCGTAGATATGCTGATGCCACAGGAGCGGCGGGCGCTCCTCCTTCTCGTCGGCGTCTTCGCCGTGGTCGCGGCCGGGGCCGCGCTCCTCGAGTATCTCGGCTCCGGTGCGTTCGCGACCCCCTTCTCGCCGACCCTCCCGGACGGGACGCTCGCGTCCGTGCGGGGCCCGGTCGAGGACGTGGTCGCGGCGAATGGCGGCCACCTGATCTGCCGCATCGGCGGCGTGCGGGTCTTCGTGCCGGCGAGCGCGGTCCCCGAGCCGGCGCCGCAGGCGGGCGAGCTCCTCGAGTGCTACGGGATCGTCTCGACCTATGAGGGGGCGAAGGAGCTCGCGGTCCGCGACGCCCGCGACCTCGTCCGGGTCGATCAGGAGTAGTCGCAGTCCGGCAGCGCCTCGAACGGGGTGGGCGCGGCCAGCACGTTCCGTTCCCGGATCGAGGCCCGCCAGGCTGCTCGGACGGCCTCGGCGAACGCTGCGGGGTCGTCGCCGGCGGCGCCGAGCGCCCCCTCCAGCCGGGCCTCGAGCACGCCGACCGCCCGGTCGCGGCACGCGTCGAAGCGGGCGGCCGGGCCGAGGTCGAGGAACGCGAGGAGGGCCGCGGTCTCGGGCTTGCGGTAGACGGCCGCGACCAGGCACGGGCGCTCGGCGCCGTTCGCGTCGAGGACCGCCGCACGATACCGCGTCGGGACGCCGCGGGCCCCGCGCCGCCGCCGCTCCTCGGTCGTCGCGACCCTGTTCCGGTCCGGCCCGGCGATGCGGAGCCCAAGGCTGTCCGGGGCCGCCTCGCCGAAGAGGGCGTGGGCCGCTTCGTTCTCGTACCGGACCCGGCCGTCGGGGCCGGCGACGACGAGCGGTAGGGGCACTGCGGCCAGGAGGGCCTCGAACGCATCGGCCCTCGCCGCGGTTTCGGCACCGGCTGCGGAGCGAGCAGCGGCCGCGAAGCCCTCGTCCGCGAGCGCCCGGACGAGCGCGACCTCGCGGTCGGTATAGAGCGCGGACCGGTCCGCGACCGCGACCACGCCTTTCCCGACGGGGACCGCGAGGATCCGGCGGAGGGGGAGCGGGGCGTCCGGCCGCGCCTCGCGCGCCGCCGGCTCGCCGGAATCGGCCACGTCCCCGGCGAGCACGGCGAGGTCCGCATCGGCGAGCGCGGGGGAGACGGCGAGCGGGACCAGCGCATCGTCGTCCACCCGGAGGACCGCGCCGTACCGCGACCCGGTCGCGCGGAGGGCGGCCGCGAGGAGGCGGTCGGCCGCGTCCGTCCCCTCGGCCCGGTGCACGGCGAGGAGCGCGTTCGCGAGGCTCCGGCGTTCCTCGCACTCGCCGAGGCGGCCGAAGAGGGCCGTCGCGTCGGTCGCGGCGATGGCGGCCCCGGTCACGGTCCCGCCGTCCCCGGGCACGGGCGCGGCCGCGAGCAGGAACCGCCGGCCGCCCGCCTCGAGCTCGCCCGTCCCGGGCGCGCCGAAGACCGCGAGCCGGGCAAGCGGCTCGAGTGCCTGGGCGACCCGGTCGGGAAAGGCGGTCCAGAGGGTCCGGCCGGCCACGGGCTCGTCCCGACCCGCGAGGGCCTCGAGGGCCTCGCCGCCCGCCGCGGCAATGCGGAAGTCGTCGTCGACGAGCAGGGTGGCCCCCGGCGCATGGGCCACGAGCGTCCGGTGGGCGGCCTCGCTCGCGGCGAGCGCGTCCGCGACCGTCCGCTCGGCCGTCCGGTCGTCGACGGAGACGACCGCCAGGACCGGGGTCGCCATCGCGCTCGCGAGCTCGCACCAGCGGTCCGCGCCGTCGGCGCCGCGGAGCCAGGCCCCGCGATGGACAGCCTCGCCGGCCGCGACCTCGGCGGCGAACGCGTCGTACGCGTCGGGGTCGGCGAACGCCTCCGCGAGCGAGCGCGTCCGGAGCGGCCCGAGGAGGTCCGCGGCCCGGTCGTTCAGGTCGTGGACCCGGCCCGTCTCGGGCATGAAGAAGAGGGTCGCTGCCGGGAGCCGGTCGCGCAGGCCGTGGTACCAGACCCGGTACGTCGCGGCCTCGTCGGCCGCGGTCCCGATGGTGGCCGCCACGAGCAGGCCCAGCCCGGCCGCTCCCAGCGCGCCGAGCCCGACCGACAGGAGCGATGCCCCGGCCCAGGCCGAGGCGAGGCCGTAGATCGCTGCGCCCGCGACGGCGAGGCCCGGCCCGAGGCGGCGGTCGCGGTACGCGCCGACCGCGGCCGGCGCGATCGCCAGGACCACGGCGACGGCCGCGAGGTCCGCGAGGGCGGCCGCCGCGGCAGCGATCCAGGAGGCGGCGGCGATCAGGGCGAGGAGAGGGAGTCCGGCGTCGGTCCGCGGCATGTACAGGCGTGGCCCCCGCTCGCCCATCAAGCTGCCGAAGAAGTGATATGCAGTGGGCGGGGTACCCTTTCCTCATGTCCA
>JBDKUZ010000012.1:0-2251 GCA_039679395.1 Methanospirillum sp. | reverse complement strand
GACGGCGCGTACGCCATCAACGCGACCTACCTCGAGCCCGGCCGGCACCTCCTCGTCGCGCGGTACGCCGCCCCCGTCGACCTCCCCCTGAACGGCTCGGTCTCGGCCCCGGTCGAGCTCCAGGTCCCGTCGATCCTGGACTGGCTCGCGCCCCTCCTCTACCTCCTCGGCCTCGGCGGCGCCGGCCTCGGGGCCGTCCTCTACCTCCGCCGCCGGCGCGCCCTGCCGGCCCGGCACGCCGCGTACCGGGCCGCGCCCCCGCCCGAGCCCGTGGTCGAGCTCCCGCCCGCGCCGACCGTCGCGGAGGCCGCCAGTGCCGCGGCCGTCCTCGAGAACGGGGTCGACGGGCGCGAGGCCGTCACCCGGCTCTACCGCCGGCTCGTCCGCGAGCTCGACCTGCGCCACCCCGGCGAGCGCCTCCTCTCCCTCACCCCGCGCGAGATCGGGGCGCGCTTTGCCGACGGCCCGGCCGGAGAGGCCCTCCGCGAGCTCGTCCGGGTCCACGAGCGCGTCCGCTACGCCGGGGCCGAGCCGACAGAAGAAGATATCCGGCTGGTGCGCGAAGCTTTCATTCACGTGATAACGGAGAGTGGAAGCCATTAGACTCCGCGCCGCCTTCGCCGCGCTCGTCGCCCTCGCCTGCCTGGCCGGGCTGGCCGGAGCCGCGCTGCCGGCAGCGAACACGACCGCCATGGGGGTCGGGAACGTGACGGCGAACCTGACGGCCGCGGCCACGCCGACCGTCCTCGCGACGGTCGCCACGCCGACGCCGAACGCGACTGTGCCGTTCACCCTCGTTCTGAACCTGACCCGGACCCCGGCCGTCTTCGGCGACACGGTCCGGTGCTCGGGGACGGGCGCGGAGAACGCGTCCGTCCGGCTCCTCGTCGACGGCGTCGAGGTCGGCCGGGCCGTCCCGGCGAACGGCACGTACCGGTTCGACCTCGCCGTCGACCGGATAGCCGCCGGGACGCACGTCGTCCACGCCGACGGCGGGCCCCTCCGGAGCGCCGACGCGAGCCTCGAGGTCGCCGCGGTCGACCCCGTGGTCCTGCTCGACGTCACGCCGACCGTGTGGCAGAACGAGTCGGCCCTGCACTGCATCGGGAACGTGACCGCGGCCGGCAGGGCCGTGCCCGGCGCCGCCGTCCGCCTCGTCTTCGACGGCGCGGGCTCGGCGAACTGCACGACCGGCCCGGCCGGGCAGTTCGAGCTCCTCGCCGGGGTCGCGGGCGGGAGCCACAGGGTCGTGGCGAACGTCTCCTTTGACGACGGCCGGCCGATCAACCCCGGCTCGAGCCGGGTCGCGGAGGCCGAGGTGCCGGGCGGCTTTTCCGTCCTCCCCGTCGTCGGCCTGCTGGTCGTCCTGCTCCTGGTCGGGGCCGGCGGCTTCCTCTTCTGGCGCCGGAACCGGACCGGGGAGCCCGGGACGATCGTCCGGCCGGCGCCCGCGAGGGTCGTCCCCGTCGCCCCCGAGCCCGTCGTCGAGGCCCCTCCGGCTCCGACGCCGGTCGAGGACCTGCGCGCCACGGCCCGGGAGATCGCCGGGGACGGCGGGCGCGGAGGCGTCGAGGCCGTCTATCGGGCGCTCGTCGAGCGGCTTGCCGAGGCCGAGCCCGGGGCCCGCCTCGGGAGCATGACCCCGCGCGAGCTCGCGGCCCACTTCACCGGGACCCCCGCCGGGGTCGCCGTGGCCCGCGTCGCGGCCTGCTACGAGGCCGTGGCCTACTCCGGCCGCGAGCCGACGCCGGTCGACGTCGAGACCGCGGTCGAGGGGTACGTCGCGGCGCTCGCGGAGACGGCCCGTGCCGGCCGGTGAGGGCGGGGGGACGCCTCCCCGCGCCTGGATCGGCTGGGCCGTCGGCCTCGTGGTCCTGGTAGGGGTCGCCGCGCTCTTCGTCCACCTCTCCTCCACCGACGACGAGTTCAGCCGGTACAACCCGTCCTGGAACGGGACCTCCGCGTACTTCTCCGCCCTCGACGACCGCGGGGCCGTCGCGATCGACGACCCGGCCGCGCTCGCCGGGCGCGCGAACGCGACCCTCCTCGTGGTCGCGCCGGGCCGCGCCCCCACCGCCGGCGAGGCCGCCTTGTTTCGCGCCTTCGTCCAATCCGGCGGGACCCTCGTCCTCGCCGACGACTTCGGGGCCGGGAACGCCCTCCTCGGGGCCGTCGGCTCGACTATGCGCCTTGACCAGCGGAACCTCTCGAGCCTGGAGCGCGCCTTCGAGCTCCCCGGCGCGCCGTTCGG
>JBDKUZ010000011.1:0-15487 GCA_039679395.1 Methanospirillum sp. | reverse complement strand
TCTCGTCGATCGCGAGCTTCATCGATCCCTTCCTGCGTACGGTTTTGGCGTGCTACTTCGAAAAGGTATTTGAAGATCACTCACGGGGAGACCCGGCGGCCGACTCCGCGCGGGCCTGGACCTCGGCGAAGAGGTTCCGGCCGCGGCTGTCGATCCCGACGACGAGGGGGAGGCGGACGAGCCGGATCGCCCAGACGGCCTCGGCCATGCCGAGCTCGGGAAAGGAGACGCCCTCGAGGTGCATACGCGCCGCTGCGAGGGCGGCGCACCCGCCCGTGAACGCGAGATAGACCCCGCGGCCCCGGAGCTGTTCCGTGACCGTCGCGTCCATCCCGCCCTTGCCGATCAGGGCCCGGACCCCCGCATCGAGAAGGAACCCCGACAGTCTGTTCATCCGCGCCGAGGTGGTCGGACCGGCCGCGATCACGCGGTCTTCTCCGATCACAGGGCCGCAGTGGTAGACGGCCGCGCCGACGGGATCGAACGGGATCCCGTGCCGCATCATCTCGAGATGCGCCTCGTCCCGGGCCGTGTACACGACCCCCGAGAGCGTGACCCGGTCGCCGGCCCGGAGCGAGAGCACCTCGTCGCCGAGCGGTGTCGCGAGGTCCATTCAGTCCACCTCCACGACTGCGGTCGCGTGGCGGTTCGCCCAGCACTGGACGTTGATCGCGACCGGGAGCGAGGCCGTGTGGCAGGCCGCGCGCCGCACCTTCACGGCGAGCGCTGTCGTTCGGCCTCCGAGGCCCATCGGTCCGAGCCCGAGCCGGTTCACGGCGTCGCAGAGCGAGGTCTCGTACTCGTCCATGGTGTCGATCGGGTCGAGCAGGGCCTCTTTCGCGAGCGAGGCCGCGAGATCGAAGGTCCCGCCGATCCCGACCCCGAGCACGACCGGGGGGCAGGGGCGGGCGCCGGCCTCGAGGACGCACCTCACCACGACCTCGGGGATCCGCTCGACCTCGGACGGCAGGAGCATCCGGACCCGGGACATGTTCTCGGCCCCGGCCCCCTTGGGCAGGACCGTGATCGTGAACGCCTCCCCGGGGGAGACGTGGATCGCGGGCATCCCCTCGCCCGTGTTGTCGCCGGAGTTCTTCCGCGTGCACGGGTCGACCACGTTCGGCCGGAGCGGGACCGCGACCGTGGCCCGGCGGACGCCGTCGGCGATCGCGTCGAAGAGCGATTGCTCGAACGGTACCGACGGCGGGAGCGTGACGTAGACCACGGGAACGCCCGTGTCCTGGCAGAGGGGCAGCCCCGTCGAGCCGGCGAGGTCGACGTTCGCCAGGATGTTCTCGAGCTCGGCGCGGGCCACGGGCCCGGTCTCGGCCGCTCGGGCCCGTTCGAGAGCCCCCAGGACGTCGGGGGGGAGGTGCACGACCGCCTCGGCGTACGCCCGGGCGGTCGCGTCGGCGATCCTGTCGTACAGTCGCGGGTCCATCGGATACTATCTGAAGGCACGCAAGAAAAAGCCGACCGGCGAGTATTAGTCCCGGGCGCACCCATCGGATCGCATATGGCCCGGGAACTGTCCGAGCGCGATATCGAGATCCTGCAGAAGCTCGCCCCGGAGTGCGGGGAGATGACATGCGGCGGCTCCGGCCACGCCTATCAGTCGATCCTGCCGCCGGTCTCGAACCATTACGCCGAGTCGGCGGAGGACTTCGAGCGCCGTCTCGAACGGCTCGACCAGGCCGACCTCCAGTGGCTCGTCGACCGGATCCTCGACGGATCGGAGAGCCTCGGCTGCATCCAGGAGGAGGACATCGAGGCATTCGTGAAGCGCGTCCGGTCCGTCATCTCGGAGGAGATCGGAGAGGCCGTGTTCGCCCACTACCTCGCTTCGGGCGCCTGCGAGACCTGATCGCTCCGTCACCGGGTGCGGCCGTTTCGCGATCGACGGGTCCCCTCGGGCCCCGGGAACGGCGACGGTCGGGGAGCGGGTCGGTGAGTCTGCCGAGTCTGGGTGAGTCTGGATCAGCCCCGTGCCAATTTCCATTCTGTTTTGGATCGGCCGGAGACGGAGACAGACTCGGTTAGACTCACCAGACTCACCCACGGAGGGAGTCGTCCCGTCGGACACGTTCCTGCCCGCGGCTCAGTCAGTAATCGTCGCCGTAGATCTCGCGGTCGATCGCGGCGGCGAGCTCGCGCCGCGCCTCGAGGTCGAGGACGTCGTCCTCGGTCAGTTCGGTGTGCCCGACGAACTCCATCTCGGCGGTGAACTTCCCCCCCCGGTGGGGGTGCTCTCCGGTTCCGGCATCCGCAGGCAGTCGTCGGAGACAAACCGATCGTCGCCGTCGCAGAACGCCGGCAGGCCTGGGCCGGTAATCTCATGCCCTTCTTGCGCCAGCAATATGTGGGCATCACGAGGGCAGTTCGCCCTGGAAAACTGGAGCAAGCGGTAGAGTATGGAAATCTCGAAACTGGAATTATCAACGGCGGTCGTAGAAAGAAGACGGATGCTTTATCGAGATAGAACCGAATGGTAATTGCATCATTACCTTGAGATATTGGAGCGGAACGACCACGATTCGATTCAAGGCTGAATTTTATGGTGACATCTCTCGCGTATCTCGAATCTCATCTCTGGGAGGCCGCAAATATTCTCCGTGGCCCTGTCGATGCAGCCGATTTTAAAACGTACATCTTCCCGCTTCTCTTCTTCAAACGCATCTCCGATGTCCATGACGAGGAGTACCAGGCCGCTCTCGACGAGTCGAGGGGAGACGAGGAGTATGCGCAATTCTCCCAGAACTACCGGTTCCAGATCCCCGAGGGCTGTCGCTGGAAAGATGTGAGGGAAGTCAGCACGAATGTGGGCCAGGCGCTGCAGAAGGCGCTCCGGTGCATCGAGACAGCAAACCCCGAGCAGCTCTACGGCATCTTCGGCGACGCTCAATGGGCGAACAAGGACCGCCTCTCAGACACTCTCCTCCGCGATCTCATCGACCATTTTTCAAAGATCAAATTGAGTAACGAGGCGGCCGAGGCCGACATCCTCGGCCAGTCCTACGAATACCTGATCAAGAAGTTTGCCGATCTGACCAACAAGAAGGCCGGCGAGTTCTATACGCCGCGGCCGGTGGTCCGGCTGATGATCCGAATCCTCGATCCCCGCGAAGGCGAGAGTGTCTACGATCCCGCCTGCGGCACCGGCGGCATGCTGCTCGAGGCGATCCACCATGTCCACGAGAACCACGGCGACGACCGGACTCTCTGGGGCCGGCTCTTCGGCCAGGAGAAGAACCTCACCACCTCGGCCATCGCCCGGATGAATCTCTATCTGCACGGGGCCTCGGACTTTACGATCCACCGCGGCGATACGCTGCGGGAGCCGGCGTTCTTCTCCGGCGACGACCTCGCCACGTTCGACTGCGTCATCGCCAACCCGCCCTTTTCGCTCCAGAACTGGGGCGACGATATCTGGGCCAGCGACCCGTACGGGCGGAACTTCGCGGGACTCCCGCCGAACCGGAGCGGCGACTACGCCTGGGTCCAGCATATGATCACGTCGATGGCGCCCATGACGGGACGCGTGGCCGTGGTGCTGCCACACGGGGCGCTCTTCCGGATGGGCAAGGAGGGGGCGATCCGGAAGCGGATCCTCGATATGGACCTGCTCGAGGCGGTGATCGGACTCGGCCCGAACCTCTTCTACGGCACCGGCCTCGCGGCCTGCATCCTCGTCTTCCGCCGGCGAAAAGCACCGGAGAAGAAAGGCAGGGTCCTGGTTATAGACGCCTCGAAGGAGTTCCGGGCTGGCCGCGCCCAGAACGAGCTCCTCCCGGAGCACGTCGACCGGATCTTTGGGTGGTACCACGATTTCGCGGACGTTGACGGCGTGGCCTGCGTGGTCCCGCTCGGGGAGATTGCGGCCAACGACTACAACCTGAACATCCCGCGCTACGTCGAGCCGGTGGTCGAGGGAGAAGTGCAAACCGTGGAGGAGGCGACGGCACGACTGCGCGAGAGCGCGATGGCCGCGTTCGCCGCGGAGGATCGGCTGATCGCCGTCCTCAAACGGGAGGGGCTGCTGCTATGATCCCGTCACGCGAGAGGGAGGCGAGCCGGCAGACGCAGCTCCACGTGGACGAGCCGGCTCCGGGCCGCATCACGCAGCAGCAGCTCGAGTCGTACCTCTGGGGCGCGGCCGTGCTGCTCCGGGGGACGATCGACGCCGGCGACTACAAGCAGTTCATCTTTCCGCTGCTCTTCTACAAGCGGCTCTGCGATGTCCACGACGAGGAGACGGCGACTGCGCTCGCGGAGTCGGGCGGCGATACCTATTTCGCGGCGTTCCCCGAGAACCACCGGTTCCAGATCCCGCCCGAGGCCCACTGGGGCGCCATTCGCGGCGTTGCAAAGGACGTCGGGAGCGCGCTACAAGCGGCCCTTCGCGCCATCGAGACAGCGAATCCCGAGCAGCTCTACGGAATCTTCGGGGACGCGCAGTGGACCAACAGGGACCGGCTCTCCGACGCCCTCCTCCGCGACCTCGTCGAGCACTTCTCCTCGCTCGAACTCTCCATCGCGAACCTGCCCGAGGACGAGCTCGGGAACGGCTACGAGTACCTGATCAAGAAGTTCGCCGACGACTCGGGCCACACCGCGGCCGAGTTCTACACCAACCGGACCGTCGTCCATTTGATGACCGAGCTACTCGAGCCGCAGCCGGGCGAGTCGATCTACGATCCGACCTGCGGGTCGGGCGGGATGCTCATCTCGACGGTGGCGCGCCTTAGGCATCAGGGGCTCGAGTGGCGGAACCTCCGGCTCTACGGCCAGGAGCGGAACCTGATGACCTCCGCGATCGCGCGGATGAACTGCTTCCTCCACGGGATCGAAAACTTCCGGATCGTGCGCGGCGACACGCTCTCGAACCCGCTCTTCGTCGAGGGCGACCGGCTGCAGCAGTTCGATGTCGTGCTCGCCAACCCGCCGTACTCGATCAAGCAGTGGGACCGGTCCTCGTTCGCGGCGGACCCGTGGGGGCGCAACTTCCTCGGGACACCGCCGCAGGGCCGGGCCGACTACGCCTTCTTACAGCACATCCTGAAGAGCCTCGACCCCGAGACAGGCCGATGCGCGATCCTTTTCCCGCATGGCGTCCTCTTCCGGCAGGAGGAGGCCGCGATGCGCCGGCGGCTGATCGAGGCCGACCTGGTGGAATGCGTCATCGGGCTCGGGCCGAACCTCTTCTACAACTCGCCGATGGAGGCGTGCGTGATGGTCTGCCGCATGTTCAAACCCATGGAACGGCAAGGGAAGATCCTGCTGATCAACGCAGTCGACGAGGTGACGCGGGAGCGGGCACAGAGTTACCTGACAGACGAGCACATCGAGCGGATTGCCGGCGCCTATCGCGCGTTCAAGGATGAGACCGGCTTCGCCTACGTGGCGACGATCGAGGGATGTCTCGAGCAGGACGGGAACCTGAGCATCCCGCTTTACGTCAACGGCTCGGCGGGGGGCGGCGATGAATCCGGAGATGCGACTCCGTCAGACAGTTTGCCAAGCACGCTCAAGGCGTGGTTCGAAAGTTCGATAGCTTTGCGAGAATCATCGAAAGATCTTATCTCACTATCAGAGCGGATGCGGCATGATTGAAACTTCTCCTTTCTCTCAGGAAATACTCAATGAGATTTTTCGAATACATACAAAATATCTAGATCGCGTATGCTCGCGAGAATGCTCCTGGCTTGAATTTAAGAAATCATTCGGCTGGAAGAGTTTAGCTGAGTATCTGAGATCTTGTGCTGCATTTGCTAACACAAAAGGCGGGTATATCGTCTATGGAATAAATGATAGACCACATTCAATGCTCGGGCTTCAGGGACCAAATCTGAAAGCATTCGAAAACATCAAACCAGAATTATTAACTCAGCATTTTAACGATCATTTTTCCCCTGAAATTCGTTGGGATATTCAGCAATACGAATTAGATGGGAAAATGTTCGGTTTGTTATACGTGCACGAGTCCCTTGAAAAACCGATATTTTGCTGTAGATCATCATCGAGCGATACACTTCGCGAGGGAGCAATATACTATCGCTATCGAGGCAGGACTCAACATATTAAATACCCTGAATTGAGGGCTATTCTTGATACTATTCGGGAGAAGGAACGCAAATTGTGGATGCAACATCTCGCTACCATCGCGAAAATCGGTGTCCAAGGGGCTGCAATTTTCGATATTGACTCAGGCCTTGTCACTGGAGCGGAGGGAGCGTTCATCATCGATGAATCGTTGCTCAGTCAATTGTCTTTTATTAAGGAAGGTGAGTTTTCGGAAGTCAAAGGAAAACCCACTTTGAAATTGATTGGCTCTGTCGAACCTATAGGAAATCCCCGGTCAATACTGAAGAGAAAGGAGATCATGAAGGTTAAGGGGATCCGGTTCCCAGATATTGTGTTAGCTTTCCTTAACAATACTAAGGTCGATGATCCAACAGAATATATTAGACAGATCTGTTTCGAGAACAGTGCCTTCCTTCCCGTTTATTATTATATTTCCGCTGCTAATGTCGATGTCGGTTCAATTATAGAAATGCTCAATGCTGTCGTCGTAAGGTCTTCGTCAAAGAGGAAGATTATTGAACGTTTAACCAATGCCTCTACATTGCAACTATTCTTCCCGCAGAGAGAATCCCCTACTGTAAGAATAAAAAAAGAGTACTATTCTCAAATTTTGAGCCATTCTGTTGACCCGATGTTATCAGGAAAAGAACTCGAATATTGTCTACAAACGATACGACATCTGACTCCGGAGGAAATTAGCGAACACCGAAGTTACCTTCAGGAAAATCTACGGACTTGGTTCAACAAGAATTATGCATCGGCTGAAGGATCCTTAGCGGACAGTATTCGCCGTTCGATATGTTGGGTTGATGAGGCATTGTTTATGGGAGGATGACATTGAATCCCACAACCCAGATAATTAGGTCGGGATTTCATCCGAATTCCGAATGGGCTTCGCTCCCGCTCTTCGATCGCTCGAAGTGGGAACGGGTCCGGTTCGGCGACGTCGTGCAGAACGTCAACGAGACCGAGCGAGACTCCGCCCGTACCGGGCTCGAGCGGTTCGTCGGCCTCGAGCATCTCGAACCGGGTTCGCTCCACGTCCGATCGTGGGGCAACGTGGCCGACGGCACCACGTTCACGCGCCGGTGCCGGCCGGGCCAGGTGCTCTTCGGCAAGCGCCGGGCCTACCAGCGGAAGGTCGCGGTCGCCGAGTTCGACGCGGTGGTCTCGGGAGACATTTACGTTTTCGCGCCGAAGGCCGGCCGGCTCATCCCGGAGCTGCTGCCGTTCATCTGCCTATCGAAACGGTTCTACGAGCACGCCGTCGGGACGTCGGCCGGCTCGCTCTCGCCCCGGACGAACTGGTCCAGCCTCGCCGGTTTCGAGTTCGATCTTCCGCCGCTCGAGGTCCAGCGGCGAATTGCGGAGGTGCTGTGGACCTTAATTGAGTTGCAAGAGACGTATCTCAATGCGATATCTCGCTGTAACATCTGGATCACCTCCTTCGTCGGGGAATTACATTCTGATGCGCACATATCTCGAATTGTTTTGAGTAGTGTTATTGATGCCATCATTCCAGGGAAGAGTGTCAGTGGAGTGAATGAGCCAATCGAAAACGGTCAATATGGCGTTCTCAAAGTAAGTGCAGTTGGACCGAATGGGTTTGATGCACAAGAACACAAGCGACTCATTCAGCAAACAGATTTCTTACCTCAATTTGCTGTTTGTGCTGGTGATTTTCTAATAACTAGATGCAATACTCCGCAGTTGGTTGGACGAGTTTGTATCGTGCCGGATGAATGCCCCAATCTAATGCTGTGTGATAAAACCATCAAATTGGTATTCTCTCCAGAAAAAGTTGAACCAAGATTCCTTGAGGAAGTGCTGAAGTCACGCGGGGTTCGGCAACAAATAGAAAAATGCGCGAGTGGGACAGGTGGCGCGATGAAAAACATATCACAAGAGGACATCCGATCCATTATCGTTCCTTTGCCAGAATTGGAGACACAGAAAGAATTGGTCCGCACGATCGAGATTATCAAGAGAATTAGAATTCAGTTTGAGATTGCCCTTGGGAGTTCATCGAGACTGTCGACCGAGATCACCAATCAAGCGTTGGGATGATAATATGACCTTCACCGAAGCCACCACGGTCGAGCGGATGGTCCTCGACACCGTCACCCGCCGGCGAACCTCCGCGCCGCCGGCCGTCGGCGAGCCTCCGTTGCCATATCCCGGCTCGCTCGGCCTCGCCCTCCGCCCGGCCCGGTGGGAGTACGTGCCGGCTTCGGAGATCCCTCGCACGCCCGGCGACGTGATGGTCGAGGCGCGTCTTCGCCGGGTGGCCAAGGTCTATCGCATTCGTCCTCGAGGAGCCGGTGCCGGATGACCCCCGAAGACGTGCGGGCCCTGGTCGCCCTCGGTGAGGACAGCCGGCGCCAGTTCAAACAGGACGTCACGAACGCCGACGCGCTTGCGGCGGAGATGGCCGCGTTCGCCAACGCCGATGGCGGGCTCATCCTGATCGGCGTGCACGACAACGGGTCGATCCGGGGATTGTCGGGGGAAGACGTCCGGCGGATCAACCAGCTGATCGGCAACACGGCCTCCCAGAACGTCCGCAGCCCGCTCACGGTCACGACAGAGAACGTCGATGTCGGTACCGGCCGCATCGTGATCGCCCTGACGGTGCCGAAGGGGCTCGACAAGCCATACTTCGACCGGAACGGCGTGATCTGGCTGAAGAGCGGGGCTGACAAGCGCCGCGTGAACTCGCGCGAGGAGCTCTGCCGGCTCTTCCAGGCCGTCGACCGGTTCCACGCCGACGAGCTGCCCACGAGGGCCGGCATCGACCGGCTCGACCGTCTGCGGTTCCGGGACTTTCTTCGCGATGTCTACCACCAGGCCCTGCCCGAAACCCCCGACGGGATGCTGACACTCCTCCAGAACATGAACCTGGCCACCGATGACGGCCGGCTGAACCTCGCGGGAGTGCTGCTCTTCGCCGAGAGGCCCGAATGGATCCGGCCGCAGTTCATCGTCAAGGGCATCCGCTACCCCGGAACCGCGATCCACGTCAGCGAGTATCTCGACTCCGAGGACTTCACCGGCCCGCTCCCCGAAGTCTTCGCCGGGGCGATGGCCTTCATCATGCGGAACCTGCGCAAGGTCCAGGCCGGGCGGGGTGTCAACGCGCCGGGCGTCCCCGAGATCCCGCAGACGGTCTTCGAAGAGCTCCTGGTCAACGCTCTGGTCCACCGAGATTACCTGATCGATGCTCCGATCCGGCTCTTCATCTTCGACGACCGCATCGAGATCGTCAGCCCCGGCCACCTCCCGGACAACCTGACCGTCCCGAAGATCCGGGCCGGCAACTCCATCATCCGCAACCCGATCCTCGCCTCGTTTGTCGCAAAAGGAGTCCTTCCGTATCGGGGCCTGGGCTCGGGGATCAAGCGGGCCCTCGACGACTGGCCCGAGATCGACTTCATCGATGACCGGGAGGGCTGCCTCTTTACAGCCACTGTGAAGCGAAGAGCGGTCGTGAGCTCGCAGGAGACGGAGCCTGTTACCACGAAAAGTTCCCAGAAAAGTTCCCAGAAAAGTTCCCAGAAGATCCTCGAGGCCGTCCGCCGCGATCCCGATGTCACGATTGCGGACCTCGCGCGGGAGTTGGGGATCACGGACAGGGCGGTCAAGAAGCAGATCGAGAAACTGAAAGAACAGGGTCGGCTCCGGCGCATCGGGCCGGATAGAGGCGGCCACTGGGAGATATCCGAATGACCTTCACCGAAGCCACCACGGTCGAGCGGATGGTCCTCGACACAGTCACCCGCCGGCGATCCCCTGCGATACCGATCATCGGCGAGAAACCACTGGGCTGGGCCGGTTCGCTCGGTCCCGCCCTCCAGCCGGCCCGGTGGGAGTACGTGCCGGCGCAGGAGATCCCCCGCCGGCCCGGCGACGTGATGGTCGAGGGTTGGCTCCGCGACGCCCTGTGTCGCCTCAACCCCGAGATCGCGGCAAACCCGGATTACGCTGACCAGGTGATCTACAAGCTCCGCGCCATCCTCCTCGGCGTCGGGGCCGACGGCCTCGTCCGGGCCAACGAGCAGTTCACGGCCTGGCTCCGCGGTGAGAAGTCCATGCCCTTCGGCCCGAACGGCGAGCACGTCCCCGTCCGGCTCGTCGACGGAGCCGATCCCGCGAACAACCACCTCGTCGTCACGAACCAGTGGACCTTCCAGGCCGGCCCGGTTGAGAAGCGGTTCGACATCGTCTTCGTCGTCAACGGCCTGCCCCTGGTTATCGGCGAGGCCAAGACCCCCACGCGCTCGGCCGTCACCTGGTTCGACGGGGGGTACCAGATCAACGAGATCTACGAGAAGCAGGTCCCGGCCATGTTCGTCCCGAACGTCTTCTCGTTCGCGAGCGAGGGCCGGGTCTACCGCTACGGCTCGGTCAGGATGCCGCTCGACCTCTGGGGGCCGTGGCGGACGCGGGAGCACGAGCCCGAGGGGACGCTCGAGGACGTTCGCCGCGCCGTCGCGAGCATGCTCCAGCCCGAGGTCGTGCTCGACTTCCTCCAGTACTTCACCCTCTTCGCCACCGACAAGAAGCACCGCCGCATCAAGCTCATCGCCCGGTACCAGCAGTACTTCACCACCAACCAGATCGTCGAACGCGTCGTCGAGGGGCGGATCAGGAAGGGGCTCATCTGGCACTTTCAGGGCAGCGGCAAGTCGCTGCTCATGGTCTTCGCCGCGCAGAAGCTCCGCCTTCATCCACGGCTCCACAACCCGACGGTGATCATCGTCGTCGACCGCATCGACCTCGACACCCAGATCACGGCCACCTTCAACGCGGCCGACGTCCCGAACATGGTCGGCGTCGCGAGCCGGAGCGAGCTCCAGGCCCTCCTCGCCCAGGACGTCCGCAAAGTCCTGATCACCACCATCCACAAGTTCGCCGAGGCCGGCGGCGTGCTCAACGAGCGGTCGAACATCATCGTCATGGTCGACGAGGCCCATCGCACCCAGGAGGGCGACCTTGGCCGGAAGATGCGCGAGGCCCTGCCGAACGCGTTCCTCTTCGGCCTCACCGGCACCCCGATCAACAGCGCGGACCACAACACCTTCTGGGCCTTCGGCGCGACCGAGGACGAGAAGGGGTACATGAGTCGGTACTCCTTCGAGGAGTCCATCCGTGACGGGGCCACCCTCCCGCTCCACTTCGAGACGCCGGTCGTGAAGCTCAAGATCGATCAGGCCGCCATCGATGAAGCGTACGGCGCGCTTACCAAGGATCTCTCCGATCCTGATAGCGAGGATCTCGCAAAACATGCCGCGAAAATGGCCGTGCTCGTCAAGAACCCCGAGCGGGTCCAGGCCGTTGTGAACCACATCGTCTCCCACTACCTGGCCCGCATCGAGCCGAACGGGTTCAAGGCGCAGGTCGTGACCTTCGATCGTGAAAGTTGCGTCCTCTACAAGCAGGTGATGGACGAGCTGATCGATCCCGAGGCCAGCGCCGTCGTGATGATCAGCCAGGCCGGCGATCCGCTCGAGTGGAGAGTCCACGCCCGCGATAGGGACCAGGAGGAGGCTCTGCTCAACCGCTTCCGCGACCCCGCCGACCCCCTGCAATTCCTTATCGTTACCAACAAGCTGCTGACCGGGTTCGACGCGCCGATCCTGCAGGTGATGTACCTCGACAAGCCGATGAAGGATCACAACCTCCTGCAGGCCATCTGCCGGACGAACCGGACCTTCGGGCAGGAGAAGACCCACGGCCTGATCGTTGACTACATCGGCATCTTCGACGATGTCGCGCGGGCGCTGGCCTTCGACGAGGAGACGGTGCGGCGCGTCATCACCAACATCGAGGAGCTGCGGAAGGAGCTGCCAGTTCACCTCGAGAAATGCCTCGCGTTCTTTGTCGGCGTGGACCGATCCATCGGCGGGTACGAGGGGCTGATGGCCGCGCAACAGGCTCTTCCCACCAATGAAGGCCGGGACAAGTTCGCGGCAGAGTTCACAGTGCTGGGGATCATCTGGGAGGCGCTCTCGCCCGACCCGATCCTCGCCTCGTACGAGAAGGACTACCGGTGGCTCACACAGGTTTACGAGTCTGTCAAGCCCCCGAGCGGCAACGGCAAGCTGCTCTGGCATATCCTCGGCCCGAAGACTATCGACCTGATCAACCGCAACGTCCATGTGGAGACGGTCATTGACGACCTGGAGGCGCTGGTGCTGGATACGGGTGCCCTTGAGAAGGCTATCGCCGATGCGGAGGCGAAGAGAAAAGGACGAATAATTGCGATACGACTTATCCCCCGCATCCGCCGGCATGGCAAAAACCCGGTATTCATCGCGCTCGGCGAACGGCTGGAGCGGATACGTGAACGTCATGAGCAGGGCCTCTGCACCAGCATCGACTTTCTCAAGGCGATCCTCGATGTCGCTCGACGGACCCTCGAGGCCGAAAGAGAGATCGATACGCATGAGGAACGGGATAGGGCAAAGGAAGCCCTGACCGAACTCTTCAACGAGGCGAAGAGCGATGTAACACCTGTCATTGTCGAGAGGATCGTCACGAGGATCGACGATATCGTGAAGAAGGTGCGGTTCCCGGACTGGCAGCGAACAATTCAGGGCGAGCGACTCGTGCAGAAGGAGCTCCGGCTCATCCTTTTAAAATTTGGCCTTCATAAAGACCAGGATCTCTTTGACCGTGCGTACGGCTACATCCGGCAGTATTACTAACGATAATTCATCTTTTTCAACCGATCGAGATGTAGGTTGAGGCCATCGATCGCGAGATCGACGCGCCCGTCTACGACCTCTACGGGCTCACGCCCGACGAGATCGCCGTCGTCGAGGCGGCCGTCGCGAGATAGCGGCGGGCCTCCAATTCCTCCGCCATCGGATCGCCCGGATGCGCGCCGCCGCGCGCGGGAGGATTCTGTGTACACTGGGTACCCAACAGATTGAAATATTGTGTACACAGAATACGCCCGAATTTGTCGTGCACGACAGATCGAAGCCAGAATTTTCGTCTGACCTTGCGATATCTTTTCAAATTAACAATTCCGAAATCCCATGCATATGCAAGGACTGAAATTCCGGCCGGGAGCCGGCCGATGAAACCGCGAACCACCGCCAGCCCCACGGCCATAACCCTCCCACGGGAGGCCAAGGCCTGGGCTGTCCGAAAGGGCGTGAACCTCTCGGCCACGTTCTCCGCGTACCTGACCGAGATGATGAAAGCAGACCTGGACGGAGCCGGCGAGCCTGGCAGCAACGAGGGCCCCGTCCAGGGCACCGCCCAGCCGGAATGGAAGGGGGTACAGAGGAGTGCGCGCGGCGGCGGATAACCCCATCGGTCCCATCCGGCGGCGCGCTTCCCCGCCAATCGCCCCCGCGCCCGGATCGCCGGTGATCGCGTGACCCCGCCCGGGACCGCGGCCGAGCCGGCCCCCCGGCGAGCGTGGACGCCGGACGGCATCGGTAGAGCGCCGACCTACGCCGAGATGGAGCTCCGGGGGGCAGTCGCAACCGCCGTGCGCGGCGGGCGGGCTGTGGACGTCCCCGCCCTCCTCGCCGACTATAGCGACCTGGTCGGAGACCGCGAGCGCGCCCGGGCCATCATCGCCGACGAGACCGCGCGGGCGACAGCCGAACGCGCCGAACGCGAACGTCGGGCGGCCGCCGACTTTGTCCATCGCCGGTTCCACGACGCCGATGCGGCCATCGCGCGGAAGGAACGCGGCGAAGCACCCGACCGGGAGCCCCCGGCGCGGGTCCAGGTCCAGGCGAACAACCGCCAGTTCCCCGAGATCACCGCCGAGGCCGTCGCCGCGCTCCGTGCCTGGAACGACCCGCCGTCGATGTTCATCCGGAGCGGAGACCTGGTCCGGGTCGACACCGACGAACACGGCCGCCCCGTCATCCGCCCCGTCCTCGACAACCACCTCAGGTGGGCCCTCGGCGAGGCCGCCGACTTCGTGGCCGCCGACACCGACAGCCGGGGCACGATCATCAGGCCCACCATACCGCCCATGCCCGTCGCCCGGAACATCCTCTCCTCCGCGCACCTCTGCTCCTGGTTCCCGCCGCTCCTCGGGATCCTCGGCGCCCCGGCCATCTGCCCGGACGGCCGCCTCGTCACCGCCCCCGGGTACGATCCCGGCACCGGGCTCTACTACAGCCCCGGCCCCGACCTGGACCTGCCCCCGGTCCCCGGCGACCCCACGCCCGGAGAGGTGGCCGACGCGGCCGCGCTCGTCTGCGACGCGGTCGCGGACTTCCCGTTCGTGGTCGAGAAGAACGGCGTCGGGGCCAGCAGGGCCAACGCCGTCGCGGCCCTGATGACGCCGATCGTCCGCCCCATGATCGCCGGGCGCGTGCCCATGCTGCTCCTCGACAAGCCGCAGATGGGCACGGGCGCGAGCCTCCTCGCGGAGCTGATCGTCACGATCGCCACCGGGTCGAGCGCGGCCATGACCCAGGCCCCGACGGCCCGGGACGAGTGGGGCAAACTCCTCCTCTCCGAGCTCTCCGCCGGCCGGGCCGTGATCGTCTTCGACAACCTCACGGGGGTCCTCTCGTCGTCCGAACTCTCGACGGCCATCACGCAGCGGGTCTACAACGGCCGGGTCCTCGGGAAGACGCAGACCCTGCGGGTCGAGAACCAGCCGTGCTGGATCGCGACCGGGATCAACATCGCGCTCGGCGGCGACCTCCCGCGGCGGTGCGTCTGGGTCCGGATGGACCCGCAGGACGCCCGCCCCTGGCTCCGCGACCGGTCGGCGTTCCGGCACCCGGACCTGCTGGCGTGGGCCACGCGAGAGCGGGGCCGGATCATCGCCGCCGTGCTGACAATCGCCCGGGCGTGGATCCGCGACGGCCGCAGGGTCCCCGGCTGCACCCCGCGCCTGGCCGTCTTCGAGAACTGGTGCGAGGTCCTCGGCGGGATGCTCTCGGTGATGAAGGTCGATGGGTTCCTCGGGAACCTGGACCAGCAGTACGAGGAGGCCGAGATCGAGGCACCGCAGTGGGGCGCGTTCCTGGAGAGGTGGCACGAGCGGTTCGGGGAGAAGCCCGTGACCGTGGCCGAGCTGATCGACGAGCTGGAGCGGAACGCCTCGGCACTGTATGTCGACCAGACCATGCGGGGGTGCGCGCCCGACGAGGTCCTCGAGGCGATCGCCGTCAGGGGCAGGGGCAACCAGAAGCTCGGACAGCTCCTCCGCTACCGGAAAGACACCCGGTACCCCTCGGGGTTCATGCTGGCACGGGCGCGGGCCAGCCACCGATCGGTTCAGTGGGTCGTTCTGCGGGCCGCGTCGGAACAGCAGCCGGGACAGGCGACGATTGAGCAGTACGCCGGGGAGTCTGCCGGGTCTGGATGAGTCTGGATCCATCCCGTACCATTTTCATTCCCGTTTCGATCGGCCGGAGAC
>JBDKUZ010000010.1:0-3240 GCA_039679395.1 Methanospirillum sp. | reverse complement strand
CGGATCTGGAAATGCTACGGCACGGTCGGCCGGAAGGGCGACTCCACGAGCGATCGCCCGCACCGCCGGGCCGCGATCGTGGCGAAGCCGTCCGAACCGGAGGCCGTCTCCGTCGATCGCCTGCGCGCGCTGATCGCCGAAACGCCGCCGCCCGGGCGGCCCGTCGCGGCCGCGGCCGTCCCGGCCGGAACGGCGATCGACCTCCGGCGCTGGCTCGACGAGCACGGCATCGCCGTCGCCTCGGAGAAGCCCTGGCAGGGCGGCACGCTCTACACGCTGGAGAGATGCCCGTTCTCCGACGCGCACACCGACGGCGCGTTCGCCGTCCAGTTCCCGAACGGCGCCGTCCACGCCGGCTGCAAGCACGACTCCTGCGGCGGCGGACGGCAACGCTGGCAGGAGCTCCGCGCCCGGCTCGAGCCCGCCCTGCCGCCGCCGGCGGCGCCGGCCGAGGACCCGGACCTCGTCGCCGAGGCCCGCGCCGTCCTCGAGCGCGGCGACCCTCTCGCCGCCATGGTCGCGGCCTTCAACCTCGACCACGTCGGCGACCGGGTCCTCGGCCAGTGCCTCGCCCTCTCCCTCGCCTCGCGGATCGTCCTGAACTCCCGCGGCCTCCACGTCATGACCACCGGGGAGAGCGGCAAGGGGAAGAGCGACGGGTACCGCGCCATGCTCCGGCAGGTCCCCGCGCGGTTCACCCTGAACGGCTCGTTCTCGGACAAGTCGCTCTACTACAAGGAGGACCTCGCGCCGTCCTCCGTCTTCTTCGTGGACGACAAGGACCTGTCCGACTCGATCCAGGAGGTCCTCAAGGAGGCGACCTCCTCGTTCGCCGAGCCGATCCGCCACCACACCCTCACGGCCGACCGCAAGCCGCTCGTCTGCACCATCCCCGAGCGCTGCGTCTGGTGGGTCGCGAAGAAGGAGGGGACGGGCGACGACCAGGTCCTGAACCGGATGCTCACGGTCTGGGTCAACGAGTCCGAGGAGCAGGACCGGGCCGTGCTCGGCTCGGCGATCGACCGCGAGGCCCGGGACGACGACGGGCCGGCCGGGGAGGCCCGCGCGGTCCGGGTCTGCCGGGCGTGCTGGGAGCTCCTGCACGAGCGGATGATCGACGTGAACCTCTCGCGGTTCGTCCGGCGGGTCCGGTTCGCGGAGGTCCGGAACCGGCGCAACCCGCTGATGTTCCTGGACATGGTCAAGTCCGTGGCGGCGATCCGGTTCCTGCAGCGGGACCGGCGCGACCTTCCGGGCGGCGCGGTCCGGGTCTACGCGACGGAGGCGGACTTCCGGACGGCGGCGGCGATCTACGCGGAGCTCCACGGCGTCGCGGGGAGCCAGGGGGAGAAGCTGACCAAGCGGGAGTCGGCGGTCCTGGACCTGGTCGCGGCGGCCGGGCTGGAGGAGTTCACGATCCTGAAGCTCCAGGCGCTGACGAAGCTGAGCTACCACCAGTGCCACCGGCTGATGAGCGGGTACGTGAGCCGGGGCGCGAGCTACACCGGCCTCCTCGAGAAGTGCCCGGCCGTCTCGACGCTCGCGACGTCGGTCTCGGCCCCGGACGGCCGCGGCGACGGGACGGTCCGGCGTCGCTCGGTCACGTACACGTTCGACGCGCGGGCGTTCCGCGACTGGCGGAGCGGCGGCCTGGTCTGGCTGGCCGAGCCGGGAGACGTTGACCGGGACGGTTTGCAGCAGTTGCAGCAGGTTTGCAGCGATTTTGCCGCAGATGCTGCAAACGACGGGGCCACGCTATCGGCCGCCGATTGCGGAACGGATAACGTATCATCGCGCGTACGGGATAGTAGATCCTATTTTGCAGCAGAACGGGAGAGCACACCCCCTCCGCCGGGCGAGGATGGGGGTGCGTGTGCTCCGGCGATCTGCTGCAAACAAAAACCGGAATCCGACGAGAGCGCGGGAATCACGTATCCGGAGTCGCACGAGGCGCCGTTTGTTTGCAGCAGCCTGCTGCAAATTGCTGGAGATTCGCAGCAACCGGCGCCGCCCGCGGCCGTCACCGCTGCGTTCACGCTCGCGGACGTGGCCCCGGCGGACTATGCCCCGCTCCCGGACGGGGCCGCGGCGGGGCCGTGCCCGGCCTGCGGCGGCCGGCGGGTGCACTACGCGGAGACGGCCCGGGCCCGGAAGGCCCGCGGCGCGGCGGCGGGCCGGCGGATCTGCCGGCGCTGTTACGACCGGGCGCGGCGGCGCGAGCAGGCGGCGGTCCGCGTGCTGCCGGGCGTGCTCCCGGTCGGGGAGATCGCGCCGGCCGAGCCGGGCCGTCACGGGCGGTGCGACGTCTGCGACCTCGAGACCGGGGCGTACCGGCATCCGGGAAGCGGGACGGCGATCTGCCCGAGCTGCTACGAGCAGCTCGTGCGCGAGCAGGTGGAGGTCCGGTAGCCCGTTCGGCGAAGGCGAGGGCCGGAACGTTGATGCTCCGCGGCGCCCTGGGGACGCGTATGACGGATCAGACGTGGACGCCGCCCGCGCTGCGGCCCGGGCCGGAGACGGCGGCGCTCGCCCGCTTTGTCTGGAACGGGACCTGGACCGGGACGGTGGAGCCCGGCGGGATGGGGCCGGGGTCGCCGCCGATGGACGCGAGGGGGAGGGCGACCTGCGCGTGGGGCCTGCACGGCCTCTGGGCCGACTGCCTCTTCGAGCAGGACCAGTTCGTCGACGGCCGGCCCGTGCTGAACTGGCAGGCCCGATGGATCATGGGCTGGGACCGGGACGCGAACGAGTACCGGGCCGTGGGGGCGGACACGAACGGCCGCGCCTTCATCTTCCACGGGCGGATCGAGGGGGACCGGCTGGTCATGGAGACGCTCGGCGAGTCGCCGGCGAAGCTCCTGTTCACGTGGGAGGTCATGGACGAGCGCACGGTCACCTGGAAGAACGAGGTCTCGTTCGGCGGCGGCCCGCTGCAGCTGATCGAGACCTACCGGATCACGCGGTCGGACTGACCGGCCGCTGACGTTCACTTGAGATATTGCCTCGTTCCCGGGGGGTGCAGCAACCCTGCGCCGGCTCGGGAACGCCCTGGAGGAGAAGCATAGATCTGAAACATGTCGTCGGAGCCGTCGTCGGGATCGTCCTCGCGATGCTCGGCCTGCTGTGGTTTCTGCAGGGAACGGGGCTTGTTCGCCTCTGTCCCGTGCTCTGTTTCGCCGACTGCGAATGCGTCGAGGGCGGGTCGCTCGTCTGGGCGGTCACGGGTGCGGTCACGTTCGC
>JBDKUZ010000009.1:0-40430 GCA_039679395.1 Methanospirillum sp. | reverse complement strand
CACGCGGATAGTGCGGTCAGGCGGATATCGCACGCCGTTCGCGGAGGTACTCGACGCCGATTGCCGCGAACGAGACCACGATGATCAGGACGATGGCCAGCGAGAGGTTGTCCCGGACCACCGGGATGCTGCCGAAGAAGTAGCCCCCGACGACGAAGAGGAGGACCCAGGCCGCGACTCCGAGGGCGTTGTAGACGACGAACCACCGGTAGCGCATGGCCCCCATGCCCGCGAGGAAGGGTAGCACTGTCCGGATGACCGGGACGAATCGGCCGAGAAAGACCGACTTCCTGCCGTACCGGTCGAAGAACGCCTGGGCCGAGCGGATGTAGTGCGGCCGGACGACCCGGTGGTCCCAGGCAAGCACCCGGTTGCCGACATACCGGCCGATCCAGTAGTTCACCTGGTCCCCGGTGAAGGCCGCGAGCATCAGAAGCGGGAGGAGCACGCGGAGGTCGAGCGCGCCGGCGGCCGCGATGGCGCCCGCGATGAAGAGAAGGGAGTCGCCGGTGAGAAACGGCGTCACCACGAACCCGGTCTCGGGGAAGAGGCTGAGAAAAAGGAATGCGTACACCCAGGCACCGTACTGCTGGACAGCGGAGAGGAGGTCCTGGTCCAGGTGAAGGAAGATGTCGAGGAGTCCGGGCAGGGCCGCCATCGGGCAGGTGTTGAAGGCCAGCCGGTAAATAGTGGTTGGCCCTGGTTGGCGCCACACGCACGGACTGCCTCCGTGGCGGTCGTCGATCCGGCTGTCGCCGCGACCGGGACCGACCCGCTCGACTCATGCGGAGACCCGAGCTGGACCATGAGGAAACGGCTGCAGGCGATCGAAGCGAAGTGATACCCGGTTACGGAGAGCGGGACCGACGCGTGCGCCGTGGGCATTCCCGATGGCCCGACCCGGCGGAGGCCGCCGTGCCGGTGAAAGTGCGCGAATCCCCTCAGCGAACGAGCGCGGCGAAGGGCCGCAGTTCGAGCCGGACCCCGCCGCGTCTCGAAGCGCGTTTGCGCCCTCGCAGGAAACCCGGATCGATACAGCAATGAGCTGCCACTACCATTCATGGTCATGGACAACGCAGGGGCACGCTGGTTTCTCACGGCCTTGTGTCCGGTGGCGATGGTGATCGGGATCGGCAACCTCGATCGTTCGCTCCATGGGCTTGATGCGCCCACGATCGGGGTATTCATGCTCGTGATCGCCGTTGTAGTAATGGGAGGGCTCGTATCGTTTCGAGCCCGGGTAGGTGGTGGCAATACTACGCGGTGATGCGCGCGCAGTCGCGATTCACGAGGCAGGGCACGCCCTTGCCCACTACCTTTTCCGTGTCCCGATCGCATCCGTGTCGATCGTGCCCGACGATATATCGCTCGGCCGATGCAGGATGTCGCTCGAAGCCTTCGATCAGCTCTACGCAATCGCGAAAGGGACCGCACCCGAGAGCGACGCCATCGAATTCGAACGCATCATCAATGCCCATATGATCATCTGGCTCGCCGGCCCCGCGGCCGAGTCGCGGTATCGGGGGCGCTCGGTGATCGAATGTCTCGCCGATCGGCCGGATGTGGATTGGCCCCCGGGAGTCCTCTCCCGGTTGATGCCTGCCGATCCGGGCGAGCAGGTATCGTACCAGCACGACATGCACCGGCGGGCGGTAACGTTGATGGCCGACGCGGATCACTGGCGAGCGGTCGAAGCGCTCGCGGATGTTCTCGAATGCGATCGCGAGATAGGCGGCGAGATAGCGGCCGGCATCCTTGCCGAGGCCCTCTTGGACCAGTCCGCCAATCCCGATCTCGATCCGGCAGCGATAGAATGGATGATACAGGAATTCGACCTGCTGGACGGCCGAACGGGGCAGGGAAAAAGAGGTGAGGTGGCGGATCAGGCCGAGATCGAGCGATGGTTCGCCGACCTCGTCAAGGGGGCGCCTCCCGAGCGGCGGAGCCGAGCTTTCGCCTCGCTGTCTCGCGAGGGCACGAGCACACCGAAATAATTCCTGGTAGGTGTGCACACCCCAATGCCCCGGGCAAAGGCGGCGGCCGTCCTTTCCGGCGCAGCCTGGGCGAAGAGCGACCTCACGGACCCGTGCCGTCCGCCGACGGGCCGGGCGCTCCGCCGGGGCGCTCCTTTCGGAGGGGGACCGCGGCCCGTTCGTCCGGGCGACGCTCGGAGATCGCCGGCATGTGGGGTCCATGAACGCGGCAGGTAACGGTCAACGGAAATCCCCTGGCCCTTCGTATTCGACCTGTCCTGTCCTGACCGTGGTGACAGCGGCCCCCTTTTCCGGATCGGTGGAGTGAGAGGGGAATAATCGAACCATCGCACACGGTTGCACAGGAAAAGATATTACCGATCCTTGCAGCACTAGATGCGTATGACCGAGAGATCCGGAAGATTTGTCGGGGGCCGTTATGTCGAGCAGTTACCCGCCACGATGCGGTCGGCCGGCGAGCCCCCGGGCCCCGAACTGACGACCGGGGCTCCCATCGACCCTTCGACGTCCGCCACCGAATCCACGGCCGACTACGCCGGATGCGCGGGACCGGGGACATCGGCTGGCGGCGGAGAGTCGAGCGGAGGATCGACCGGATCGGGCGCTTCGAAGCCGCCGATCGAGGAGCAGCTTGGAGCTGCCTCGGCCTCGGTCACCAAGGCGGTCGACGACGTAATCGGTGCGGTGCGCACCCTCGTCGGGACCGATGAGGGGCACCGGTATATCGAGGCTCAGGTCAACCGTGCCGGAGAAACGCTCTCCTCCGTCCTTCGGGACCTCCAGGGCCGAGTCGACGGCGCCGTGAAGAAGAAGTGAACGTCCGCGGCGGAAACCCCCGCCGCCGCGTCGCCCAAATAGCAATTGCCGGCCGTACGAACCGATTCTTGCAAGCATATAAGTAGGAAGAGGCCGTTAAGGCGTTCGAGGTGCGACACTATGCGAACGTATTCGGCTCTCTATTGGATTGCGCTGGTCCTGACCGTGATCGGCGGCCTGGTCTGGGGTATTGTCGGTCTGATCAACCTGAATGTTATCGAGGCGGCCTTCGGCGCGGGGACGATCGTCACGCGCGTGATCTACGTCATCGTCGGTCTCGCGGCCCTCTACCTGATCGCAGCCGCGCTCATGGAGCGCCCCGTCGAGACGGCGCGCCCCGCAGTCTGACCGGGCCGTACGGACCCCAGACCCCCTCTTCCTCTTTCGCTTCCGACATTCCTTCACCGTGGCGCAGCCCTCGGAGGTGGTGCCACAGATGGGAAAGCATATATAGTATTGCACCAATGCAGCATACGTCTCTGCGCAGCAGGGACCCACTTCGAACACCCTCTACGGCATCGTGCCATGAACAGTGGTTCAGGAGAAGAGTCACCAGATACGTCGTGATCGCGACGATCACCGGAAAAGGCGTGACAGGGAGGCGTGGGGCCCTGTCATGCCACTCTTTTTTCCGAGAACGTTTTCACCGACCGCTACCTCCCTGACGAAGGTTTTTAAGTGACTCGCGAGAGTATAAGCTCCACAATAAGCTGAAGGGTGGTCAGTCTGGCGAAGTGCGTCCGATCCGGTCCAGGGCATCGTCGGTACGCCCCGTCGACATCCGGGTCGGGGGGGTCCGATGCGGATGCCGGCGGGATACGCGCCGGGGCCGCCGGGAGGAGGCGGCATCGCCACGCATCGGAGACCGTGCGGCCGCACGAACATCTCCTCCGGATCGGGCGCTATCTGCTGAGGGAGATCGCGGGCGGTGAGGAACCGGATGTCGTCTTCGAGCACGCTATCGAGCGCATAAAAAAAGCCGGACGCTACCGTTCCGTCCGGTACCGACCCGGCGACGACCTTCGGCCGGAGATGCTGGCCGACGACCCGTCCGTGGTCGCCATCGTGGTCGGTGTGAACGAGCGCCAGCACGGACTCCTCGTGATCGAGACGGACCCGGATCGCCCCCCCGGCGAAGCGGAGCTGCTCCTGCTCGAGGAGTGCGCCGACGACCTCGCCCTCACCCTCCACATTGACCGACTCGAACAGGAGCGGCAGCAGACCCTGGTCCGAATCCTGGAGAGCGAGGAGCGATTCAGGCAGGTCTTCCATCAGACCAATGACGCGGTCCTGCTCTACGAGGTCGCCCAGGACGGTCGGGACCACCGGTGCCTCGAAGCGAACGAGCAGGCCTGCCGGTGGCTCGGCTACACCCAGGACGAGCTGCTGCGGTACCGCCCGGCCGACCTGATCGAACCGCACGATACGGACGGGGCTCCGCCATGGGACCGGCCGGAGCCGGGCCCGTTCCGGTTCGACGCGCGTATCCGCCGCCGTGGTGGAGATACCACGGCGGTGGTCAGCCTTCACCGCTTCCACCTGCTCGGTCGGGAGGCGATGCTGGTCGTGGCGCGCGACGTCGCGGAGGAGCGACGACGCGAGCAGGAACAGGTGGAATCGCTCAGGCAGATCCAGAAAAATATGGAGCAGTTCCAGATCCTGAACGATCAGATCAGGAACCCCGTGCAGGTGATCATCGGCCTGGCCGACCTGGAGGGCGGCGACGTCGGGGGCCAGATCATCCGGCAGGCCTACGAGATAGACGAGATCGTCCGCCAGCTCGATATCGGATGGCTCGAGTCCGCGAAGGTCTCGGCGTACCTTCGCCGGTACGGAAACGGGACCTGAGAAGGATCAGAGGAAGACCTGGATCAGCAGGGCCGCACCCAGGATCAGCAATCCGACTGCGGCGAGCGGCAGCGTGTATTCGCGGACCACCGTCGAGGGCGGGTCGCCCGTGGCCCGCTGGACGAGCCAGAAGTAGGGGTCGGTCACGTAACTGATGATGCAGGCCCCCGCGCCGACCATCAGCACGAGCGGGACCGGGTCGATCGCGGCCGCGATCTCCGTGCCCGCGAGGATCCTGCCGGCGATCACGGCCGTGACCACGCGCGATCCCTGGACGGTCTGGATGAGCGCAGCGATCAGGAACGGGACGATCAGGACCGGCACGGCCCCGGTCAACGCGGCAAGCGCCTGCTCGGCGATCCCGCTCGCCACGATCACGGATCCGATGGCGCCCGCGCCGACCAGGTCGAAGACGATCACGCCCGCGTGCCTCGCCCCCGCGAGCACGGCCGGCTGACGGTGCTCGGCCGATGCGAGGGCGAGAGCGGCCGCGGCGCCCGCGAGCATGACCAGGTTGATCAGCGAGACGTGGGAGATGCCGCCGATCAGCCCCGCAGCTGCCGCGGCCAGGATCACGGCGAAGGGAGCCCACGCCTGGAGGTGGAGCCTCGGCCGGGTTCCCGGTTCCTCCGTTGCCTGCGGGAGAGGACCGAGTCGGCGCCGGGCGACGAGGATCAGGAGGAGTGCGAGGAGGAGCGAGAGCGGGATAGCGAGCGCGTCGTAGAGGAGGAGGGAGCCGCTCGCGTCGAACGCCTCGACCAGCGGGATCACAACGGGGGTCGGGTAGATGAGCGCGTAGCTCACGACCGAACCGAGAGCGGCCAGGTAGAGGAGACCGCTCCGGCGCCGGGCCTCGCCGTCGAGGGCCGAGAGGACCGGGACGAGCATCACGAAGGCCGTGATGCAGCAGGTGAGCGGGACCGCGAGGAGATACCCGAGGAGGCCCGAGGCCGCGACCGGGTCGCGGACGTACCGCCGGACGTCGGCGGCGATCCCCTCGATACCGCCGCTGGCCTCGAGGACCTTGCCGATGACGGCTCCGGAGAGGATGATGATCCCGAAGGCCGAGAAGACACGCCCGACGCCCGCGACGATCTCCTCGACGGTCCGGTCGACTCCGAGTCCGGCCAGGAGGCCGAAGAGGAGGGCGCCGCCGACCAGCGCAAAGAACGGCGGCACCCGGTAGCGATGGCTCGCGACCGAGACCAGCACGAGCACGATCACGAAGACGGCAAAGAGACCCGCGGCGTCCATGGCCCGAGAAACGTTCGCGCCCGGGGCGGATAAAACCCGTCAGGATCGGAGCCGTTCGGGGTGCGCGTAGCAGACGAAGCCGACGGCGCTCCCGTTCCCGCAGAGGCAGAGCCCCGACCGGTCCGCGAGCTCGACCGCGAGGCCGGTCACGAGGCCGACCGTCGCGAGGACCGGGATGCCCGCAACGACCGCGGCCCGGGCGAGCTCGGCCGTAACCCGGTGCGAGACGACCGCGACCGCCTCTGCGCGCGAAGTGCCGGCCATGACCGCGGCTCCGAGCACTCGCGCGAGCGCGGTGCTCAGGCCGAGGTCGTCGCTGACGACGGGATTGCCGTCAAGAACCTGGAGCACGGCCGAAAAGAGTCCCGCGGGCGGATCTGCAACCGCGGCGAGGGCGGAGCGAACCCGGTCCGGATCCAACTGCGGCTCCGGGGGAAGCTTCGGGAGCCGCCGCTCCGAGAGGTGCGAGGCGGCCCCCCCGCACCCTGTGATCACGCCGCGACGCGGGACCACGACCCGGAACGGGTCGCTGGTCAGGGCCCTGACACAGGGACCGTCCTCGCGGATGGACTCGAGCTCGTCCATGGACCGGATCACCTGCTCGGTGACGAGGAGGCCGACGGCGAGCTCCACGCGTCGGTCCGGGACGGTCATCGCGGCCGTGAAGAACCGCCCGTTCAGGAAGACCGAGACCGCGAGCTCCTCGAGCACGGGCCCGTTGCCGCCGGTCCCGAACGGGACCGGGCCGGGCGGCTCAGGCACTTCGCATCAGCTCCCCGACGCCCGCGAGCAGGGTCTCGACGTCGGCATTGTTCGAGTAGCAGTGGAGGCTTGCCCGGACCGTGCCGTCCGGAAGCCCGAGACGACGCATCAATGGTTCGCAGCAGTGGTGGCCCGAGCGGACCATCACGTTCAGCTCGTCCGAGAGGTACTGCGCGACCTCGTGGGGGTGGAACCCCTCGAGCGTGAACGAGACCACGCCGATCCGCTCCGCGGGGTCCGCCGGCGCGTACACACGCACGCCGTCGATCGCGGAAAGGCCATCCACGAGCCGTGACGTCAGCGTTGCCTCGTGCTCGCGCATGGCGTCCATGCCGAGGGCGGAGAGGTACTCGACGGCTGCGGCGAGGCCGATAGCGCCGCCGATATTCGGCGTCCCGGCCTCGTACCGGGCCGGGGGGGCCGCGAGAGTCCAGCCGACGGGCCCGACCGAGTCCACGGCGCCCCCCCCGAGGAGGAGCGGCTCGAGGTCGGGCTCGCGCATCCAGAGGGCGCCCGTTCCGGTCGGGCCGAGGAGCTTGTGCCCCGAGAATGCGAGGTAGTCGACGCCGAGGGCCTCCACGTCGACGGAAAGGTGCGGCACCGACTGGGCCCCGTCGACCAGGAGGCGCGCTCCGACATCGCGGCAGAGCGAGGCGACCTCGGCCACCGGCGAGATCGCGCCCACCGCGTTCGAGGCATGCGAGAGGGCCACGAGACGAGTACGCTCGTCGATCGCGTCTGCGAGGGCATCGAGGTCGAGGGAGAGGTCATCGCGAATGTCCACGACCTCCACCTCGATCTCCCGCTCGCGGAGGCGGAGCCAGGGGAGGAGGTTCGAGTGGTGCTCCAGGACCGTGGTCACGACCCGGTCGCCGGGAGCCCACGGGAGACCGTGCGCGACGAGTTCGATCGCCTCGGTCGTGTTCTTCGTGAAGACGAGGGTCCCCTTGGCGCCGTTCACGAACCGCGCGACCTTCTCTCGGGCGAGCCAGTACCGCTCGGAGGCGATCTGGCTGAGCCGGTGGACTCCTCGTCCGACGTTTGCACGGTAGGAGCGCTCGAACTCGAGCACGGCCATCAGCACCGGCTCGGGCGAGAGGCTGGTCGCGGCCGAGTCGAGATAGACCGTATCCCCGAGAACGGCGAAGTCGGCCCGCGGCGCGGCGCCGGGGGCAGTCGCCACGGGCCGCACGGTCGGCGCTGCCGGCCGGCGCGCATTCGGGGCCGGAGCGCGGTTCGGCGCGAGCCCGCCCTCGTCCGTGAGCGCGAGATCGTGGGTCCGGCAGAGCTCGGCCATCTTCTTCGGAAGCGCCTTCCACCGCCAGAGCCCCCAGTCCGCGAACTCCGCGGGAAGACCCTTCGCGTCAGCGTACCGGCGGAGGAACTCCTCCCACCGGGCCGCGAGCTCGGGGTGGGTGGTGCGGAGCCCCTCCCACTCCGACTCGAGCATGGCCGGGCAGAGGTAACAGCCGAGCCGCTCGAACCCCCGGTCGTAGAGCGGGTTGGTCGGGAGGTCGCGCCACCAGAGGTAGAGCCAGACCTCGAGGGCGCGCCAGTTCCGGATCGGCGAGATGTTGAGCTGAAGCGGGTTGTTCGGGTTCTGGCTCGCCTCGTCGAGTCCTGCCCGGTTCCACGACTCGTACCACCGGTTGCCCTGGATGGTGACGCACGGCCCGATCTCGGCGAGATGCCGTTTCAGCGGGGCCAGTTTGAGGAGCTTGCAGCACCAGCGGTTGTCCTTGCCCGGCGGCCCCGCGCGCTCGACGGCCTGGAAGAAGTCGGCGCCTTTCTCGATCACCCGGGCGCCCATGGCCCGGACGAACTCGACCGTCTCGGGGAACTCGAGGCCCGTATCGATGAAGAAGGCGTCGGTCACGCCGGCCTTTCGCGCGAGCGCGAGCACGGCCGTCGAGTCCTTGCCGCCCGAGAACGAGACGTTCGCGCAGGGCCGGTCGCCGAGGTGGGTCCGGATCGTCCGGATCGCCTGGCGTTCGAGGTTCTTGAGGTGGTGCCGGTTCCGGTCAACGACCACGTCCCAGCCCGGGTCGTCGTACCGCGCCGGGGTCACGGGCACGAGCTCGCGGACCTTCAGCCGGCCGCCGGCGAGGACGCCGGTCCCGTACCGGCCCCGGTACTTCACGATCACCGCGCCGTCGGGAACGGAGGTCGCGACGTCGACGCGCTTGCCGCCGAGTCGGACCTTGGCGCCGGCGAAGGCCGGATCCGCGTCGAGGTCGACGATGCCGCGTGTCGCGGCCCCGACGAGGACGGGAAGAGCCGCGGGCTCGGGTTCGAACCGGTGGTGCCGATCCACGGGATCGAAGATGAGCCAGCCGAACCGTTCGCCGTTCGCGATCACGAGCTCGTTCCGGTCCGTCCCTCCGGTCTTGTTCAGCAGGAGCACCCGCGGGACAGGGACGGGGCCGAAGCGATCGCGGACGAGCGAGGTCACGAGTTCGTGGTCGGCCGCGAGCGCGGGGCGCACGTCGTACGGCTCGAGCAGAGCGATCGGTCGCCCCTCGTGGCCGGCCGCGCAGCCCCGGCCGAGCAGGGGGACGTTATCCTCGGGGCACCAGTAAAGGGTCTTCTTCACGGGCGGCGCCTCGGGCCGCCAGCCCCCGCGTTCGCGCGGCATGCATCCACGTTGGGGTGGCGAAGGTACTTAAAGCAGGTGCCGGATCTAGTCGCCGCCTTCGACAAGTCGGCGGTACGTCTCCTCGCCCACGCACTCTCGCGCATACCGGCACCATTTCACGCAGGACTGGAGGTCGTTGTAGACCTGGCAGCCGCACTCGCTGCAGCTCACCACCCGGTCATTCGAGAAGATCTCGACCTCCGCACCGCACTTCGGACAGGAGCGGACCTCGAGGGTGGGGGTGCGGATCCGGGCCGCGCCCGGACAGCGGTCGAACATGGGACGGGATCAGAATCGGGTTGTCGGGACTCCGTCGCGGTCGAGGGCGATGACGAGCCGGCCCTCCATCGCGTCCAGGCGGGAGGAGAGGCGGCGGAGTTCCTCCTTGATCTCGTTGATGCTCGTCACGAGCGTCGTGCCGACATGGTCCTCGACGGCCGATTGGCGGAGGTCGATATCGGAGAGAACCTGCGTGATCAGACCGATCCCGTCGCAGACGCGGTTATGGGAGGAGATAAGGTCGTTATACCGCTCCGCGACGAGGTCGATCTTCTGCTCGATGGAGTCGTGGTCCATGATCAAGCCTGCACTGAATCCGTGGCATCCGATACGGTTTAATGGTATTGGCCCTTCCATGCCCGTGTGCCCGGACCGGCCGGGTTCATGCCGGAAGAGACGCGTGGACCTGTGCCAGGAGCCAGGCATGGCCCGTCCCCCGCAGGACCGCCGTGAACCGTCCCTCCGTCGCGGGGGCCTCCACCGGGACCATACGCGCAGTCACCCAGGCGATCGTGCCCTCACATGCGATCTCGAGATCGGCGAGGGCGAACGTCCCCGTCAGGGCCTCTGCGAACTCCGCGGGGCCGTGCACGGCGCGATCGATCCAGAACCCGGCGATCTCCGGCGCCGCGAGCCCGGCGAGCGCCGCAGGACCTCCGCATCGGGCGGCCTCGACCAGGCAGCCCAGCACGGCTGCAACCTGCCTGCATGTCTGGCTGCTGACGGTCATAATGGATCAGAGCTATCGCCTTCGGAGGGATTGGTCTTTTCCCCGTGGCCGTTTGAACGATTCCGAATATTTATCAGCCCCAAAGCAGATGCATCTACACCCGACCATAAGGTGCATCACCATGCCCCGTCTCCTCGCCGTGCAGCCGGACGAAGGGCTCCAGCCACTTCTCGAGGAGCTCGGACGCCGCGGGTTCACGGTCGACGACGACCCCGGCTCGGGGACCGACCCCTGCCGGTACGACGTGGTCCTGGTCTCATCCGCCGGCGAGCCGCCGGCGCCCGACGGCGAGGGACCGATCCGCATCCTCTCGAGCTGGTTCGACGGCGATGCCGTCCAGTGGGCGTCGCGGATCGCGAGGATGGCGGACGAGCGATGCCGGCGGCGCCTCCTCTCGTGCGTGCTCGAGACTTCGCCCGACCTCGAGGCCTGGATCGGCACCGACGGCGACTGCCAGTACATCTCGCCGTCGTGCGAGGATCTGACCGGGTACGGGCCAGAGGCCTACGTGGCCGACCCTGCCCTCCTGGTCCGATGCGGTCACCCCGACGACCAGGACCGGCTCCGGGCCTCGATCTTCGGCGACGGCACCGTCGCCCAGACCTTCTGCTGCCGCGTCGTAACCCGGAGCGGCGAGGTCCGCCGTATCGTCCACCGTTCGATCCCCTGCCAGGACGAAGCGGGGAATCCGATCGGGGTCAGGGTCCACCAGCAACGGGCCCCGGACGAAGACCCGGCTCAGGAGATACAGCGGCTGCGCGCCCTCCTCGGCCAGACCGAGGGAGACCGGGCCCTGCTCACGGCCGTGATCGAATCGCTGCCGGTGGGGGTGATCGCGATGGGCGGGGCCGGCGAGCTCCTGGTCGCGAACCCGGCGGCCGTCCCGTACCTCGAGCAGGTCCGCGGGGCTCCGCTCCCGGCGGAGGCTTACCTTGGGCACTACCGGGAGCTCGAGCGACAGCTCCGGGGGCCCGACGGCCTTCCCCAGTATCTCCACCTCACCGCAGGACCGCTCGCCCGAACCGGCCACCGGATCTTCGGGGCGGTCGGTGCGGTTCAGGACATTACCCACACCCGGGCCTCGGCCCAGGCGCGGCGGCGGGAGCTTGCCGAGGCCAAACAGCAGGTCTGGCGGCTCGAGGGAGCGAACGCCGACCTCTCGCTCCGGATCGAGGCCCTGGAGTCGCATCTCGACGAGATAGCCCGGAGCACACCGGTACCCGCGGACTCGCCGGGGGGGACTGCGGACCCGCCCGCGGACGAGTGCGCGACGATACTCGCTCCCATCGACGGGACGGCGATTCTCGCTGCCGTGCCCGACCAGGTCTGGGTTCTGGATACCGATCTCCGGTGCCGGTACGTCAACCCGACCGGCGCGGCAGCGGCGCGGCACCGTGCGAACCACCTTGTCGGCCGCCCCTGGTCCGAGGTCCGGCTCGCCTCCGGACTCGTGCGCGAGATCGCCCGCAAGTCGTCGTCGGTCCTTGTCGAGGGCGTCGAGCGCGCCGGGGTCTGGACCGATGGTGTCGAAGGAATCCCGCAGATCTACCACTACGCGGTCCGGCGAATCGTCGATCAGGACGGCGCTCCCGGTGCGCTCGTCACTATCCGGGACGGCGCGCTTCTCCGGCGGCATGTCGAGGGGCTGAGCCGAACCGTAGCCAGGCAGGAGCGCCCACACGCGATTCTGCACGCGATCCTGGACCAGATACCGGTCGGCGTGGTGATCGCCGTGGTCCCATCAGGACGGGTGATCTTCCGGAACCCGGGCTTCGTCGAGATCTGGGGCGAAACCGCGCCGTCGCCGACGGGGCTCGACGAGTATGACGTCTGGACGGGCCTGCGGAAGGGGGGGTCTCCCTACGATCCGCAGGACTGGCCCCTCACAAGGGCTGTCCGGGCGGGCGAGCGCGTCCGCGACGAGGAGATCGAGGTGGTCCGCGACGACGGGAGCCGGAACGTCTACAGCGTCTGTGCCGGCCCGATCCTCGACGAGGATGGAACGACGTACGCTGCGGCCGCGACCTTCATCGACATCACGGATCGGCGAACGGCCGAGGACGCGGTCCTGGCGCGCGAGGAGCGGCTCCGGCTCGCGGCCGAGTCCATCCCCCAGATCTTCGCGATCTACGATCGGGCGGGGCGGTATGTGTTCGTGAACGAGGCCGGGGCTCGCTTCGTCGGTCGGGAAGCAGAGGACCTTGTCGGCAGGACCGACGAGGAGATCTTCGGCCTTCGCGGCGCGCCAGGCTGGTCCGGCCTCGTCCGGCAGACCATCGGCACGCTGACGGAGTCGGGCGGCGAGTTTCGCGTCAACGGAGCCGACGGAAGCGAACGGCTCGTCGTTGCATTCTGCATGCCCCTGCTCCAGCGGGACGGCGCCTGTGGCGAGGTGCTTCTCATCGGCAACGACGTGACCGGCGAGCGCCGGGCCGCGGCCGCGCTGGAGAGGTACGCGTCCGAGCTCGCCCGTTCCAACGACGAGCTGCAGCAGTTCGCGTACGTAGCGAGCCATGACCTTCAGGAGCCGCTCCGGAGCATCGTCAGCTTCGTTCAGCTCCTCGAACGGCGATATCGCGGGCGTCTCGACGACGACGCCGACGAGATGATCGGGTACATCGCCGAGGGCGGAAGCCGCATGCAGGTCCTTATCAACGACCTCCTCGCCTTCTCGCGGGTCGCGACGCGGGGCCGCCCGTTCGGTCGCCTCCCTCTCGACGATGCCGTCCGGGACGCCGTCCTCGACCTGCGCTCGGTGATCGCCGAGGGCGGGGCCGAGGTCCGGTACGGCGATCTCCCCATGGTCTGGGGAGACCGTGGCCAGATCGTCCAGGTCTTCGAGAACCTGATCTCGAACGCGATCAAGTTCCGCCGCCCCGACGCCCCGCCCGAAGTCACGGTCTCGGCGGTCCGCGACCGGCGCATGTGGCATGTGATGGTCGCCGATAACGGGATCGGGATCGAGGCGGAGTACTACGACCGGATCTTCGTGATCTTCCAGCGCCTCCACACTCGCGACGTCTACCCGGGGACGGGGATCGGCCTTGCGATCGTGAAGAAGATCGTCGAGCGCCATGGCGGTCGAGTCTGGGTCGACTCGGTCCCCGGCGAGGGGTCGGTCTTTCACCTGACCCTGCCCGTGGTCCCGCAGGGAGGAGAGTGGGAGCCGTCGGCCGCGGCCGACGGCTCGGGCCTCTCGGTCCCGTTCTGATGCCCTACTTCGGGACGGCCACGCGCCGCTCGAGCAGATGCGCGCCGATCGTGGTGATCGTCACGAGGAAGAGGTAGACCAGACCGATCACGAAGAAGGTCTCGTTGTAGGCGAAGTACCGGGTTGCGACCATCTTTCCCGCCCCGGTCAGCTCTATCACGGTGATCATGTACGCGAGGGACGAGTACTTGATCAGGTAGACGAACTCGTTGACGAGGCCGGGGATCGAGCGGCGTATCGCCTGGGGCAGGATCACGTACCTGATGACCTGCGCCCGGCTCATACCGAGCGCGAGCCCGGCCGTGAACTGCCCCTCCTTGATCGACTTGATCGAGCCCCTGATATACTCGGAGTCGTAGGCGGAGTTGCAGAAGATGAACCCGAGGACGGACGCTACAAACGGCGAGAGAGAGATGCCGATTGACGGAAGGCCGAAGTAGAGGATGAAGAGGAGGAGCAGGAGCGGGCACCCCTTGAAGAAGGCCACGTACGCCCGGGAGAGGTACTGGACCGGCCGATTCCCGTACACGCGCCCGACCGCCACACCCGCGCCGATCAGCACGCCGAACGGGGCTGACGCCGCGATCAGTTGGAGGGTGACCAGTAGACCGCCCCAGAGAGCGGGAAGCAGGATCCCGGTGACGAATGCGAGCTGGTCCACCATGTCGACTCCTTACAATTCCGCGAACCGGCCTGCGAACTTACGGGTCCGCTCGAAGGCCGGGCTGTCCCTGAGGCCCGAGGGCGGCCCGCGTTCGAGGATGGTCCCATGCTCCATGAAGCAGATCTCGTCCGCTATCGAGAGGGCGAAGCGCATCTCGTGGGTGACGATCAGCATGGTCATCCCGGTCTTGGCGAGGCCCCGGATCACCTCGAGCACCTCGCCGGTCAGCTCGGGGTCGAGGGCCGAGGTCGGCTCGTCGAAGAGCATCACGTCGGGGTCCATCGCGAGCGCGCGGGCGATCGAGACCCGCTGAGCCTGCCCGCCCGAGAGCTGCGCCGGGTAGTGGTCGGCGCGGTCCTCCAGCCCGACCCGGCGGAGCTCGAAGAGCGCCTTCTCGCGGGCCTCCTGCTCCTTCATCCCCCTGACCTTCACGAGCGCGATCTCGACGTTCCGGAGCGCGGTCAGGTGATCGAAGAGGTTGAAGTTCTGGAAGACCATCCCGATCTTTGCGCGATAGTGGTTGATCTTCGCGCCCGCATGGGTCACCTCCTCGCCGTGGAGGTAGACATGACCCCGATCGGGGACGATCAGCTGGTTGATGCACCGGAGGAGCGTGCTCTTGCCCGTGCCCGAGGGGCCGATGAAGGCCTTGGTCTCGCCCTTCCGGACCGTGAACGAGATCTCTTTGAGGACCTCGGTCGTGCCGAAGGACTTCGCGAGCCCTTCGACGCGGAGGATGGTGTCGTCGGTGGTCATGGTCAGTCGCTCCCGACCTGGAATCCGGGGACCGTGACCCGCTTCTCGAGCATGTGGAGGGCCTTGATCCCCGAGTAGTTCAGGACGAGGTAGATCCCGGCGCAGGCCAGGTAGATCGGCATCGCGATGTACTCGGTCGAGACGATGACCGAAGTCCGGGTCAACAGTTCCGCGACGCCGATCGCATAGCAGACCGAGGTATCGGTCAGCACGGTCGGGTACTCGTTCGACCAGCCCGGCAGGGCGATCAGGAGAGCCTGTGGCAGGATCACGTGCCGGATCGCCTGCGTCCGGCTCATGCCGAGAGAGCGCGCGGCCGTCATCTGGCCCTCGCCGATCGTGAGGATCGCCCCGCGGAAGATCTCGGCCTGGTACGCCCCGCCGTGGAGCCCGAGCACGAACGCGCCCACGATGAACGGGGAGACGTCGCCGAGGCCGATAGCGGGGAAGATCCCGAAGTAGAAGAGGAAGAGGAGGACCAGCAGGGGCAGGCCCCGGAAGAACCAGACGTAGACGCTGACCAGGGACCGGACGGAGCGCGATCCGTAGACCTGTCCTATCGCGGCCGGCAGGCCTATCACGAACCCGACGCCGAGAGCTGCGAAGACCAGCCCGAGGGTGGCGAGAATGCCGGTGACGAGAAACGGGAACCAGGAGATGAGGATCGCTGCGAGGTCCATGGTCGATTCCGTGGTGCGGGGCCGGGCGTGGGGGCCCGGGAAGAGCCGCGGCGGGGCCGCTCTGGCCCCGCCGCCTTCACCAGGAGTATTGTCGTCGATAGTATATGATGCCGGGGGCCGTCAGACCCCGGTGAGGTTGTACTTGGCCTTGAGCTGGTTCCAGTAGGGGTCGGCCATCAATTCGTCGAGTCCCTTGTTCATGGTCGCAAGGAGCACCGTGTCGTCCTTCCGGATAGCGATCCCATATTCCTCGCTCGTGTCGATCTCGCCGACGATCTTCGCGTTCTGGCCGGCGATCGCAGCGAGCATCGAAGGCTTGTCGTAGACGGCCGCGTCGACCTGCTTGTTGTTCAGCGCCGTGATGGCAAGCGGGAAGTTGTCGAAGGACGTCAGATTCGACGCCGGCATCTTGTGCGCATCCACCAGCTTCTGGATCTCCGTCTCGCCCGTCGTGCCACGCTGGACGCCGATTTTGGCCTTGCCGGCCATGATGTCGCCGAAGGTCAGGGCCGAGTCGGAGCGGACTGCGACGGACTGGTTGATCTTCAGGTAGGGCTTCGAGAACGCGACCTGGCCCTTGCGCTCTTCCGTGATTGTCATACCGCCGTAGACCATGTCGATCTTCTTGGCCTGAAGCGCCGGGATGATCCCGTCCCAGGCGACGGGCAGGAACTCGACCTTGAAGCCCGTCTTGTTCGCGATCCAGCGCGCGGACTCGACGTCGAACCCGGTGAAGCTGCCGTCCTTCTCCTGGTACGAGTATGGCTGGTACGCGTTGTCGATCCCGATGATGTAGGTGTCTTTGAGACCGGACACATTCGTGCTGTTCGTGGTGTTGTTCTTGGCGGGCGCCGAGCCGGTGCACCCGGCGAGGAGGACGCACCCCACCAGAAGTAGCACCAGCAGCCCGAGGAACTTCCGCTGCATAAGATCCAAGCTTGGCGCCGAGACCAAAAAAGAGTTATGGACATGGCCGATATAATGGCCTTTTTGTTCTCGTATAGACCCAAAATATCCTGAAAGATATCTATAAATATTATTGAGTCCCATGTGCGGGGTGCCCCTGCTGGACCGGTTGGGGAGAGGGCAGAGGGATCCGAAGACGCGATGTAGACCATCGCGAAGAAACGGCCCGACTGCGATGTTCACCGACGTGCCACCCTGCGATGGAAGGGTCACAGATCCTGCGGCAGGGATCTGAACAAGCCTGATAGAGCAGGCACACACAGTCACAGAACAGAAAAAGACCGGATCGGACTCCCCGTCATTGGGCGTGATGATGAAAGGACCGACCCGAAGAGATGACCAATCGGTCGCGGGGCACCATTCTCGGACTCCCGGGCGCGAAGTGTGCCCGCCGGTTCCCATTCCTCCCGCGAACAGACCGGAGTGCGGCCTGTCCTGGTAATTGTCGGAGTTCGAGCCCCGCAAGGGCGACCGGATTCTTGCCGCGAGATGGTGAGGAAACGGTGGGTCTGTTTCTTCGATACGCACAGCGTATTCCTCCCACGTCGGGCGCCGAGCCTGTCACGGGATAGCGCCCGGCCCGTTTCTCCACGGGCCCGGGTGTCCTCGTTCTGGAGATAGGGTACCCTATCTTCGGCACTGTTTCGAGATCACCGTGGCACCGATCAGAGCTGAATTTTAACGTCCCGATACATTTCTATAAAGTCTTAAAGATACCTATAAATATCATAGATGCCTATGTGCAGGATGCCCTTGCTGGACTGGTTGGGGAGAGGCAGAACGGACCAAACGACGCGAAAACATCATCGCGGACGCGAGGACGAACTGCACTGTTCGCCGACGTGAAACCCTGCGATGGAAGGGCTACGGATTCTGCGACAGGAATCCGAACATGCCCGGACGAACAGGCAAACACGGTTCGCAGAACAGATAAAGACGGATCGGACACCCCATCTTCGGAGGTGTTGGTGGAACGACCGACCCGTGAAATGACCGATCGGTCCGCAGGGCACCATTCTCGGAACGCCGCGCACGAAGAACGCCCGCCGCCCCTGTTCCATCGCCATTCGATAGAGGCATCACCGACGGGCAACCCATCGATGACGTCATCGGGCCAGCGCCGCAAGCCCGTGTTCGAGCTCGGCCAGGTACTCCGCACGCGAGAGCGAGCCCTCGGGAAACGGGCAGTCGGGATCGTACACGCGCCGGATCTCGGGATCGCTCGGCAGGAGCAGGTCCAGTGGCACTCCCGAACGCGCGACGGCGCGGACCATGGCCTCGCGGAAGAGCCCGATGCAGTAGGCCGCCCGCTTCTCGTACAGGTCGCGGGTGGCCGTGAGAAAGGCGGCGAGCCGGTAGGTCTCGATCTCGAGAAAATCACGCCGGACCCGCGCGTCGTGGACGTTGCCGAGCATGTACCGATAGTGCGCGAACGGGTACATCCGCTCAAGCTCGGCAGGCACCACGCCGCAGGTACCGAAGATCAGCAGCTGATACTCCCCGGGCTCGAGGACCCGGTCGAGGACAGCGTGAAAGAGGCGGTGGCTCGGGCTCGTGCTGTACGGCTTTCTCACCGCGCACGGGATGAAGATCGCGAGGGGGCGGGCCGGCAGACGGTAGTCCTCGAGAACGAAGCGGAACGCCTCCTCGAACTCGTCCATGTAGAACGGCGGATCGAGCAGTCCCGCATGCAGATTGCCGGCGGTCATGCCAATCCTCTCCGACGGCGGGCCGCATCAGGTTTGCGCTCCCTGACGAATAGGTTGAATAAACCTCCTCGCGCATTGAATGGTGCACGGTGATTCCCCTGCAGGTCAACTTCGGCGGATTCGTCCCGGTCAGCACGGTCGACTGGCCCGGCCGGGCCGCCTGCACGGTCTTCCTCCGGGGGTGTCCGGCACGCTGCAGCTACTGCCACAATGCGGCCCTCCTCGGAGGCCGTGACTTCCGCGAGATCGACGAGGTCGCGGACATGGTCGCCGGGAGCGTCCTCCTGGTCTCGGCCGTGGTCTTCACGGGTGGCGAGCCGACCATGCAGGGCGAGGCGCTCGTCCGTCTTGCCCATGAGAGCCGGAGGCTCGGACTCAAGATCGGGGTGCACACGAACGGGGCCTACCCGAACGTCCTCGCCGCTCTCATCGACGAAGGGCTCGTTGACCGCGTGGCCCTCGACCTCAAGGCCCGGTGGGAGCGCTATCCAAACCTCCTCGGGGTCGACCTCGTGGACCGGGTGAAGGCATCGCTCGCGCTGTGCGGTGCGGCATACGCCGACGGGAGCCTTCCGGAGTTCGAAGTGGTTGCGACTCTCTTCAGGGGGTACGAGGACGAGGTCGGGGCGATCGCGCGCGAGGCGGGCGACACTCCCCTTGTCCTCCAGCAGGGAGTCACGGGGTCTGTCGCGCCGCTCTCGTTCGGCGAGCTGGCAGCGCTGGCAGAACGGCTCGGGCGGTCGTGCAGGGTCAGGACGAGGGAGAACGGGGAGCAGGAGTATGAGACTGATCGGGGTCGTTGGGCTGCCGGGAAGCGGCAAGAGTGAGTTCTCGAGGTGCGCGGCGGAGCTCGGTATCCCCGTGCTCGTGATGGGCGACGTGATACGCCGGGTCGCCGCCGAGCGCGGCCTCGCGGCCGACGACACGGTACTGGGGGAGATCTCGGGGGAGCTCCGCGCACTGCATGGTCGGGGCGCCATCGCCCGCCTGATGCTCCCGGCGATCCGCGAGCTCGGAGCGCCGGTCGTATTGATCGACGGGATCCGCTCGGACGCCGAGGTCGACGAGTTCCGCCGGGCGTTTTCCGGATTCACGCTCGTCGGTGTCAACTCTTCGTTCGATACCCGGTGGCGGCGGCTCCGGCAGCGGGGACGGTCCGACGATCTCACGGCCGTAGAAGCCCTCCAGCGGCGGGACGAGCGGGAGCTCGGCTGGGGCCTCGGCGCGGCCCTGGACTCGGCCGAGCTGACCGTCGAGAACGAGGGCAGCCTCGGAGCCTACTGCGCCGAGGTCCGGGCCATGCTCGTCTCCCTCGCGGAGGTCGCATGAGCCTCCGGGTCTTCTTCTCGTCCTCGTCGAAGGTGACGGCGCCGCCCGAGTGGGTCTACGGGATCGCGGACGCCGGGTTCGACGGGTGGGAGGTCGTGGCCGAGGGCGACTATCGGCTCGACGATCCACGGGGGCTGGCCCGGGTCCGCGAGCTGATCGAGACCACGGGGCTCGCGGTCTCGGTCCACGCGCCGTACGCCGACCTGAACCTCGGCTCGCTCAACTTTCCGATCCTTCGCGAGTCCGTCCGGCAGATCACGACCTGCATCGAGCAAGCGTCGGAGTGGACCGACCGCGTGACGATGCACCCCGGGTACCTTTCGCCCCTCGGGCGGCTCGAGCCTGTCCGCGCCTGGGGAGTGCAGAAGGAGGCCCTGCACGAGATCGGGCGGTGCGCCGTCGACCACGGCGTCCTCGCCTGCCTCGAGAATATGATTGCGATCCGCGAGTTCCTCTGCCGCGACCCCGGCGAGCTCCTCGGTATGATCGAAGGGATCGAGGGAGTCGGGGCCTGCTTCGACCTCGGGCACGCGAATACGGTCGGGGTCGTCCCGGACTTCCTCGCTGTCCTCGGCTCCGCGGACCACCTCCACCTCCACGACAACAACGGGATGTCCGACGAACACCTGCCCATCGGCGCGGGCACTGTCGATTGGGACCGGGTCGGTGCTGCGGTCGCGACATCCTACGATGGCATCGCGGTGGTCGAAGGGAGAAACGTCGATGAAGGGCGACAGTCGCTGAATCACATCAGGGGGTGGTTCCGATAGCCGGCGAGACTCTCCAGGTCTATTTCCTGGGGACGGCCGGCGCGCTCCCGACCGTGCTCCGGAACCCGGCCTGCTTCCTCGTCCGCAGGGGCTCGGACACCCTCCTTTTCGATTGCGGGGAGGGGGCGCAGCAGCAGATGATGCGGGCCCAGACCGGCTTCACGGTCGACGCGATCTTCGTCACGCACTGGCACGCGGACCACTATCTCGGTCTGCTCGGGCTCGTCCAGACCCTCGCGTTCAACGGCCGCACCGAACCCCTCGCTCTCTACGGCCCACCAGGTCTCGACGAGATCGTCCACGTCATCGAGCACCTCTCGACCGCGACCCAGCGCTTCCCCATGAAGGGGCAGACGCTCAGGGCGGGGGACGAGGTGCGGTTCGACGGTTACTCAGTCCGCGCCTTCGGCACCCGCCATGGGATGCACTCGCTCGGGTATGCGCTTGTCGAGGACGACCGCCCCGGCCGGTTCGACCGCGAGGGCGCGATCGCGCTCGGCGTCAAGCCCGGCCCGCTCTTCGGGCGGCTCCAGCGCGGAGAGGCCGTCACGGTAACGGTCGAGGGCGCGCCCGTCGAGATACGGCCCGAGCAGGTGCTCGGCCCCGGCCGACCCGGCCGCTCGATCGCGTACACGGGGGACACCCGCCCGGTCGATCTTGTCCGTGTCGGTCTCCCGCAGGGGCTCGACCTCCTGATCCACGATGCGACCTACGCCGATGCCGACGCCGCCCGGGCGTCCGAGGTCCACCACGCCACGGCTGGCGAGGCCGGCGGAGCCGCTGAGAGGGTGGGGGCCAAGCGCCTCGCGCTGGTCCACCTCTCCTCCCGCTACACCTCGACCGCGGACCACCTCAGGGACGCCGCGTCCCGCTTCTCGGGCGAGGTGCTGGTCCCCGACGATCTCGTGATGCACGAGATCCCGATCACGGACCGGTAAAGGGGATCAGGCAGGTCCGCGCCGGCCCGATCAGGTCGGCCCGACCGGCCATGCGGAGTCCCTCCTCCACGAGCTCCCGGTTGCGTTCGTCCCGGTAGTGGAGCAGGGCGCGCTGGATCTGCTTCTCGCGCCCCTTCGGGACATGGACGGCCTCGCCAGTGTACGGGTCCAGTCCAGTCGCGTACATGGCTGTCGCGAGGGTCATCGGGGTCGGGGTGAAGTCCTGGACCTGCTCGGTGTAGAGACCCTCGTCGCGGATGTACTCGGCGAGCTCGATCATGTCCGCGACCGTGCATCCCGGATGGCCCGACATCAGGTACGGGACCAGGTACTGCCGCTTCTCTTTTCCACGCTGGAGCGCCTCGAACCGCGACCTGAACGACTCGAAGACGGCCCGCCCGGGCTTGTGCATGCGTGCGCAGACCGCGTCGACCGTGTGCTCGGGCGCGACCTTGAGGTGGCCGGAGACGTGGTGGCGACAGACCTCGTCGAGGTACTCCGGCTCCGCCGCGAGGGCGAGGTCGTGACGGATCCCGGAGCCGATGAAGACGCGTTTCACGCCCGGTGTATCCCGGAGCCGGGCGAGGAGATCGAGCTGCGCCTCGGCGCTCGTCTCGAGGTTCGGGCAGTCCGGGCCGCACCGCCGATCGGGACAGGCGCCCACGGTTGTCCAGCGCGGGCACGAGAGTCCGTACATGTTCGCGCTCGGTCCGCCAACGTCCTGGATCACGCCCCTGAACTCCGGCATCCTCGCCATTCGTTCGGCCTCGCGCACGATCGACCCGGTCGTCCGGGACTGGACGATCCGGCCCTGATGGCTGGCGATGGCGCAGAACGAGCAATCGCCGAAGCAGCCCCGGTGGGTGGTAATCGAGAACCGTACCGGCTCGAGCGCCGGCACGGGATCTTTATACGACGGGTGCTGTCGCCGGGCGTAGGGGAGCTCGTAGACCCGGTCGAGCTCGTGGGGCTGCATCGGCAGCGGGGGCGCGTTCTGGATCACCACGGTCTTGGGGTGCGGCTGCGCCACGGGCATTGCCGTGCAGGGGTCCTGCTCGGCCGCGAAGAGGGCGAAGGCCCGTGCAAATGCGGCGGGATCCGCCGAGACCTCTGCGAAGGACGGGAGCTCGACGAACCCTTCGCGGTCCCTGGCCCGCCACTCCTTCGGCGCGCACTTCCAGATGGTCCCGCGAATGTCGCGCAGTGCGCGGACGTCCTCGCCCGCGTCCAGCCGCTCCGCGATCACGACGACCTGCCGCTCGCCCGGGCCGTAGACGAGGAGGTCGGCCGGCGCGTCCGCGAGGACCGAGGCCCGGACCGAGTCGGACCAGTAGTCGTAGTGGGCGAAGCGCCGGAGCGAGGCCTCGATCCCGCCGAGGACGACCGGGACGCCGGGAAAGGCCGCGTGGACGCGGTCGGCGTAGACGAGCACGGCACGGTCGGGCCGGCGCGGAACGCCGCCGGGGGAGTACGCGTCCTCGGCCCGCCGCCGGCGGTTCGGGGTGTACCGGTTCACCATCGAGTCGACCGCCCCTGACGAGACCGAGACGAAGAGGCGCGGACGTCCCAGGGCGAGGAGGTCGTCCCGTTCCGGGCCGGGCTGCGCGCAGACGCCGACCGTGTACCCGGCGTCCCAGAGCACCCGCCCGATTACGGCCGTGCCGAACGACGGGTGGTCCACGTAGGCGTCTCCCGAGACGAGGAGCACGTCGATCTCGTCGAGCCCGAGACGGTCGAGCTCGCGCCGGCTCATCGGGAGGAACGGAGGCTGGGAGAGGTCCATGGCGTCTTCCTCAACCGGTACGGATGCCAGGAGATAGTCTTTCCGCCGCTTCCTCTTTCTTACCGAATCGATCGGGAGCGCGCACGCCGACATTCGATACGAGGTTTCGTTTTCAGTCCCGTTCACATCTTCCTGTCGGGGAAAAGGACAGTAGGAGATTCACCCGAAAGACAGAGAAGAGTATCGCATCAGTTAAACCCGTTTTGCACGGATGTGAAATAAAAAGCAACTGAAAATAATTGTTTAAGTTAACCTACTGAATTAAATAATGTAAGAAGATAGATCCTCCTCAGGCCCCGCATCGAGCGGTTCTCCATCCATCTCATCGTTCACCATCACGGACGGAAAAGAAACGACCCGAAGCGGCCTCGTCACCACCGGGAAGGACGGCACCGTCACCATCACAGATTCGACAGGGTGGACGCGGAACGTTACGTTCGGATCAAGGAACGGGTCGGTGACCGGTGCCGTTCGGCCGAGCGAAACATGACCGAGAGATGGGCGAGAGAAGGATCGATGCACCTGTCGTCCGACAGGTTTCGGCGTGGCATCCGTCTCGCCGTCCTCGCCCTCCTTCTCTCTTCCGTGCTCGTCGCTGCTGCGAGCGCGGACCAACCTCCTCCTTCGTATCGAGCTCAGTGGGCCGCCCCGTCCTTCGATTGCCTCAATGCGTCGGATGCCGACCTCTTCGTCGCGATCGACTCGTCCAGTTCCGAGCAGGGGCTCTCGAAACGGCCGCCGTTTCTGCCGGACATCTCGGATGCCTTCTATTACTGCAATCTCTCAGCCCCTCGTATCGGCGAACGGTATCTCGTTGCCATCTGGTACTTCGACACCTTGACCGGGTTCACCGAGGGGAAGGACGAATTGCATCACTATTTTGATCAGCACGGCACGGTCACGCCGATCGTCCTCAACCTCTCCCCGGAAATTGCCACATCCAATAGTCCGGCCATTGCAGAGTTCTCCCGATCGAAACAGTGGCAGGCGATCAACGCGACTCGATACGAGAGCGAGGAGACATCGGGATACGCCATCACTTTCGCGACGAACTACTTTCCGGGCGAGAACTACTACATCGCGTACTACGGGGTCGTGGGTCCGGCCGAACTGAGTGAGGGTACAGCGCATCGCCTTCGCCTTCTCGCCATGACGATCCTACCCGTACTGATACGGGGTGGATACGAGTTCGACCCGACGAATCCGATGGCCGTTCCTGACGTCCAGTTCAACCCCGCATTCTGGGCCCATTTTATCTCGGGATTCTTATCGATTCTCTCTGTATTCATCGCCTTCGCCTTCATTCCGGTGATCGTCCTCTCGTACGTCACCGCCATGATGGCGCTGTGGATGAAGGACCGCGTGCCTCCGCGAACCCGTGCGCTCCTACCGCCAATCGTCGCCGGGTGCTTGCTCGGGATAATCGCCGTAAGGGCTCTCTTCATCACAGAGATCGCCATCGGTTGGACCGACTTTGTCGTCGCCGCAATCATCGTCCCGATGGGGGTACTGACGCCCTGGCCTCTCTTCGAAAGACGCCTGACGGCCGTACGGCCGAAGTCGGCGGTATTCTTCTGCGGAGCCTTCACGTTCTTCGGTATAATCACCTGCACTGTGTTTTTTATTCTCCTGGGTTGGGCAATTTTCACCGGTCCGATCTATCCGAATTATGAGCCACTCTGGTTCATCGTGCCGCGATCGATCGTCCTTCGCTCCGGCGTCATCTATCTCGAGAGTCTGATCCTCGCCACGGCATTCTATTCAGCGATCCTGCTCTGGGATCGGGCCAGGAGACGACGGCATGAACACTTGGCCGAGGGAGGGGGAGAACGGTGACCGGCGCCATTCGATTGAACGACACAGGAACAGAATGGGGGTGAGATCGATGGTATCGCGGCTATCATGTGACAGGATTCAGCGCGGAATCCGTTTCGCCATCCTCGCCATTCTTCTCTCGTCCGTACTCTTCGCTGTCGCAAGCGCGAGCCCGCCTCCGCCGAATCAACGGGCCTGGTGGGCAGCCCCACAACTCTACTATCTTAACACATCGGACGCCGGGATCTTCATCGCCACAGATTCGCACAGTTCCATCGATCGGGGCGTGATCGTACGACCGCCATTCCTGCCGAACGTCTCGGATAACTTCTATTACTCCAACTTCACGTCCCCGGATACTGGCGAACAATATCTCGTCGCCATCTGGTACTTCGATACCTGGGCCGGGTTCGTCGCGGGTAAGGACGAGCTGTATCAGTATTTTCAGCAGCACGGCACGGTTACGCCGGTCGTTCTCAACCTCTCCCCGGAACTCGCCGGGTCGAGCAGTGCGGACTTCGTGAACCTCTCCCGGTCGAGACAGTTGCAGGCGATCAACGCGACCCGTTACGAGGGTGACGCGACATCGGGATACGTCATCACCTTTGCCACGAACTTCTTTCCCGGCGAGAATTATTGCATCGCGTACTACGGGGTCGTGGGTCCGGCCGGACTGAGTGAGGAGACCATGCATCGCCTCCGCCTTCTCGCCATGACGAGTCTCCGATTTGTTTCGCTCGGTCGGTATGAGTTCGATCCGGCGACGCCGATGACCCTCCCGCCACCTCCGCTCATCCCCATGGCATGGCTCGATCAGCTCGCGTTCCTGGGTTTGATCGCCTTCTTGATCGTCGGCGTCGTCTTAATTCCGGCCATCGTGCTTGCACTCATCACCGCAACGATCGCCTTCTGGATGGGAGCACGTCTGACGCCGCGCATCCGGGCATTCCTGCCACCGCTCGTCGCCGCGTGCCTGATCGTGGCCTCGGTTCTGCTCGATCCGATCTCCGGTCGAACCGCGGGCGTATGGATTGCAGGCGCCGCGTTCGTGGCGCTAATCTCGATGGCGGTGCTGACGCCATGGCCGCTCTTCCGGGAGAGAGTCAAGGTCGTAAAACCACGGACGGCGGTGTTCGTCTGCGGAATAGTGACATTCTTCGTCGTGCTGCTCGGCATCGTACCATGGACTCTCTTCCCTCCGGATCCTGCTGCGCTGATGCTCTCTCTCGCCCGATCGTCTTCGTCCCCCCCGGTGCGTTCCGCGATCGTTTATCTCGAAAGCGTGATCCTCGCCACGGCATTCTATTCGGCGATCCTGCTCTGGAGCCTGATCCGGAGACGTCGACAGAGCCGCGTGACTATGGAGGGTGAAGAGCGTTGATGGCACCGCGACCGGGTGACAGTACTGTCGCCATCCCGGATTCGACAGGGCGGGCACGGACCGTACATACACTCTCCGAGATGAGATCGATTCCCGGTAGCACGCAACAACCAGCGACTGGCAATCGGACAATTAGACACAATTAATACGGAAAACGGAGGAGCCGGATTTGTACGAATTGCTCATCTCCGGCATGATTCATGCCCCGATCAATTCGATCGCGACCATGGGGCATACGGCTCCGGTTTTCCCGGAACCCGTCCGTTTTTACCTGACCACTCTGATCGTTACCCTCCCTCTGCTCTTTATTGGCGCCCTCTCCACCCTCGGACTCCACCTCCTGATCCAGTATGCGCCTTCTCCCCGGATTCGAATTCTCCTGCCGCCGATGATCACCGCCCTCCTGATCGGCATCCAGGCTTTCATCGTTCCAGCGTTCAGCCAGACACGAAATTTGTTTCTCGGAATTCTCATTCTTTTCGTACTTCCGGTTGCCCTCATCGCTATGGAGGTGTTGACCCCCTGGCCTGCAATTCAGGGACGCTTGAGGTCATGAGGCCAACCACCGTGGTCTTCCTCTGTGCCACCGGGTCGTTTTATCTGACGATGTTGTTCGACAGCGGACATTGGGCGTTTATGGGCTCGGAGATGACAGCTCCCCTCGCTTCAATTCTCACCACCTCGTCCTTCTTCACAGTGATGCCCACGGTTATCCAGTCGGTTGTTATCTATCTCCGAGGAGTCCTGATCGCGGCCTGTTGGTACCTGGTCCTTCTGCTCTTCGATTCCGTCCTTGTCTGTATCGACGGTCGGGGAGAGCCGTTTGAGAAGGAGGAGACATGATCTCAAAGCATTGGGATCGATCGGTACGGACTGGTTATGGTGACGATGGTCGGAAGCCGATCGATCGCCGTCGCGGACCCAACAGGACAGACGTGGCAGGTGATGCCGGGATCCGGGAACGGGTCGTTTTCCGGCGTTGTTCGGCAAGGCAATACATGAACAGAGCAAGTCGGCGAGAGGGACCGATAGCGATGCGTCGACGGTCCGCTCGAATCCGGGGCGGGATCCGTCTCGCCGCCCTTGTCCTTCTCCTCTCCATGCTCGTCACCGCCGCGAGTGCGAGCCCCCCTCCTCCCTCGTATCGGGCTCAGTGGGCCGCCCCATCCTTCGACTGTCTCAACGCATCGGACGCCGGACTCTTCGTCGCTACGGATTCGCACAGTTCCGTCGTCTCCGTCACGTTCGATCCGCACAATTCCACGGACCAGACCGAACAGAGCGTGGAAGTAATACGACCACCGTTCCTGCCGGACGTCTCGGAGAACTTCTATTACTCCAACTTCACGTCCCCGGACACCGGCGAACAGTATCTCGTCGCCATCTGGTACTTCGACACCTGGGCCAGGTTTACCGCGGGGAAGGACGAGCTGTATCAGTTTTTTCATCAGCACGGCACGGCCACGCCGATCGTCCTCAACCTCTCCCCGGAACTCGCCGCGTCCAGCAAATCGGCCCTCGTGAACCTCTCCCGATCGGAGCAGTGGCAGGCGATCAACGCGACCCGATACGAGAGCGAGGAGACGTCGGGAGACGCCCTCACGTTCGCGACGAACTACTTTCCGGGCGAGAACTACTACATCGCGTACTACGGGGTCGTGGGTCCAACGGGACTGAGCGAGGAGACGATACGTCGTCTCCACCTCCTCGCCATGACAAGTTTTTCCCAATTCGTCGCGTATCACTGGTTGGAATTCGACCCGGCGACGCCGATGACCGTCCCGCCTTCTTCGCCCATTCCCTGGACCGCGATCTCCTGGCTCCTGATCCTGTGTTACAGCCTCCTCACGATCGCGATCGTCGATCTCGTCCCCGCTCTGGTTCTCGGATTCCTCACCGCCACGGCATTTCAGAAAATAAACGTACGCGCGGCTCCGTCGATTCGTTTACTCCTGCCGCCGCTCGTCGCCATTTGCCTGATCGGGGTGCTCGCCGTCATCGCCCCGCTCGTCCATGGGACGCCTGCCGGACTGATCGGCGGAGTCCTTCTCGCAGGGGTCGTTGCGATGGGGGTCCTGACCCCCTGGCCCCTGTTCGCAGGGCGGTTCGAGGTCATGAGATCCAGGTCCGCCGTGTTCCTCTGCGGTACCGGGACGTTCTTCGTCGTGCTGCTCTTTACCCTGCCATTGATATCGTTACACCCGAACCTCACTGATCTCATGCGCATTGTCGGCGCGCTCGACCCGCCATCCTCGTCCATCGCGTTCCGCGCTGTCGTCCTCTATCTCCAGAGCCTGGCTCTCGCCGTCTTCTTCTACCTGGCGGCCCTGGTCCGGGACCTGACCCTGAGGACCGATCCGGAGGAGCCGAACGGCCAAAATTCTGCGGAGGATGAGGGCCGTTGACCTCGCGATGAGTAGTAAGATGATACTATCACCTTTTCAGATTCGATAGGACGGCCAGAGGACGTGACCCCGGGATCCTGATAGCGGGCCCCGTCATGGAGCGTCGAAAGATCTCCGGGTGGGCGGGACATGACGATCGTTGGCTGGAATTCCTGCTGGGGAAACGAAACCATCCGGCCTGAACTCGGCAATCTCGCCCGACCCGGCCACAGGGTCGGGGGTCCGGTGCAGCTTCGACAGGTATAATATGTGGGGCGGTTACTATTCGCCGTCAGGAGAGCGATTATGACCGTCCGCCGTTACAAGTGCAAAGTCTGCGGGTACATCTACTCGCCGCTCCGCGGCGAGCCTCGCCAGAACATCCCGCGCGGTACCGAGTTCGAGGATCTGCCCGAGGACTACGTCTGTGCCGTTTGCGGAGTCCAGGGCAAAGGAAAGATCGGGACCTGGGCCTTCGAGGAGTGGATCCCGACCAAGTACGTCTGCCGGTACTGCGGTTATGTCTACGACGAGAAGCGTGGCGAGCCCCAGCACGGAATCCCAAAGGGGACGAAGTTCGAGGACCTGCCCGATGACTATCAGTGCACGGTCTGCATGAGCGACGAACGGCTCCGCGACCGCCTGGGCAAGGTGGGGAAGGAGGCTTTCTCCCCGCTCGACACGGACTGAGACCGCCTCTCGAAGGCATCCCGGGAAAGGAACAGACCCGCTTTTTCCGGACGCCTCGATGTTTGGCGTTGCGCGATACGGTCGCTTCCCGGGAATTGTCGGGGAGATTGCCGAGCGCATATTACTCTGCAAAGGGATCATTTACGGGACGGAAACCGAGTCGGAAAGCCCGGTGCTGCCAGTACACGAGCGAAACGACGTCTTATCGGTTGAAAGGGTCGTTTGTGTCTCTCATTCAGAGCGAGAGAGGTAGCAACGCCATTGCATCTCGAGTGTTAAATTATATAAATTAACTTTTTCTTCTGGATAAGTTTAATTTACGATACACCAACTTCTCTGTCGGCAAAGGCATCAATGTCCCCATCGGATATATACTCTCGACTATTGATCCGGGATCGATCTCCGATACATCAACACTAATCCCCGTCATAATCACGGATCCGACAGGGTTGACGTGTACCATGATGCTCAAGTCCGGAGCAGGGTGATGACCGGTGCCGTTCGGCCGAGCGAAACATGACCGAGAGATGGGCGAGAGAAGGATCGATGCATCTGTCGTCCGACAGGATTCGGCGTGGCGTCCGTCTCGCCGTCCTCGCTCTCCTCCTCTCTTTTGTAATCGTCGCTGTTACGAACGCGACTCCGCCTCCATCGAATCAACGGGCTGAGTGGGCAGCTCCACAACTCGCCGGGCTCAATGTATCGAACCCCGACCTCTTTACCGTCGTCGATTCGCACAGTTCCGGTGATCAAGGTTTGATCATACGGCCACCATTCCTGCCGAATATCTCGGAAAATTTCTATTACTCCAACATCACATCCCCGAAGACCGGCGAACAATATCTCGTCGCCGTCTGGTACTTCGACACCTGGGCCGGGTTCGTCACGGGGAAGAACGAGCTGTATCAGTATTTTCAGCAGCACGGCACGGTTACGCCGGTCGTCCTCAACCTCTCCCCGGAGCACGCTGCGGCCACCGGATCGGACATCGTGAACATCTTCCGGTCCGAACAATGGCAGGCGATCAACGCGACCCGGTACAGAGGTGACGGGACATCGGGAGAGAGTGTTACCTTCGCGACGAGCTACCTTTCGGGTGAGAACTACTACATCGTGTATTGCGGGATCATGGATTCGGCCGATCCAGGCGAAGAGACGATGCATCGCCTCCACCTTCTCCTCATGAGGTGTCTGGTTCTATTTGCCATACATAAAGGGTACGAAATCGATCCGACGACACCAATGGCCGTTGCGAATGATTCGTTCAACCCCGCATCATGGATCCGTTCTTACGCGGGATTCTTTTGGATTCTCTTTGAAATCATCGGTTTCACCTTTCTCCCGGTGATCGCCCTCTCGTACATCACCGCCATGATGGCCCTGTGGATGAACGAACGAATATCTTCGCGAACCCGCGTGCTCCTGCCGCCAATCGTCGCTGGGTGCCTGCTCGAGGTACTCGCCGTCAGGGCTCTCTTCGTCACAGAGATCGCGCTCGGCTTGACTGATCTTGTCGCCACTGCAATCCTCATCCCGATGGGGGTACTGACGTTCTGGCCTCTCTTCGAAGGGCGCCTGGCGACCGTGCGACGGAAGTGGGCTGTATTTATCTGCGGGGCCTTCACGTTCTTCTGTGTAATCATCGGCAATGTGTCATTCATTCTCCTGACTTGGGTCACTTCCCCCGGTCCGGTCTCTCCACATGGTGAGCCGCTCTTATCCATCGTGCTGCGATCGATCGTCCTTCGCTCCGGCGTTATCTATCTCGAGAGTTTGATCCTCGCCACCGTGTTCTTCTCAGCGATCCCGCTCTGGGATCGGGCCCGGAGACGCCGGCAGAACCACCTGCCCGAAGGAGGGGGAGATCGGTGACCGGCGCCATTCGATTGAACGATATATGAAACAGAGAGGGGAGGGACCGGTGGTATCACGGCAGCAACGTGATAGAATTCGGCGTGGCGTCCGTCTCGCCGTCCTCGCTCTCCTCCTCTCCTTCCTTATCGGTTCGGCTATCGCCGCGCCGATTCCGTCGGAGCAGCGTGCCACCCTTTTCTCGCCGTCCTTCTCCAACCTGAACGCGACGAGCCCCGACCAGTTCACGACGGTTAAAACCTACGATACTTCGTATCTAGGGAGGAAAGATATTCCTCAGATCTATACGAGGAACGGCACCATCTTTCCGGACCTGGCGCAGTACGAACACCAGGAAACCTTATTGTATCAACGAACCGGCGAGACGTACTTCGTCGAGATCTGGTACTTCGATGAATGGAGCGTGTACGTCGAGAAACGGGAAACCCTTTCACGGTTCTTTGCGCAGAACGGGACTTTCACTCCGGTGACAATTGATACGACCGTGGAGCTGGCCGGCACGGACAACGCAGGACTCGCGCAACAGCGAGGCGGACGGTGCACCGCGACGAAATACATCGGCAACGAGACATCGGGGTACCTCGTTTCTACGTCCGGTCACGGGGGCTATTTCATCGTCTATTACGGTGTGGCCGGGCGATCCGACCTCGTCCGGGAAGACTATCCTCTCAAATTGTTGATGCTGTCTAGCATCGCCGACCCCGTGACGAGCGGAAGATATGCGATCGATCCCGCCGGACCCACGAGCCTGCCCCTCTCTCCGCTCTTCTATCAACCCGTGCTTCAGATCGAGTATTTCGCCGTCATTCTCGTGATGGCGCTCGTCTTCGCGGTCTTCACGACCGGGCTCTATATCCTCGTCGAGGTAGCGACAGTCCCATCCGTCCGCGCGTTCGTCCCGCCGGTGCTCGCGGTTCTGCTGAACACCGTCCATTTCGCGCTGCCGGGCCACATCCCGTACATGGTTGCGGCGATGGCGGTCATGACGCCGTTGCCGCTCTTCGCCGGAAATCTGAAGATCATCAGCGAAAGGACGGCGGTCTTCCTCTGCGGACTCGGTGCGCTCCCGCTGATGCTCGTGACGAGTCACCTCTTCTTCGGGGTGACGGAAGGCCTGCTCCTGAATCTTCCCCTCGCCTGGACGCCGACCATCTGGTTCTACGAGCTGTCGTCTCTGCTCGGGATCTTCGTCCCCGGGGCGGTCTTCGCCGCCGGCGTGTATGTGCTCATCCTCCTTTCGGACAGGCACTGGACCCGGCGACGGGGTCGGGTACGGAGGGACGGTAAAGTATGAAATCACGAGACCGTGCCGGGTTCCGTCCCGGCCCGCCTTCGTGATCGCGGTGGACCTTGCCGGGGGATTCGTCTCCATCTTAGCCGAACGGCAGAGTCCGCACGCAATTAATATTCGACCGCGACCGGGCCGGTCCCGATTTCCGTGTCCGCGTCGTGTTCGGTATCGACTAAAAGCGTGACTATCGGAAAGTGTCCGGCGCCGATCGAAAAAGAGGTGGTTACCGGAACCGCTGCCAGATGATCCGTCCCATCACGCGGAACGTGAAGTCGAGCTCCTCGAAGGACGGGATCTGGTGTTCGCGCAGGATCTTGCGCCCGCGCCGCATCGAGTCGCCGCCAAGAAGTGTCCCGACGATCATCTTGTTAGTCAGTCCCGAGAACCGGACGATCTCGTTCGCGAGATTCTCGGAGGTGAGCACGAGGTTCGGGAACCCGACGACGAACGCAATGTCCCAGAGGTCGTCGTGCTTTGCGAGTATCTCGAACGTCTTCTGGAAGCGCTTGTCGGTGGCGTCGCCGAGAAGGTCGACCGGGTTGTTCTTGTTCCAGAACTCGGGCAGGAACTCGTTCATCTCCTCGATCAGCTCGGGCGGCAGGTCCACGAGCTCGACCCCGTAGCGCTCGGCGTAGTCGCTCGAGAGCACGGCGAAACCGCCCGCGTTCGTGATCACGATCGCGCGCTTCCCCTGCGGATAGCCCTTGGGCGACGCACACATCTCGGCGACCTGGAATGTGCCGGTCAGCGTGTGGACGGGGATGACGCCCGAGCGCCTGAACGCCTCCATGTAGACGTCGTAACTCCCCGAGAGCGAGCCCGTGTGCGACGAGGCCGCGGCCTGTCCCTTCAGGGACGAGCCCGACTTGATCGCGACCACGGGCTTCTCGCGCGCGACCTCCTCGACGACCTTCATGAAGGCCTTGCCGTTCTTGATCTCCTCGATGTAGAGGATGACGCCCTTGGTCTTGGGGTCGCGCTTGACCCAGTTCAGGTAGTCGAGGATGTCCAGGTCTGCCTGGTTGCCGACCGAGACGACTGCGGAGAAGCCGATATCCTCCGCGAGCGACCAGTCGACGACCGTGTTGATGATCGCGCCCGACTGCGAGATGAACGCGATGCTGCCCGGCCGCGGGGACTCGTGGACGTAGGTAGTGTCGAGTCCGCGCGGCGGCACGATCAGGCCGAGGCAGTTCGGGCCGATGATCCGGGTTCCGTAACCCTTCGCGATGGCCATGATCCGCTCTTCGAGGGCCTTGCCGTGTTCGCCCATCTCCTTGAAGCCGGCCGTAATGATCACGACGATCGGGACTCCCTTCTGGCCGCACTCCTCGATGACCTTCGGCACGAAGTTCGCCGGGACCGTGACCACGGCCATGTCCACGGGCGCCGGGATCTCCTTGACTGACTCATAGGCCTTCAGGCCCTGGACTTCGCCCCGTTTGTTGTTGACGGGGTAGAGCTGCCCTGGAAACTGGAGCAGGTTGTGCATGACCGCGTACCCCATCTTCCGCGGGTCGGACGAGGCGCCGATCACCGCGACCGAGCGGGGGTTGAAGTACTCGAGCGGGAGCTCGACCCGCTCCTTTGCTACGACCTCTTCGGGGCAATCGTCGACGATCACGCGGGCGTCGACCGCGCAGCCACCCTGCTCGTACAGGCGGAGGGGGTTGATGTCGAACTCGACCACCCCCGGCGCCTCCTCGAAGAACCGGATCACGGCGAGGATCGTCTGCACGAGCCCCTCCTCGTCCCGCGGCTTCATTCCGCGGTAGCCGGCGATCAGGGGATAGCCGTTGATCTCGCGAACCATGCACCGGACGTCGCACTCTTCGATTGGGAGGATCCGGAGAGTGACGTCCTTCATCAGCTCGACGAGGGTGCCACCCATGCCGAAGGTCAGCACCCGCCCGAAGGCCGGGTCCGTCTTGCCGCCGATGATCAGCTCGAGGCCGGGTGCAGCCTGCTCTTCCACGAGCACGCCCCCGATCTCGGCCCCGGGGTCGTACGCACAGGCCGATTCGACGATCTTCGTGAACGCGGCCGCGGCCTGCTCGGGCGAGCCGACACCGACGACCACGCCGCCCGCGTCGGACTTGTGGACGATCTGGGGCGAGACGATCTTCATTACGACCGGGAAACCGATTCGGCAGGCCGCCTCTGCCGCCGCTTCGGGAGTGGTCACGTGCTCGAATTTCGGTACGGGCACGCCGTAGTCCCGGAGCAGGTCGTAGCCTTCGGACTCGCTGAGCATTCTTCGCGTCATGGCATCCTCATCTATTGACCAGATGGTTTTCGTCGATTAACGTAAAATCTTTCGTGAATCGTGGCAGATTTCGATGAGAACGATTAAAAGGAACGAGAGCGCGCGCGGAATCAGGCAGCGAGTTCGCGGACCTTCGCGATGTTTCCGGCGCCGTCGCGCCGGCCATCCTCGGGGGTCTCGCAGATGAATGGGAGCCCACGGAACTCGGGGCGGCGGAGGAGGAGGCGGAACCCCTCTTCGCCGATCGCGCCGAGCCCGACATGCTCGTGCCGGTCGAGCCCCGAGCCGAGCGCGCCCTTCGAGTCGTTGCAGTGGACCGCGCGGAGCCGCGAGAGGCCGATCGTCTCGTCGAAGGCGGCGACGGTCTCGTCAACGCCGTTGCGGTCCCGGAGGTCGTACCCGGCGCCGAACGCGTGGCACGTATCGAGGCAGACGCCGAGGCGCCCGGGACAGGCGCAGCCCTCGAGAATGCGGGCGATCGAGGCGAAGCTGGACCCGACACTGTTCTTCTCGCCGGCCGTGTTCTCGACAAGGAGCGTCACGCCAGACGGGGCGGCGCTCATGACCCGGTCGAGCGCAGCGATCACGCGCGCCTCTCCCGTCTCTGCCCCGGCACCGAGGTGGTGACCGAGATGGGTCACGACAAATGGGATGGCGAGAGCCGCCGCGCGCACGAGCTCGTCCTCGAGCGCGAGTACGGAGCGTTCGTACGGCTCGTCCTTCGACGACGCGAGGTTCGGTAGGTACGGCATGTGATCGACAACGGGAGCGATTCCCGAGGCGGCGAGCGCGGTGCGGAACGCATCGGCGTCTTCGGAGGCAAGCGGCTTCGCGGTCCAGCCCCGCGGGTTGCGCGAGAAGATCTGGAACGTGTCGCAGCCGATCCCCTGCGCCCGTTCAACAGCCTTTGCTATCGATCCCGCGATCGAGACATGGACGCCGACCCTGACCATCTCCGACTCCGCCAGCTTGTGGAGCGGGGGCGGGCATCATGATTTCGATGGTCTGTTCGGCAATTCTTAAGTGCTCGGGCGGTCAATTAGGTAAGGCAACGGGCCGATAGATCAGGGGTAGATCGCTACCTTGGCATGGTAGAGGCCGCGGGTTCAATTCCCGCTCGGTCCACTCGTTTCTCGCAGTTCTTTTCCGTGGCGCGCCGTACGGTCCTGGCCGTCCCCGCTGGTGCATCCCTCGCCGAAACCGACTCCTTTACCTGCGGAGACGATCAATACCGTGTGATCCACCGTGGGCCTGAGAGAGGTGTTGATTCCGCAGGACCAGGTCTTCTTCGACCTGTTTGAAGAGATGGCCGAGATCCTGGTCTCGGCCGCCGACCTGCTCGTGCAGTTCACCGAGTCGGGGGCGAACCCCGTCGGGTGCTGCCCGCAGATGAAGGATCTCGAGCACGCCGGCGATACGGTCACGCACCGGATCTACTACCAGCTGAACCGGACGTTCATCACGCCGCTCGAGCCCGAGGAGATCTCCCGCCTCGCCTCGGTCCTCGACGACGTTCTCGACTGTATCGAGGGCTCCGTCCAGATGATGCGCGTCTACGGCGTCGCTGAGTCCGACGATGTGATGCGGCAGATGGCCAAGCTGATCCAGCTCTCGGTCGTCGAGCTCCAGGGTGCGATTCGCAGTCTCCGGAAGCTCTCGAACGGCAAGGACATCGATGCGCGGGTGATCGAGGTCAACCGGCTCGAGAACCTCGCCGACGACGTGCTCGGCCATGCTCTCTCCGACCTCTTCAAGACGAACGACGCTGTCCGGATCATCAAGCTCAAGGACGTGTACGAGGAGCTTGAGCGCGCGACGGACCGGTGCGAGACGGTCGCGAACATCATCTCCGATATCGTGATCCGGCATTCCTGAACTGAAACGCCCGTCCCGCAAACCCCTTTTCCGTCCGCACCGGCCGGGCCCACTCGTACGTCAGATGAAGAAGTGTATCGCCCAGAACGCGGCGAAACCGATCGCCGCGCTGGCCGGGATCGTCAGAATCCAGGCTCCGACGATATTTCGCGCGATCCCCCAGCGCACCGCGCCCGGCCCCTTGGTCGAGCCCACCCCCATGATGGCCGAACTGATGATATGGGTAGTGCTGACCGGGATTCCCAGGAACGACATCCCGAGGATCGTCCCCGCGCTCACGGTCTCGGCTGCGAACCCGTGGACGGGGCGAAGCTTGGTGATCTTGTAGCCGAGTGTCTTTACGATCCGCCAGCCTCCCAGGAAGGTACCGAGCGCAATCGCGCTGTACGCGGCGAGGATCACCCAGATGGGGATGGGCAGGTTGTTGGGGTCGACCTCCGCTCCGTAATAGCCAATGCTGAAAAGCAGGGGGGTGATGATCCCCATCGTCTTCTGGGCGTCGTTCGTGCCGTGGCTGAAGCTGTACGCCCCCGCCGAGACGAGCTGCAGTCGCCGGAAATGGTGGTCCGCCTGCTCGCGGTGGAGATTCCGGGTGACGTAGAGGACAACGACCATGAAGAGGAAGCCTACGATCAGCCCGATGATCGGGGAGATCACCATGAACTCGGCCACCACAACGACAGTCGAGAGCTTCACCGCGGCAACGCCGGCGGCGGCGATTCCTGCTCCGGTCAGCCCGCCGATCAGGGCGTGGGACGAGGAGGTCGGCAGACCAATGAACCAGGTGATCAGGTTCCAGCTGATCGCGCCGATGAGGGACGCGAGCACGATGTACGGTACGATCTCGGCGGCGACGTGGTCCAGGCTGATGATCTTGCTGACCGTGCTCGCGACCGCGACCCCGAAGCCGAAGGCAGCGATGAAGTTAAAGAACGCAGCGAATGCGACGGCCGACCGCGGAGAGAGGACCTTGGTGGAGACCACCGTCGAGATCGAGTTGGCCGAGTCATGGAACCCGTTCGTGAAGTCGAAGACCAGGGCGATACCGATGATCAGGGCGACCAGTTCGACGGGCGGGATCGGCATCCACTGGGTACTCTGTCAGGAGAGCACATCAAGGATCGTATCCTGATGGGACCCGGTCGGGAAAGGGAGCTCTGCCCCGGTCAGAACCCGGCCGTACGGTCCCGTCTCAGTCGGAGGCGGCCTGACGGACTTCGCGGTAATACCGGCAGTGCTGACGGATCGGGCAGATTTCACAATGCGGGCGCCGAGCGACGCAGATCGCCCGACCGTGTGCGATCATGAGATCCGTGATCGGCCCCCACCGCTCGGGCGGAAGGCAGGCCATGAGATCGCGCTCGACTCTCGCTGGATCCACATGATCCGAGAGCCCGATCCGCTGCGCGAGGCGGAGGACATGGGTGTCGACCGCGACACCCTTGTTCCGGCCGAACGCGTGGTAGAGCACGATGTTCGCGGTCTTGCGGCCGACTCCGGGGAGACGGACGAGATCCTCCATGCGTGCCGGCACCTCTCCGCCGTACTCGGCGACGAGCATCCGGGCCGCTCCGATCAGGTGCCGGGCCTTCGCGTGGTAGTACCCGGTCGGCCGGACGATCTCCTCGAGCGCGGCAGGGTCGGCCTCGGCGAGCTCCTCCGGTGTCGGGTACGCGTCGAAGAGCGGTCCGCGGAGAGCCCAGACCTGCCTGTCCGTGGTCTGGGCCGAGAGGATGGTCAGGACAAGTACCTGGAACGGGCTCGAGAAGAACGGCTCCGGGTCGGTGGCATGCGGATAGGCGTCCGCGAGGAGGTCGAAGATCGGGGAACAGGCCGCGTCGTCCATTGCCGCACCCGGCATCGAGATGGGGTAGGGCAGATTCGAACTGCCGTCAAAGCGTCCCAAACGCTCTAGGATGGACCAGGCTACCCTACTACCCCGGCTCCTGATCGGGTTGGGTCCGGACGGGGAAAAGCGTTCTCATGTCAGTCCGTTCAGAGCGGGAGCGGCCGGCACTCCCTAGGGGCGACGACCGTTCCCTCGAACACGCCCTCGAGGACTGCGGCCCGGATGCCGCCGGGCTCGCGTCCGTCGAGTACGACCATCGGGATCCCGCACCGCTCCACGATCTTGGCCGCGACCAGATCGATCACCGTGTTCGAGCCCGCGCCCATCCGTTCGCGGCTGACGAGCGCCAGGAGCTCGGCCGGGGTCATGGTCTCGTACCGTGTCGCGGACGGGTCCTTCTTCGGGTCGGCCGTAAAGATTCCCGGCACCGATGTCGCGTTGATCAGGAGGTCCGCCCCGACCTCTTCGGCCAGCACGGCCGCGACCGCGTCCGTGGTCTGGCCGGGGGCGACCCCGCCCATTACGACGACCCGTCCGGCCACGCCGCACTCTTTTGCTGCGGCGTAGGTCTCGGGGACGCGAGGATAGGCAGTGTCGCCGAGCGCCGCGATCAGGAGCCGGGCGTTCAGGCGCGTGACCAGAATCCCGAGTTCGTCGAGGGTCGCCTCGTCGATGCCGATCGTGCGCGCCACGCCGATATACCGCCGGGCCTCGCCCCCGCCGCCCACCACGACGTAGACTCGGACACGCTCGGCCAGCTCTGCGAGCACGGCCGCATACGCTTCGAGGGCGTTCGTCTCGAGCGAGGGGATCAGGACCGACCCCCCGAGGGAGAGCACGATCGTCTTCATGCCCGTCCTCCGGGCGATGGCGCGGCAGGCGTCATTCCGAGGAATTAATGGCCGTGGAGATCTGATATACCTGTTGCGATGCTTCGCTGTCCTTCATGCGGATCCCCCGAGATCTTCCCCGTGGCCGGGGGATATATCGGACAGGTCTACATCTGCCATGTCTGCAAGTACCGGGGGTCCTTCGTCGTCGAGGTCGACGATGACGACAAACCGGAGCGGGAAGGGGATTAATATAGCTGGGGCGCCATTTCGGGATCGGTGGCGACCATGCACGAGGCACAGCTCTACACCGGAAACCCGGACGGCACGACGGATTGCCGACTCTGCAACCACCGGTGCCATATCGCCGACAGCCGCGCTGGAAAGTGCGGCGTTCGCGCGAACCGGGGGGGCGTCCTCTACTCGGACTCGTATGCGCGTGTGAGCGCAGAGAACGTGGACCCGATCGAGAAGAAGCCGCTCAACCATTTCCTGCCCGGCACCCTCTGCTACTCGCTCGGCTCGGTCGGATGCAACTTCACCTGCGAGCACTGCCAGAACTGGCAGATTTCACGTGCGGGGGACTCCATCGGCACCCTCCCCGAGCTCCCGCCGGCCGACGCGGTGAAGCGCGCCCTCGCCTACGGCTGCGCCTCAGTTTCATGGACGTACAACGAGCCGACCATGACGTTCGAGTACACGATGGACATGGGCCTCCTCGCTCGAAAGGCCGGTCTCGGCACGGTCTACGTCACGAACGGATTCATGACCGAGGAGGCGGTCGACAATCTCGCGTCCATGCTGAACGCGTTCCGGGTGGACCTCAAGTCATTCGACGACTCCTTCTACCGGAAGGTCTGCGGCGCGCGCCTCGAGCCCGTCCTCGCCTCGACGAAACGGGCACACGAGGCGGGGATGCACGTCGAGACGGTCACGCTCGTGATCCCGGGCCTGAACGACTCGCCCGAGGAGACGGACGGGCTGATCCGGTGGGTCGTGGAGAACCTCGGGCCGGATACGCCCATGCACTTCACGCGCTTTCACCCCGACTAC
>JBDKUZ010000008.1:0-35082 GCA_039679395.1 Methanospirillum sp. | reverse complement strand
GGGCGTCGAGCGAGAGGACCGTGATGGCCCGGCGGTCGAGCGGCTGTGCGCCGAGCGCGACGATCCGGAGACCCTGCGCCTCACCCTGCGCCTCCAGGATCCTGCGCTGCCGCTCGCCCTCGGCCCGGAGGATCCGTGACTGCCGGTCACCTTCCGCCTCGAGAATGATCGACTGTTGCGCGCCCTCCGCTCGGAGGATCGCCGACCGCTTCTCGCCGTCGGCCCGCAGAATCGCGGCCCGCCGCTCGCGCTCGGCCGCCGTCTGCTCGGTCATGGCCTGCTTGACCGCGCCGATCGGGTCGACCTCCTTGATCTCGACCCGCTCGACCTTGACCCCCCACTGGTCCGTCTCGCGGTCGAGCATGTCCCGGAGCCGGGCGTTGATCACATCCCGGTTGTACAGGACCTCGTCGAGCTCCATGTCGCCGATCACGCCACGAAGCGTGGTCTGGGCCAGCGCCACGGTCGCCGTGCGGTAGTTACCGACCTCGAAGAAGGCCTTCTCGGGGTCGATCACGCGGATGAAGACGATCGCGTCGACGTTCGTCGGCGAGTTGTCCTTGGTGATCACCTCCTGTTTCGGGACCTCGACCACCTGCGTTCGCAGGTCGAGCTTCTCCACGCGGGTGATCAGCGGCATGACCCAGCGGAAGCCCGGGTTGAGCCGGCCGATGTACTTGCCGAGCCGGATCTGGAGCCCCTGCTGGTACGGCTGGATGATCACGACGCCGCGCGCGAAGATGAAGATGATCACGAGGATCAGGATGACCGAGATGATGTTCTCTGCGAGTGCCATTGTATCAGATCTCCTCCACGACGACGTGGACGCCTTCGGAGCCGACGACCCGGATCGCCGCTCCCGCCGGGATCGTCGTCCCGGTCGAGTGCGCCGACCACTCGTGCCCCTCGACCCGGACCTTGCCGTCGAGCGTGGTCGGATCGACCGTGCGGGTCACGCGCCCGGTCCGGCCGATCACCGTGTCGCGCGAGGTCGTGGTGGGCAACCCCGGTCCCCGATCGATCCGCGAGTAGAGCCAGACCGTGAAGATGGCGGCCGCGAGCGCGACCACCACGCCGGCCACGATCCCCCAGACCGAGTTGAGAATGTCGATGCCGAGCACGAGGAGCACGCCGAGGACGACCATGACGGTCCCGGGCACGGTCATGAAGAAGCCGGGCGAGTACGCCTCGACCAGGAGAACGAGCGCGCCGAGGACGATCAGGAGCCATCCGAGCTCCGCCCCGGTGAATACGACCATGCTCCTCAGTTACCGGTTCGAGCCGATAAGGCTATTGAATGCGACCCGCCCCGGGCTCAGGGGCGGAGATAGGCGAAGCCGTCGGCCTGCAGCCGGACGGCCTCGGTCACCCCGCCCGCGACGGTTGTCACGCCCTCGATCAGCGGCCCGTCGCCAAGGCCGTGCTTCCGGAGCGACCGGGCGCAGGCCGCGACCCGGACGCCGCGCTCCTGCAGTTCCCGTATGAACCCGGCGTGGGCCGACGCCGGGGCGAGCGCCTCGACCGCGCCCCCGTTCAGGACCAGCACGACCTCGACCGTTCCCGGAAGGTCATCGAGGAGGTTCCGGGCGTTCCTGAGCGCCTGGTCCACCCGCGATTCTTCGGGGACGTGGAGGACGACGCGGTGCATCTCAGATCACCCGAAAGGCCGGCGGTCGCTCTCCCCGGTACGGGCGTTCGGCCGCGAGCAGCTCCTCCATCGCCGCGACCGCGCCGATGCCGGTCCCGGCGCGGTCCTCGCCGAGCCCGGCGGGGACGCCCTGGACCGTCACGAAGGCGGCGGCGTAGCGCCGGCCCGGGTCGAGCCGCCGGCCGCCGGCCCAGCAGGCCTGGATTCGGTGGCCCGGCGGGTTCTCGAGCTTGACGTAACAGACGAGGCCCTGGCACCGCTTCACGTATCCTCCCATCTGGCCGAACGGGTCGCAGGCGAAGGTCCGCTCAAGGTTCTGCTCGAGCATGCCGAGGACCTCCGCCCCGGCGAGGGTGACCGTCGTCACCTCGGGGTCCATGGGGACGATATCGTAGAGGTCGTTCTTCGTGACGGGTCCGGGGCGGACAGGGGCGCCGTACCGCCAGCCGTTCGAGAACGCGAGCGCCGCCCCGGTCTGGCGGCGGAGCGCGTCGAGGAGCAGGTCGTCCATGGACGAGCCGACCATCTCGCCCCGGTAGAGCGGGACCGCGGTCTCGCCCGCGACGTGGCCGAGCTCCTCGCGGAACGGCCCAACCGCCTGCTCGACAAGCGCGTCGACGGCCGGGTCGGTCGGACAGGTCTCGCCGACCTCGATGAGGCGATGCGCGTGCCGGGCGATCCGGCCGTCGCGGACCTCGAGATCGAGCCGGCCGACGAATGAGCCGTGGACGCCGGACTGGATGAGGAGCGCGCCGTTCACCTCGATCGGGGCGTCGAGCCGGTTGTGGGTGTGGCCCGAGAGGAGGACATCGATCCCGTTCACCTCCTTCGCGAGCCGGACGTCCTGCGGCAGACCCAGATGGCTGAGCACGACCACGAGGCCGGCCCCGGCGTCCCGGAGGTCCGCGATGACCTCCGGCAGCTCGGCGATCCCGTCGGTGAATCGCAGCCCGGCCGCGAACGAGGGCGGCATGACCTTGTCCAGGATCGTCGCGGCGATCCCGGCTACGCCGACCGTGAGGGCGGGGGTCTCGACCAGGGCCGACGGGGGAAACGGCCGGCTCCCGGTCGTGCGGTCGTAGCAGTTCAGGGCGAGGAACGGGTAGTCGAGCCGGGCCGCGAGCTCGTGGAGCCGCGTCGGGCCGTACGCGAAGTCCCAGTGGCCGGTCATGGCCGCAATGCCGAGCGCGTTCAGGACCGGGACCATCGCGGCTCCCCGGGTCTTCACGGCGGGCGCGGTCCCGTGGAGGGTGTCGCCGCAGTCGAGGAGGAGTGCCTTTCCGCCGGTCTCCTCCCGGACACGGCTCACGAGGGCGGCGATTCGGGCATATCCGCCCGCCGTCCGAATGGTCGGCCCCGCCGCCTCCCAGAAGACCTCCGGGTGGGGCTCGAGGTAGGCGTGCGTGTCGTTCAGCTGGAGGAGGGCGAGCGCTCCGTCGGCCATGGCTCCGGATGCGGCAGTGGCGCGGATAAAGGTTCTGGAGAAAAGGGGATCAGACCCGCTCGATCGTGACCCGGACCTGGTCGCCGCTGGAAAATCCGTGCCCCTTCGGCACGTCGATGTTGAACCAGAGCGAGCCCGGGTTGGCCTGGGTCTCGTCCTGGGCCATCAGGCAGTCCTTCCGGTCGTCCACCTGGGCCACGAACTCGATCCGCGAGACGAACTCGACGCGCGGCACGCGGGATTACGCCCCCTTCGGGGTGACCATCCAGGTCGTGCTGTTGGAGTAAGACCACCGGATAATGGTCAGATCCTCGCAGATCTCGGCCAGGATCGCCATGTTGGTCCCGACCTCCTTGGACGAGAGCCCGAGGTCGCGGGCGATGTATTTGGACTTGTAATAGTACTTCCCCTTGCGAAGCGCCGTCCGCAGGTAGAGAACGATCCGCTCCTGGCTATCGTTATAACTCTCGCGGATTCGGCTTGCGGTCGACATATCCCTGCCCATTTGTGTATCTCTCATATATATAATAGTTACATTCCCTTTACATGCCGGTTCGGCCCGATACACCGTTCGAGGAAGATCCGGCGGTGAATGATCCGCCAGGCGATGATCAGCTGGGCCACGTCGACCGCGGTGACGTACTCCCGTCCGCGGGCGATCGCGATCGGCCTGACTCGCGTCTGTTCCTCGATCGACTGTTCGAGTCGGCGGACCACGTGCCCGCCGAGCTCCCCGTCGAAGACGACCTCGCCGCGGCGCCGGCGCGGGTCCTCGTGGTTGATGAACTCGAGCATGAAGTTCCGTTCAGAGAGCGAGAGGATCGCGAAGAGGTCGATCGCGAGATCCACGTCCCCGACCGTCTGGTCCATCGGGTCCTGGATCAGCGAGACCTGGTAGACGTTCCGGGTCTGCGCGAGGGCCGAGCCGTACTTCGAATGGGAGATCCTGACCACGACATCGGCGAACCCGCGCTGGGGCGCGATGTACCGGAGGTAGTCGGGCTGCCGCTCGAGGATCTCCTTGAGCACCTGGTCGCGGTCGTACCCGCGCTTAGCCATGTCGCGCCGGATCTTCCAGTCCTCCTTCACCTCGCGGTCGGGCTCGACGAAGAGTGTGAAGTCGAGGAGTTCGCGGAGGCGGGGCGTGAAGAGCGTGTGGAGCCCTTCAAGGATCACGATCTTGCCGGGCGCGAACGGGACGGGCGCGCCGAAGGTCCCGACGGCGTGGTCGTAGACCGGCTTCATGATCGTCCGTCCGTCCTTGAGCTCGGCCAGGTGCTCCTCGATCAGATCGATCCTGTTCGCGGCCGGGTCGAGCGGGGTGATCCCCATCTCGCGCCGCTGCGCGCGGTCGTAGAGGTGGTAGTCGTCGAGGGTGATCGTCGTGACGAGATCCTCGCCGAAGATCTCGCGGATCGACTGGGTGAACGTCGTCTTGCCCGAGCCGGAGTCGCCGGCCACGCCGATGGCGAAGATGCACGGCGACTCCCGGATGATCTCCTTGAAGCTCAGGCCGTTGTTGCCGCTCGGTCCGGCCGCGTCCGGTTTCACATCCATCTCTCCAGCTCTACGGGCCGGCGACTGTAATAGTGGTATCGGTGCCGGCATCCGCGATCCGGCCGCCTCGCCCGGTTATGCGCGGCGGGGTGCCGGATGGTCCCGTCGGCCGCGGCATCGGAGTCGCCGGAGAGGAGGTCCTGTCCGTCGGGTCCCGTCCCTCACGATCCGATTGCTTGGTAGAGTCCGGTGAACGTCCCGGCGATCGCGTCCCACCGGAACCGGGACTCGATCTTCTGCCGGCCCTCGGCGCCGAGCGCCCTGAGCCGGGCCGGGTCCCCGATGACCCGGTTGATCCCCTGCGCGATGGCCGCGGGGTTGACCGCGACCTTCACGCCGTCGATGAGGTGGTCGATATTTTCGGAGAGGCCGCCGACGTTCGTCGCGACCACGGCCCGCGATGCCGACCAGGCCTCGAGCAGGACGAGGCCGAACGGCTCGTTCCGGCTCGGGATCACCACGAGGTCGGCCGCGTTGAGGAGGCGGACGTACTCGGCGTCCGGGATCAGGCCGAGGAACCGGACCGGCATGCCGCGGACCTTCGCCTGGAGTGCGGCCAGCATCAGCCCCTCGCCCGCGATCAGGACGTGGGCGTCGGGGTACTCGCCGAGCACGCCGGGGACGCCGTCGAGGAGCAGGTCCGGCCCCTTCTGGTGCATCAGCCGTCCGATGAAGAAGATCATGGGCGCATCCGGCGGAATGCCGTACTCGCGCTTGATCCGCTCGGCGTTGACCGTCCGCTGGTATTCCCGCGGGATTACGCCGTTCGGGACGATCTCGCACTTCTCCTCGGGGATCTCGTAGAGGCTGACCACCTCGTCCCTGAGCACCCCCGAGACCGCGGTCACCTGCTGGGCGAGGTGCGCGCCCGTCCTCTCGATCGCCGAGATGTCCCGATAGATCTGCTCAGTTCCGACAGTGCTGCCGTGCCGGCCGAACTCGGTCGAGTGGAACGAGAAGATCGTGTTCTGGTCCTCGAGGGCACGGAGCGCCTCGACCGTGTGCCAGTCGTGGAAGTGGAGGTAGTCGAAGTCGCCCCCGACCTTCTCGAAGCCGTCGACCATCTCCCGGCTCATCGAACGGCAGTAGTCGACGATGTTCTCGCCGGACGGCTGGCAGTAGTGGTACATGACCCCGGCGATCTCGCGATCGGGAGAGTCCCCGCGGGTGAAGTAATGGACCTCGTGGTCCTTCGCGAGCGCCTCGGCCAGATGGGTGGCCGCGTTGGCGAGCCCGCCGAGCCGCACCGCGTGGAGCGACTCCCAGCAGAAGAAGCCTAGCTTAAGCGATTCCATAGGTCCTCCCGCGCCTCGTCGAGGCGCCTGGCAATCCCGGCCGGGTCATCGAGCCCCTCGATCCTGGCGGCCACCTCGCCGTCGCCGACGGCCTCGCGCAGCCAGCGGGCGAAGTCGCCGCGGGACTGGTGGTATCGCACGGACTCGGGCGGAACCTGCCGGATGAGCGACGCGAAAGAGTCCAGGTCGTAGGCCGTGTGCCCGTTTCCGCCGCCCGGCGTCCGGAAGTGGAACGCGAGGTCCGGCGGGAGCACGCGGAGGGCGCGTGCCGCCGCCTCGTCGCGCATGGTGCCCGCCCCCTCCTCGGTGAACGCCGCGATCGCCTCCATATAGGTCTCGAAGGCCTCCTCCGGCTGCTGATGGGCGAAGAGGCTGTGGACCTCGCCGCACCCGCCGTCCTTGCAGGCCATATAGTAGAAATGGTCGCTGATCTGCAGGTTGCGCCAGAGCTCCTGATCGACGGCGTAGACCTCGGCCCGTTCGATGGCCGCGATCGCGGCGAGCTGCATCGCGTTGCCCGCCCAGGCCGAGAGGTCCTTCTCCCGGTCGGCCCAGGAGATCGGTTCGGGGATACTCAGCACGTCCTCGGGCTGGTGTTCGACGATCACGCGGCGCGGCAGGGTCGTCGCGACCCCGCGATCGGCGAGTGCGTCAGGTAGCCCGCGGAGAAACTCGAGGATCCCCGTCTCCGCGCCGAAGTGTTCGCCGTAGGTCTCGAAGTCCTTGAAGACAGAGACGACGGGGTCGGCGATCGCGGCCACCTCGTCCGCGTACGCCCCGAGGTCGAGGGTCTCGGCCGGATCGTGCCGCTCCTCGAGCGTCCCGCCGTACCGGTAGGCGATCTCGTCCGAGAGATGGGTATTCCGCAGCAGGGTCGGCATGCCCATGCAGAGGTAGAGACGGTTCGGCGACCGGCCCCCGAGGACCCGCGGCACTCCCTCCGTATAGGCCGCGAGGAACCCGAGCTGGCCGGCCTGGGCAGCGATCTCGTTCGAGTAGATGAACTCGGTGTTCTCGAGCGTGGTGGGGCGGACGTGGAAGAGGTCCCAGAGCACGTCCATGTGCTGGTATACCTGTTTTGCGAACTCCGTCTTATCGCGGAAGAGAGACGCGACCGAGTGGTAATAGGTCTGGGCGAGCACCTCGGTATTGCGGTGGCGTGCAACCTGGCCGAAGAGCTCGAGCGTGTCCGGGCGCCAGCGCTCGAGCTGCTCGATCAGCGTCCCCGAGTACGAGAACGCGAACTGGTGGCCGGCATCGAGGTTCTCGAGGACGACGCGGGTGGCCGGATCGTAGCAGCGGTCTGCGACCCGCTCCAGGATTTCTCGATTGGCCGGGTCGAAGTACTGGTCGGGTTCGACGGGGGCCGCGGTGCGGCGGAACATTATCTTCAGCCGCAATGGCTGGTGGACCTCGAATCCCAGGATGATTTCGGGAATGATGCATACCTCCTGTGGCAACGGTAGCCGGGCGTGCGGGGAGTGGCTACGGCGTCGCCGGCGGTGTCACCCATTGCAGGGAAGGTAGTGCTTCGAGGGAGGGTATAAGAAGTTTCTGTGAAAACGGTCTATAATAAGGCACAATAGGACAAAATGCTCTGAATGTTTGCAACAAAATATATATATCACTCCGATGCTTCAAAAGCCGCAGGAGCGTTTTTCCATCGCCCGGGGCGACCTGCCGCACGAGCAAAGAACCGACGGTGAACCTTGAATAGTGGCGCCTCCCATCTGTATACATGCTCCGTCGCCGGATCACGTTCTCGCGGAACGTCTTCCTGCCGCTGACTACGGTCTGCCGAAATCGGTGCGCGTACTGCGGCTTTCGCCGGCCGGTGGGGCCGGGGTGCCTGATGCAGCCCGGCGAGGTCGGGGCGGTCCTCGAGGAGGGAGTCCGCACGGGCTGCACCGAGGCCCTCTTCACCTTCGGCGAACGGCCGGAGGAGGTGCCGGGCTTCCGAGCCGAGCTCGCGGCCGTCGGCGAGGGCTCCATCCTCGAGTACTGCCGCCGGCTCTGCCTCGACGCGATCGGCCGCGGCCTTCTGCCGCACACGAACGCGGGGGTGCTCGAGGAGTACGAGCTCGCGTCCCTCGCCGAGGTGAACGCGAGCATGGGGCTCATGCTCGAGACGACGGCGCGGGTGAAGGCGCACGAAGGGTCGCCCGGCAAGGCGCCGGAGGCGCGCATCGCGACAATCGAGGCCGCGGGCCGCCTCCGGATCCCCTTTACGACCGGACTGTTGCTCGGGATCGGCGAGACGGCGGCGGATCGGCTCGAATCGCTCGAGGCGATCGCCGGCATTCACCGGCGGTACGGCCACATCCAGGAGGTGATCCTCCAGAACTTCGCACCGCAGGGGGGCACGGGCATGGCCGGCGCGCCGACGATCGAGCCCGCAGAGTACTGCGCGACCGTCCGGCTGGCACGCGAGGTGCTGCCGGCCGAGATAGCGGTCCAGGTCCCGCCGAACCTCGCGGACGCGGCCGCCCTCGTCCGATGCGGCGCGGACGACCTCGGCGGGGTCTCGCCCTGCTCGATCGACCATATCAACCCCGACCATCCCTGGCCGGCGGTCGACGAACTCCGGCGCGCCGTCGCGCCCTATGCCGAGCTGGTCGAGCGGCTCTGCATCCACCCCCGCTATGTCGAGCGGGGCTGGTATCCGACCACCGTGGCGCCGCTCGTCCGGCGCCTTTCAGAACGACTGAGGGAACAGCAGTGAGCGAGGAGTTACTCTACGCGGGCAAGGCGAAATCGGTCTACACAACCGACGCGCCCGACGAACTGGTCGTGGTCTTCCGCGACGACATCACCGCCTTCGACGGCGGCAAGAAGGACGTGCTCGACCACAAGGGAGAGTACAACGCACGGGTCTCGGCCAGGCTCTTCGAACTCCTCGAGGAGGCCGGAGTGCCGACCCACTTCCTCCGGCTCGAAGGGCCGAGCCGGATGCGCGTGCGCCGGCTCGGGATGGTGCCGCTCGAGGTGATCGTCCGGAATCGCGCTGCCGGCTCGCTCGTCCGGAACTACCCGTTCGAGCGGGGCCAGCCGCTCGACCCGCCCCTGATCGTGATCGACTACAAGGACGACGCCCGCCACGACCCGATGCTCAACGACGAGATCATCCTGGCGCTGGGTCTGCTCGACCGCGCCGAGCTCGACGAGATGAAGGCGCTCGCCCTCAGGGTGAACGGCGTACTCCTGGCGATCTTCGACACCTGCGGCCTCGACCTTGTCGACTTCAAGCTCGAGTTCGGACGGGACGAGGGCGGCCGGCTCCGGCTCGGCGACGAGGTCAGCATGGACTCCATGCGCCTCTGGAGCCGGGAGACGGGGGAGTCGCTCGACAAGGACGTGTATCGGCTCGGGACGGGCGACGTCCTCGGCGCATACGCGAGGGTGGCCGCAGGACTCGGCCTGGAGATGTAGCATGCAGTTTGACGTCATCATCACGATTGCTCTGAAGGAAGGGATGCTCGACCCCGAGGCACGGGCGATCAGGAACGCACTCGAGCATCTCGGTATTCAGACCCTCTCGCTCTCGACGGCCCGGCAGTTCCGGCTGGGGCTCGAGGCGGCCACCCGGGAGGAGGCCGGGGAGCGGGCGCGCGAGTGCTGCGAACGCCTCCTCGCGAACCCGGTGATCCACCGGTACGAGATCGAGGTCGCCTGATGCGGTTTGCCGTGATCCGGTTCGGCGGGTCGAACTGCGACCTGGACACGGTCCACGTCCTCGAGGAGGTGCTCGGTGTCCCGACGGACCTCGTCTGGTACCGCGACGGGCTCCGGCGCGAGTACGACGCGGTCGTACTCCCCGGCGGCTTCTCGTACGGCGACTACCTCCGGGCGGGCGCGATCGCGGCCCGGACGCCGATCATGGCCGACGTGATCCGGCATGCAGAGGTCGGCGGGCTCGTGCTTGGCATCTGCAACGGCGCGCAGATCGGGGCCGAGAGCGGACTCGTGCCGGGGACCTTCACGCAGAACGAGGTCCCCCTCTTCGTCTGCAAACCGATCCACCTCCGCGTCGAGACGACGGAGAGCCCGTTCACGCTCCTCTTCAAGCGAGGCGAGGTGATTCGCCTGCCAGTCGCGCACGGCGAGGGGCGGTACGTCGCGCCTCCCGAGACGATCGCGCGTCTGAACCGGGAGCGGCGCGTCGCGTTCCGGTACTGCGACGCGAATGGAGAGGTCACGGCCGACGCGAACCCGAACGGCTCCGTCGACGGGATCGCGGGCGTCCTCTCGGAGAGGAAGAACGTGCTCGTGATGATGCCGCATCCCGAGCGAGCGAGCGAGCTCGTGCTCGGCTCCGAGAACGGGCGCCGGATCTTCGAGTCGATGATCGCCCACTGCTGCCGGAGCGGGAAAGACTGATGCCCTCGCCCGGCAAGGAGATGATTGATGAGCGATAAGGAACCGGCGACGGAAGAGGAGATACATGCGTGGGCCGAGCGGGAAGCGGAGGTCTCGGGCTTCCGGCTCAACCCGGACGAACGCCAGCGCAGGACCGTGATCAAGGGGCTCGTCCGGAACCGCGAACGGTTCGGGGAGCGGTACTGCCCCTGCCGCATCCGGAGCGGCGACCCCGAGAAGGACGCCGCGATCATCTGCCCGTGTGTCCACCGCGAGGAAGAGGTCGCGACCGAGGGCCGGTGCCACTGCAATCTCTTCCACGCCCCCGAACCATAGCGACGAACTCCGTCGCAGTCATCGCCACCTTTTTTCCCTGCTGGACCCATCTCCTCTCGATCGAACATGCGATACACAGCTGCGGTGCTTGCGGCACTCTTCTGCATCTGCGGAGCCGTCGTGGTGGTTACGGCGCTCACGCCGACCCCGACGGTCGACACGACGACGGCCGACCACCTGATCCGGACCTCCGCCGTCGGCGAGGTCGTCTCGTCCCCCGACAGGGCGGAGATCCAGATCGGAGTCCAGACCGAGAACGCCGACGTGCAGGTGGCACAGAGCCAGAACGCGGTGCGGATGACCAACGTCACGAACGCGATGAAGGCGCTTGGGATCCCCGACGACCATCTGACCACGACCGGGTATACGGTCACGCCCGTCTACGACACGAACCCGACGCCGATACCGCTGGCGATCGGTCAGCGGAAGCCGACCACGTACCTGGTCTCGAACACGCTCCTTGTCCGGGTCGACGACGTGGCGCAGGTAGGTAAAGTGATCGATGCGGCCTTGCAGTCGGATGCGAATCAGGTCAACTCGATCGCGTTCCTCTTCTCGGAGCAGAAGGGCGCGACGCTCCGTGCCCAGGCGCTCGCCCAGGCCGTGAACCGGACGAGGACGGACGCGGGGACGGTGGCGTCCGCGCTCGGCGTGCGGCTCCTCGACGCCCGCGAGGTACAGGTCGATTCGGGCGCGACCCCGATCGTGTACGACAGCAGTGGGACGGCGTCGGGGGCGGTGGCGCCGACGACGCCGATCCAGCCCGGAACGCTGAAGGTCACGGCGAGCGTCCAGGTCGCCTGGGCCTACGCCTGAACCGGCGGTCATCGGCCGCCGCCTCTTTTCACGGAATGAAGACGAAGTAGAGCGTGATCGACCGGGCATCCGGTTCGACGTGGACGTGTTCGAGGCTGCAGGTGAGCCCGAGCCCCTCGGTGAGCATACAGGCGATGAGGCTGCAGATGGGGCAGGGGTGGACCCGGCAGCAGACGGGGAAGTCCTGCTTGAGCTCGGTGCAGATCGAGAGCAGCCGGTAGTTCTGGAGCTCGATCAGGATGTAGCCTTCGCGCCGCACCGGGACCACGCGGTCCGCGACCTCGATCACGTCCTCGCAGACCTCCTGGATGGCGGTCAGCACGTCCGCCTCGCGAACAGGCAGGCGGAGCGAGTACGACCGCTTCAGCATCTCGAAGAGCTGCATCCCCGACGGGACGACGTACGAGCCGTTCACGGGTTTCCCGCCGATGTACGCGACGTCCCTGCTCTCCTGCTGCGAGGCCGTCGCGGGAGCGGGGACAAACTGCATGATGGCGTCGCCCTCGCGCTCGGGCGGCAGGTAGTAGGTCATGCTGTCGCGCGGGAGCGCGCGGCAGTCCACGCTGCCGCCGACGTTCAGGGCCTCCTGGAGGGTCTTTGCCGAGATCCCGCGGGCGCTGTTCAGCACGACGGCGCCGGCGAAGACGCAGACCACGCCCACGAGCGAGGTCGCGACGGCGATCACCCGCTCGATCGGGATGTATGCTCCGATCAGGGGGATGCTGATCGCGGGCAGCCCGGTCAGGAACTGCTCGAAGAAGAGCGCGACGAAGAGGGCGGCGCCGAGCATCCTGACCACGAGCAGCCGGCGCGCGTACCGGGGCCGCGAGTAGATCGGCGTGATCAGGATCGCGATCACCATCAGTCCGATCAGGCCGAGGACGAAGTAGATCTCGGCGTTGACGTAGCCGGAGATGATCATCAGCACGATTAACAGGAGGAGCCAGCCGAGGAGGGCGCTGACCGCGAGGTAGCGTTTCTTCATATCCAGTTAACTGCTAGTATATGCTCTATTATCCTATCCGGTGTTGGCACTTGTCGCCTTCGGGCCACACGATGCGATAATAGTATCAACGGCCGTGGATATAAGTGCGTTCCTACCTTGACAAACAACATCGGACGGCACGATACCATTGTCGCCGTCGCCGGTCCTGATGATCGATTTCATATCCGCGCCGCTCAATAGGGTTAATTCGGGTATCGGTGGGTGCTCGCGGTATCTTGGTTGACAGCTAGATCCTTCGCCCTGCCGGTACCCAACGGTTTTACTATCTTGTTAGGTGTGACTCCAAACGATCACGGTCGGGTAGATATTCGGCGTAAGAGAGAGACGGCCGCAGAAACGCAAGAGAACGGTCGGAGAACGGGCCATTCTCAATCTCACCGATGGCGATCAGGATTGGTCGCTGTCGTCGACCGAACCGCCCGGACGCGCGCCGGGCCGCTGCCGTTCGGGGATCTCGGCGCCGCGCCGCGACTCGATGAACGCCCGAAGCGCCGGCGTCGAAACGCGATACTCTCTTCCCCACCGCTCCGTTGCGAGCTCGCCCGACTTCACGAAATCGCGCAACCGCCGGATGCTGTAGCCGGTAAGCTCGGCCACGGCCTCGAGCGTGTAGAATCGTTCGATACCATCCGACACCATCGGCAACTCCGAGTCAGAAGATTGGGCGCCGGTGCGCATGAGCGCATCGGTTACCGCTGCCCGCTCGAGGAGCGCCGCGCCGGTCGCGCTCATGCCGCCGTTTTCTTCCTGTCGGCGAGGGCCTTCCGAATCGCCGCCGTCATGATCTCGCGACACTCCGGATCGTTTCGGAGCTGGTCGAGAAGTGCTTCGGCAGCTCGGCTCATGCCTCGATCCCCATCCCCAGGACGGCCCGCCTGAAGGTTTCTTCGGGGGTGATCCCGAGATCGGCGGCCACGCGCTCGAGCGACCGCTCGATCATGTCGGCCGTGACGATGGACGGGATCGCATCGTGGAGCACGGCCATGGCCGTGGCGCGGACCTCGTCCCGCTCGGCTTCAGTGAGCCCGGTCATGCCGCCACCGCCACGGGCCCGCCGTTGAACATCGCGGTCGGACCCGTCACCGGGTCCGGTGTGATCACGATCCGCGTCGGCCGACCCGCGCCGGCCTCGTAATGTGACCGAAGCGCGATCATCGGGACCATGACGATCGCGTGCGGGCCGTCGAGCTGGACCACGAGCATCCGCCCGCTCTCACTTGTGTGGACGTGGCCGGCCTCGACCGGGACCGCCTCGCCGGCGTGGGTCCGCATCCGGTAGACCGGAACCGTGGTGTAGTCGAACGCGTCGGCCACGTCTCCGGCACCGATGAAGTAGGTGCCGGCACCCTCGCCGTCGAGCACTTCAAGCCGCACGGCATCGCGCTCGCGCACCGCGAGCCCGACCGCGCGCCACTGGTGGTTTGCCGCCTGCATGGTGTTTCTCATCATTTACTAATAGGCACTCTGTATATTTAATAGTTACTAATTGTAACTAAATGTGATAAACGATTCGATTAAATCCTTTAGTATTGGAGACCCAGCCCTTCAGAATTTGGATGGGAGAAAAAGTGAAAGACATGAATACTAGTTGAAAAAATTACTTGATTGGTGGATAATTGGATGCTTGAAAAATCTCGCCGAATTTTGTTTGTATGCATGTTCGCAATCGGCATTTCAATAATTGTGTGCCCGCCTGTATCCGCGATAAAGGAGGTAGATCAGGCACTCGAATATGCAGATATGTTCATGAATAGAGGAGCGTACGAAGCAGCTATTGCCGAATATGATAAAGTCCTCCGGTTGGAGCCGGAAAACGCGGCTGTTTGGAATAAAAAGGGCGTTGCTTTATCGAGGATGGATAAGGACGATGAGGCAGCGACGGCTTATGGGAAAGCGACCGCTCTTGACCCAAGCAACGACCTGTATTGGAGCAACCTGGGCCTAGCCCTCTGCGATCTAAAGAGATATCCGGACGCTATTGTGGCGTTTGACAAGGCGATCGCAATCAAACCAACGTATGCCTTCCATTACAAATCAAAAGCGGATGCTTTGCGAGATCAAGGAAATTTACCTGCAGCTATCGATGCCTATAACAAAGCTGTCGCATTGGACCCTCAATATGAGGATAGTCGCAAACAAGCCCTCGTCCTATCTTGGTCAGTAACCCCAACCCCAACAGTTCCGGCAACAGTGACGGTGACACCGACTCCATCTGCCGACACGACGACTGCCACGCCTAGCCCGATCCCATCAGCAGGTCCGCCAATTCCGTTTATCACCCTGAGCGCGCTGATCCTCGGAACGACGGGTATTGCGGTCAAGCGAGCTCGGGGGAGGAATTAGATTCCATTATCCGCGGACGCTGCGCTGATCTGATCATCTGTGATGGGAGTTATTATGGATTTAGAAGATAAGGGAGCCTGTCTCGATCAAGTTCGGATCGATCTCCAAACAATCCGGGCATCAATCGAGGATATGAACCGGACTGCCGGAGTTATTCTTGCAGCCAATGGCGTCCTTTTAGCTTTGTATCTCAACTTGATATTCTCGACAATAAAATCGGTAACTAATTCTAACGAGCTTCGTTTAGGAGATCTGATTGGGTTCTTTCCTCCCAATTTTACGGCGCCTTTGATTGAATCTAATTCAATGATATTGTTCCTAGCACCAATATTCTTTTCCGGGTTTTCAGGTTTGATTTGTTTAATCGCTTTCCTAGATAACGTCGACATGATACATCGCCCGAAAAGGCTACTGGATTGGCGATGCCGTCTATCTGAAAAAATGCTGCAAGTTCACACAATAACAGCATTGCTTTATCTTGAAACATATTATCTCGAGAGCTTGAGTCTGCAAAAAGAAAAAGTGGCATACAAGTATTCTTCAGGACTTTATACATTCTATTTTGCGTTAGCCTGTTCGATGATATCGGCATATGCTGCCGCGAAAGGAGGTATAACCGATAGACTTTTGATATATATTATTATTTCATTATATATGATATTTACCGGATACGCGATCGGCAAGGTTGCGAAAAGTTACCCAAGATTTAATCAATCGTTAAAGAATGGAGAAGAACGATTGGCGGGCTTGGAAAGGATTGTGAGAGAAAGACATATTCTATAAAGATACGTCCCTGACTCAAACAATTGGGAAGAGCGGCGCCACCTCGTCGGAGAGCGCGCCCATCACGAGGTCGTGGGCGAAGACCTGATCCGTGGTCGCCACGAACTCGCAGAGGTATTCCTGCCGGAACCACCAATCGCCCATCTGCCGCCGCTCTTCCTCGAGGAAGGCAGGGGCGATCCGGGCGCACCGCGTCGCCGGGATCTCGATCCTTTCCCATTCGGTACCGCCGTCCTGCCACGCCTCGAAGAAGTGGCCGCGTTTGCCGAATGGGGTAGACATGAGAATGAGCCGACCTCCGGAGACGGCGAGCATCGGCCGCACCGCATAATAGAGCGCGTCATCGACTCGCGCCGCCTCGTCTTCCACGATCAGCGCCGCGCCGGAGAAGCCGCGGATGGTGCCTTCGGTGCCCGGCAGGCTGACGATCCGCGAGCCGTTCTCGAGCGCGAGAGAGAGCTTATTGGATTCGGTCAGGTTTGGTTCGTGGTCGAGCGAACGGAGATGAGCCACCACCTTTCTGAAGAGCTCGCCCGACTGCCGGAGCGACGGCGAGACGAGAAGGACGAGAGAACCGGGATGGTAGATCGCTTGATGGAGCGCGAGGGCTGCCGCCGTGGTCGATTTCCCACTCTGTCGGGAGCAATTCAGCAAGAGCCGCCGGCCGCCCGACTGCAGGACCGTGGCCTGCCACGGGTCCGGGTCGAAGCCGAGCGCATCACGGGCGAACGCCGCCGGGTCGAGCGCGTGCACGAGGTCGGCCGCGATCATCGCTCCACCCTCTCGAGCGCGCCGGCCACGGCGATCCGGGCATCGGGGTACGGGCCGAGCGCCTGCAGAACCACTGTCCGCACCTCCACCCATTCAGGCGCCATGATGATATTGAACGTCGGTTGCGTCTGCAGCTCGCCGTACACCTCAAGCAGCAGCTTAGCCGTCTCTCGTGCTTCCCGGATCGCCGCGAGCTTCGTTCGCAGGTCGCCGCCGTTCTCGGCCTGGGTGATGGTCCCGACCGCCGACTGCAGGAGATCGCGCACGGTCGAGAGCAGACGGTCAGCTTCGGCCACTTCGCCGGCCTCGTGCGCCGTCGCCACGGCCGTTGGTATGTGCGCCTTGTGACGATGGAGCGCGGTGGACGAAACGGAATACTGTTCCGCAATGTTCCGCAACGATTCGCCCGATACGAGCGCTCGATCGATCGTCTCGCGGTCGGGGTGGTGGCAAATGGAGCACCTCGGCGGCATCTCACAGCCTCGGGATGCCGTCGCGGGGGTTCCATCCGCCCATCGTCGGGATCTTCGGCCGGCGCCGTGCGATATCGCTAAGTACGCTCGGCGGGACGGCCACGCACCCGCCGAGCCGTTCGGCCGACCAGACGGCGAGCGCGACCGCGAGTACGAGATCATCGTGATCGGACTCTCGCCAGCTCGAGTATGAGTCGTGCGCCGTCTTTGGGTCGATCGTCACCTTGAAGTTCAAGAGCTCGCGTTTCAACGTCTCGGCTTCGGGCAACGCCCGCGCGATCTTGAGCCGCTCGTTCTGCAGGGCCACAGCCACGGCGCCGACGAGATCGCGCTTGGGTACCCTCCAGTCCTGGCCGTCGTGCGTCGCGGTGTCGCCGCCCGTGATGGTGACGGCATCGAACCGGAGCCCGCGTACCCTGAGAAGGTCCACGACCGGACGGCCAACGCCGGTTTGGTCGACGGCGAGCTCTGGCGATCCGGGTAGACGTGACACGAGTCCTGCCACCGCGTCGACGATCGCCGGGTAGAGGGTGCCGAGCGCGAACCGTTGCAGGTGCCGAACCTTGAGCGCGTCGGGCGTCCACTCGACCACGGCGATCGCGGTGTAATCCGCCGCCTGTCCGAGATCGAGCCCGACGTGATACGAACTCATACCCGCACCTCGTCGCCGTTGGCCTCAATTGGTACCGTTTGAACGGTGTTGGCGTCCATTTCGATTACCTGGGGATTTCCGTATGTTCGTTGTGGCGGGCGTGTGCCTGCATTTCCGGTACTTCCGGTACTGCCGGTATTTTTCGGACCGTCCGGTGGATGTGTACCGGCAGTACCGGAAGTACCGGGATCGGGGTCACACGGGGTATCGACAAATCGGGGTCCGCGCAACACCGCCGGGCACGTGAGTTCCGACGGCTCGATGGTGTCGAGTTCGACCTGTCCGGCGCTCGTCGCTTCGCCCTGGTCAGGATAGTAGTACCGCGAGACCATCTCCCGCCACGCTTGAACATCGGGCACGATCACCTTGGATACCGTGAGCTTCCGCTCTCGGATCTTTCCCTGTTCGTTCTCCCTCGCCGGGCCAACGGTCGGGTATTTGATGCTTGTCTCTTTGGTCGTGAAACCCATGCCGCGCAATGCTGTGCTTACGGCAGTCCGCTTCACTCCGATCGCCGCCGCTATCATCCGGGCCTCGACCGCCTGCAAGGTGCCGTCGTCCCGGTAGTACTTCTGGAACTTCGGATCGTCTCGCAGGTCTTCGGCGCCGTCGGCGAGCTTCACCGCCAGGTTGAAACAGAGCCCGTCGAACGATGCCGCCCGCTCGCGCCGCACCTCGATCTGCCGCGCCCGCACGTAGTCGGTTAGACGCGATTCGCCGTCAGGGAAGACGGAGAGCACGAGAGAGACCGGCCTGAGCATCTGTTTAAGCCGTGGTTCAACGTCGATGGTCGACACGTCCATCATGCTATCGGCGGTCACGTCGGCCCAATGGGCGAGCGCGAACCGCGCGAGATGGGCACGCAGGATCACCACGGCCGAATCATATTCGGCGTCGACTTCGACAGGGATATCCCGGCGTCGTGTCTCGCGCGGCTCGAACGAGAGTACCCGGCCTTCGGTGGCATTGTCGCCGAAGGGCTGGCGCATGCCAATCACCTTTGGCCCGAACGGGTCGAACGGATTTACCTTGCTCGGGTCGTTTTTATCAGACAATAAAAATGGCTGGTCTGCCTCGAATCCCAAGTTTAAGTATTTCACTAGCTGGTTATCGGCGCCGCCCTGCAGGTCCGACTCGTCGACCACGAGCGTTCCGTGCCACCGCTCCTTATTCCTGAAGATGCCGGAGAACGACGATGCGCCGGCCGCCCGGATGGGGTAGAAACACAGGTCCGCTACCGCGCGAACGATCCGCGATTTTCCCTTACCCGTGTCCGCGATGAACCGGAGATAAGGAGCGGTTCGGGCCTTCCGATAGAACCACGTATAGAATTGGTAGTAGATGAAGAGCGTTCGATCGTTTCTCGGCATGTCGATGTACTTGTACAGGTGCCGTTCGATCGTCGCGAAGAGCAGACCAGCATCCATCACGGCCGCCGCTTCCATCGCTTCTTTCGACGGCAGACCGACGATCGCGGCCGCCATTCCCGTATCCTGATGGATCGGCAGCTCGCGCGGCAGGATGGCGATCCCGTCGGCGCCGATCACTTCTCGAGAGAACGCGAGCTCGCCCGCATCGTCGAGATGAGCAAACCAGTGGTGACCGCGCCCGTCTCGAACGTCCAGATACAGTCTGCCGTCTTTTTCGAAGTGCGGCAGTACGCGCTTGGGCGTCTGGTCGCCGTCGTTCTTGGCCTTCTTCGGTTTCGCCGTCGCCTTCGGCTCGAGCGTCGGGTCGACCGTCCGCCAGAACTCGGGCCAACGGTTCCGGCCGCCGGCGCCGCCGCACGAAGCGTGTTGGCAACGCGCGTATATGCCGCCGTGGTCGGCCTGGCCGATGAACGCGCCGGTCAGGTGCTCCTTCGACCACGGGCACCGCTCAAACTCAGCGAAGTACTGGTGTCCCGCCTTCGCCTTCTCCCGGACGGTGATCCCCAGTTCGGCGAGCCGGTCGCCGTGCCGGCCGATCCAGTCCCGAAGGTCGATGTCTCGCGCGGGCATCTTTTCGTCGGTTGTGCGCCCGTCCGGCGCCGCCGGGCCGGTCGCGGTTGCCGTGGCCGGCGCGGGCCCCACCTCGTCAGCGAGCGCCTGCAAGAGCTCGAAGGGCACAGCCTCGAGCTCGTCGGGCACGGCTACCAGGGCCGTCGGCCGGTGCGGTCGGTCGGGCATGTTCGCGCCCTTCCGGTTCGGCGTCCCGTACGCCCGGACGATCCGCGCCGCGTTGGACACGGTTATGTCCACATTCACGGCCTCATCGGAGAACCGCGCCGAGAGCGCTTCCAAGCACCGCCGGATCAGGGCCGTGGTGTCGGCGTCGTTCGGCAGGTCCACGCGATAGAGCAGGTGCGCGCCATTGCCGCTGTCGGCTTTTACTGGAGCCGGCCATCCAGTCGCCTCGAGCGCCACCGCGATCGCGGCGGCCCGCGCGAACGCCGCCGCCTTTTCGGTGTCGGTCGCTGAGATCCCTGCCGGGCGCTCGGGGTCGGCGTCGACGAGCAACCACCACCGCCGGACGATCCCGGCGTCGGTCGTGGTCTCGCGGGCGGGTCCGATGCTGTTGTACCGCCGCGCGAGCAGGTCGGGGGTGCACGGGTTGACCGTCCAATAGATCCCGGTGATCGACGGGTCGGCCGCGAGCGCATCCACCTTCTCGGCGAGCGTATCGAGATCGTCGAAGTAGCCAGATCGCGGTCGACCGGACTCGGGGAACGCCCGCACTTCGACCACCTGACCGGGCGCGAAGAGCACGCCGGCCGCGCGCCGTATCTCGTCGGCCGTCATGGGAGCTCTCCCGCGTCCACTGCCGCGACCACGATCGGCAGGATCTCGTCGGCGAGCCGGAGCGCAATTGGCATCACGCGTGGGCCGCACGCCGCCACGACCGATCCGAGCATATCGACGTGGCCGCGCCAGTCCCACCCGCCGCCGGCCATCTGCCGGACAGTGATCGGGATGCTGAAGAGAACACGGTCCTGATCGGTGTACGTCTCAAGGTTCGGGAAGTGCCGTTCCGCCGTCTCCGCGATGTCGAGCATGAATCGCCGGTCGGCATGCTCGGGGTTTGCGAGCGCTGCGAACCGGACCCGGCCATCGAACGTCGCGACCACGAACCGGGCGAGCTCGACGGGCTCGCCGGCGAGCAGCGCCAGCCGTGCGGCCCGCTCGCGTTGGTGCATGGTTGACATCATTCGGCCACCACCCCGACGCCGCAGGTAACGCACATGTCGGAGAAGATGCGCGAGAGGACATCGGCTCGCCACCGCTCGACGGCCGCCGCCTTCTCACCGATGCCGTCGGCGAAGGTCCGCACCTCGTCGGCGATCCGGTTGTGCTCTGTCGCGACGGCTTCGTAGTCGGTACGGAACCGCGACAGGTCCACGGTGCGGTACAGCTCGGCAGCCTCTTCCCACAACCGCCGCCGCGCTTCGCGCTCTGCCGTGTGGTCGAGCTCGCGGTACGAGTGCCGGGAGAGCGCCCGCCCGAGCAGGTCGAGCAGTACCGATTCGTCGAGCGCATCGAGCTCGACACAGGAGCGCCCGCCGCTCTCGTCGACGAACCGATCTATCTGGGTTTGCGTGTAGCCTTTCGCGCTTGGGTCGAACGCTTGCGGGAGGTCGAACCGGTCTACCTGATCCCGTGTCAGCGCCACGCGCTCGAGCAGGTGATCGGCTCTTGGGTAGACCTGATCGATCCTCCGCATGAACGCCGGCGCCATGCTCCAGCCGCCACAGTCGAGATCGCTGATGTAGAGCAGCGCGATCGGCTTGTCTTCGGCCTTCGCCCGGTTTACCACGTCGTGAACGCGCGTCAGGCTGAATTGGCCCGAGAACACGAGCAGGTCGGCGCCGTGGTACTGGCAGAGCGTTTCAAGCGCGCCACGGCTCGTGGCCTTTTCGATGGCGACCACGATCCGCCGTGGCTGGTGCGCGAATGTCGGCACGGTCTCGACGTGAGGGGAGAACTCGATAGCCTCGACGAACTCGCGCCATGTCGGCATCTCATCGACTATCTGCAGGTCCGGCAGCGCGCCGGCGTCCGGCAGAACAGGCTCTATCCATCCGTCGAAGTCGGAGCGCGCTGGCATGAAGACGGGTTCGCCGTTCTTCTCGTCGATGATGCTCGAGAACGGAATAAGGCCACGGATCCGCGCGTCAGCGATCAGCGTCACCAGCCGGTTGTAGTCGGCTAGGGTGTTCTCGTACGGACGGACGCCGCCGCCCTTCGCCGGCATCATGCGATCGGCTTCGGGTTGGCTGACGATGTTGTAATGGAGCCTTCGCACGCCTACAGCATCGGCGCCCTTCTCCCGAAGGTAACGGAAGAGATGGAATACGGCAAAGTCGATTTGCCGCATCAGGACCACCGACCGAAAGGTACTTTCGAGTAGAAGTAGAGGTTATACATGTCCAGACACCTCTATTTTTTCAGTGTCCCTCTGTCGGCGATGGCGTCGGTCGTCGCGGTCGGCAGGTGCACGCCGGGATGCCGGCGACGTTCTCGACGTTATCGGGATCGCGATACGCCCGGTTGCGACACACGCCGCCACAGTCGGAGCACGTCTGGAGGTTGCTGAACGCAAACCGCGCTGCGGTCATGGCGTTGCCTCGTCGTCGGGCACGAGTATCCATGTCCCTTCGTCGATCAGCTTCCGAGCCCAAACTCTCTCGAGCGGCGCGAGGCTCGCGAGCGTGTCTGTGTGGATCTTGAAGCCGGGGATAATCCGTGCGTTGGGATTATGGGCCGATGCGTCTAACACGGATCTGCCTCCGTCGTTACCGCGTCGGGGTGCCCTGGAGCGGACTCTGGTTTGCCGCCTTTCTGCTCCAGGTTCTCGATTCTCGCCAACAGGGCTTCATTCATGATAGCGCTGAATGGAAGCCTATGGGCGGTTGCCTTTTCTTTGGTCTCGACCGGGATCGAAACACACACTTGGGTTTTCATTGGAACCCCGGATCACACCTAAGTAAATAGGTATATATATGATTCAAGCACCGGATTCATCACGAATGTCTGTTACCTTATCAGAACCAGACCCCTGGAAAGAACGGATCGTTAAGTGTGAAAATCCCCTTACGACCTATTTGGACACGTTATTGGACAACCAGGGGAATGTTACCAGCAGATATGATCATACACATAAAATATTCAATCTTGTATGGAATCTCTCCATCGAATCGGCCGAAGGCGCACGGCAGAGCGATGTTGTCAAGGGCATGATTGATTACTGTAAGGGGAACCGTGATTTGAGCAAGCACACGGGGGATACATCGTTCCCAGAGACATGGACGAATGCCGGGACGGTCAAGACAAAGACCAAACAGATACTGAAGCGCCTTATCGATGCGGGTGCGATTACAAAGAGCGAAGATAAGGACGGCGATAAGAACCCGGATCGAGTCTTCTATCACCCTCATATGCGATCTTTCCTGAATTGTGTTGAGATCGCCTCTGAACACCGCGGCACCGCGATCGGTCGTCTCCAGCACGATAATTTCACCCTCGATCGCGCCTTGGCCATGACGCGAAATTTCCTTCATACGAAAGGACTATGGGGCGAGTTCCTACAATGGCACGCAGATGCGTGGGGCGATCCGTTTCCCGAGTTTGTTTCGGATTCTCTAGGTGTTAGGAAGGCCGAGCCTGGAGAAATGGAGCAACGACTAGCAGGGCTCAGCGCGTGGGAAGAAGAGCGCCTTGTCGAGATTCTCGGGGCAACAGAAGGAACCGTCCCGACCGGCGACGTTCGTAAAAGGATGGAAGAGCGCCTTGCTTGGCTTCAGGGGTCTAGGCAAGGCACACCGTAATGCGTTGTCTCTTCCTGTCATGTTGCGAACTACGCCTTACCGTACCGCCAGTACCGGCCGTACTGCTCCCGCCTGTACACACGCCTAGAATGTGGCGAGAGCATCAGACCGCTCTGGCCTGTGCCCGCTGTAACATTTCTTCAAACTCGGCCCGGAGCCTGGGATCTGACCATATCTGTTCGCTAGCGCTCTTCCTCTCGGCATCGGCCGTCAGGACGATATTTAGCCGCTGTTCAAGCACCGCGTTCTGTTTCTGCAGGTCGGCAACCTGCGATGCCAGCTCGCCGGTATCGCTATTGACGTTGAGCGCGTGACCGTGTTTCAGGTAGACCTGCCGAAGATCCTCTTCGGTGTACTTCCGGTACGTTTCCATATACCCGGTATGCCCCATCAGCACTTCCGCCGCGTCGGGGCCAGCCGCCGCACCGAACCACGATCGAAATGCCTTTCGCAGCCCGTGTGGATGGAGGGTATGCCGGCCGGTCGTCTCGCATCGCCGGTCGAGTCCGGCGCGTTGAAGCGCGGATGCCCATGCAGTATCGAACGATGTCCGGTGGAATGGGAATAGGCGATCGTCATCGGGATCTTTATCTTTGGCCCTCCCGAGCGCGACGAGTCCGCGATTCTTATTGATCGATGCCTTCAGGTACTTGTCACGCACGAGCAACCACCCCTTCACGGCATCGACCGCTTCCGGTGTAATGAAGGAGAACCGGGCCGTCTTTGTCTTCGTCGTCTCACGCCGGAAGTTGACGCGGGCCGGCGTCGCGTCAAGGTCAACATCGGATATGCGCAGTTGAAATACCTCACCCATCCTGCCGCCGGACGAGAGGAGCACGAGCAGGACCGCACGATCGCGCACCGCCAAAATCGGCAGGAGCTTCTTCAGGTGGTCGCGGGTAAAGGTCTCCTCTTCGGCCACGATCGTTTTTCGTGGCGAGCGGATCTGTATCCGCCGCTCATCGACGCGGGAGAACTCGATCTTATTTTCGAGCAGAAACCCTGTCAGCGCCGCCCGCGTCAGGTTGACGGTAGACGGGGCATAGGACTTCTTCAGTTTGGCGATCGCGTGGACAAGATCATCTGCCGGATCGCGGGCACCTTCCTTGATCTCTCGAAGGTACTCCGCTGCCGTTGCGTCGAGGTCGGCGGGTCGGTCGCCATAGACACAGGCGAAAAACCGGCTCAGTGAATGGCGATATGGTCTCGCCGTCGAGGTGTCGAATAGGTCGAGATAGTCGGTCGCGGGAGCCTTTCCGACGGCGATTATCTTGGTTGACATAACCCCTTATAGGACGCCCAAGTATATAAAGGTAAGTGCATTATCTCGCAGTTATCCGAATGATAACGTTTCTTCATCCGTGCACCTACTAGTCGGCCCGGGCGGGACATAATCGTATCGCACCCGGAAAATTACGGCCCGGACGCACGCCGCCGGCCGCGATCGAGCCCCTAGTCGTTCCGATCCGAGCGGAGGAGGAGGTGGGCCTCGAGCCCGGTTATCGTACCCGCCGCATTCCGCGACGGGACGAGGCTCGCTATCATGGTGGTCGTGGTGCCGTCGGCGCGGGAGACCCGGAGCTCCTGTTCCTCGAGGGGGCGACCGTCCGCGATCTCCGCCAGGAACGCCGGGCCGAGGTCGAGGCCGGGGCCCGAGAGGAGCTCGCCGATCGGCATCCCCGCGAGCGCGCCAGCACGTCGGCCGGCGATCCGTTCGAAGAGCGGGGAGGCGAAGGTGATCCGTCCGTCGAGGCCGGCGCCGAAGAGGAGGTTGTGCCCGCTCTCCGAGATATCCCGGAGCCGCCGGAGCGAGCGGTAGAGCGCATCGTCGATCCGGTTCCGCTCGGCAAGGACGTTCTCGAGCCGGCGGAGTTCGGAGATGTCCTCGTACACGAGGTAATGGTTTCCGTCGGAGAGCCGCCGCCGGCGGAAGACGACCTCCCGCACCTGGCCGCTCCGTGTCTGGAGGTGGATGAACCGGGGCTCGGGTATCTCTCTCGATGCCGCCTCGCGGGCCCACTCGGCGGCCATCGCAGAGCGGTAGTCCGGGTCGGGGTAGGCGAGGTCGAACCAGCGGTCGACGGTCCCGATCTCCTCTGCCGTATACCCGAAGGTCTCGGAGAAGCGGCTGTTCACGTAGAGGTACGCGCCCTCCGCGTCCACGATCGCGCACGGGAACGGCGAGAGTTCCACGATCTCGCGAAAGCGCCGCTCTCGTTCGAGGAGGTCCCGTTCGGCCTGCTTTCGGGCAGTGATCTCCTCGACGATGCAGGTGAGTCCGGTCGAGCCGTCGTCGAATGCGGTTGAGACCAGGCGGACGCGGTAATACCGGGTCGCCTCGCCCTCCCCCCTCTCGAGCTCGAGCGAGACCTCGCCCTCGGAGCGGGCCTCGAGCATCCGGTTCCTGACCCCGGGGGCCGAGACAATCGGCAGGCGGACGGTGTCGATCGAGGCGCCGAGGAGGTCGGCGCGATCCATGTGGAGGAACTCGAGGTAGCGGTCGTTTATCTGGAGAATCCGGTAGTTCTGGTCGATGATGAGGATGTACTCGGCCGTGTAGTTCAGGATCGCGCCGAGGGGCGCACGCTGGGAGAGAAAGTAGACCTTCGCCGGGCCGAACGCCCGCATCTCGATCTGGCCGCCCACGCTGAGGATGTCGAGATACTTGGCGGTCGAGTTCCTGTTCATGCCGAGGCCGGCCGCGATGTCGGAGACGGACAATCCTTTCGGGTTATTCTTGAGGAGCGCGCGGACTGCCGCGAGCACTTCGGGAGAGACGACGCCTGAGTCCTGGGCCATGACGAGAATGTTCCGAGATGAATTTGCCCCCGAAACAGAATAAACAGAGCTGGTTTGGCATTCGGCGCCCCATCATTTAATAACGACGCGACCCGATCTTCTCAGGCGCGGGCTCGTGGTCTAGCGGTTATGACGACGCCCTTACACGGCGTAGATCACCGGTTCGATCCCGGTCGGGCCCATTCCTTTTCACGAGATGATGTTCATGATCGAGCGGAAGCCCTCGCCCGTCCGATCGGCGCATCGGACCGCCTCGACCTTCGAGAGGTCGACCTCCTCGGTCACCCGGGAGGTCATGCAGTAGGCGAGCGCCGGCGACCGCTTCCAGGTTCCGCGTTCGCGAAATGCCCGGGACGACGCGCAGAACCGGCACCGATCGAGGCCGATCCGCATCCCGGGGAGGCATTCGACCGTCCCCCTCTCGACCGGGAGCTCCCGCTGTTCGGTCTCAGTCATACCATTCCACCCTGTACCCCGCGCCCGTGAGGGCGCCGTCCATTCGCTCGCGCCACGCGTTCTCCTCCTCTCCCTCGCACGTATCCCAGAGCCGCCGGAGCACGGGGTCGTCGGTCAACAGCGATCGCCGTCCGCCCACGTGCCCCCGCTCGGTTCCGCCGCGGTCGAAGATCCGCATGGAGGCGCACCGGTACTCGCGGCAGAGCCGGGGCCGGGTCGCGTGGCAGGCGCATGCCGAATGCCCCGGCGACGGCAGGACCAGGAACGGGCAGCCCGCGGACGACGGCACGGCCGATCTGTACTCCTCGCTCACCTCCGCCCGGAACGCCTCGCGCCGCACGCCTTCGCGGCAGTCGTAGTGTCGACCGGTCACCCGCCGCTCGATCGAGATGGAGCGGCCGAGGCTCGTGCAGCACCGGCCGCAGTCCGTGCATGTGAACGGGACCGCCATCGGTTCACATTCGGCCGCCGGGGCTTTCAAGCTTGGCCCGGCGCAAAGCGCTTATGGCCCGAGGTTCTATGATCGCGGGATGACGGTGCCGGCGATCCTCGCGGAGGGGCTTCTGAAGCGCTACGACGACCTCATCGCGGTGGATCGCTGCTCGTTCGCTGTCCAGGAGGGTGAGGTCTTCGGCTTTCTCGGCCCGAACGGCGCCGGCAAGACCTCGACCATGCGTATGATCGCCTGCGTCTCCCCCAAGACCGACGGACGGCTCGAGGTCTTCGGAATGTCCGTCGACGAGCACCCGCGCGAGATCAAGGCCATGATCGGCGTGGTCTCGCAGGAGAATAACCTCGACCCCGACCTCTCGGTCTACGAGAACCTGACGGTCTTCGCACGGTTCTTCGAGATCGATCGGGCCGAGGCCGCACGGCGGGCTGAGGAGCTAATCGGGTTCTTCGGCCTCGTCGAGAAGCGCGACACCGTGATCGAGGCGCTCTCGGGAGGAATGAAGCGGCGTCTCACGATCGCGCGGGCCCTGATCAACCGCCCCCGGCTCGTGATCCTGGACGAGCCGACGACTGGCCTCGACCCGCAGGCCCGTTCGCTGATCTGGGAGCGGCTCCGGGCGCTCAGGGCGCAGGGTTCGACGATCCTCCTCTCGACCCATTACCTCGAGGAGGCCGAACGGTTCTGCGACCGGCTGGTGATCATGGACGGCGGAAAGATCCTGGTCGAGGGGCGGCCCGCCGAGATCGTGGCCGAGCGCATGGGTCGGGCCGTAATCGAGACCGTGGACGACCAGGCAGTGGTCGAGTGCCTGGACCGTGAGGGGGTGGCGTACGACCGGTTCGGGGACCTGGTCCATATCTCCACGGACTCGCCTGACGCCCTGGTGCAGCACCTGATCGCGACCTGCAACCCTTCGCGGCTCTCGGTCCGGAACGCGACCCTCGAGGATGTTTTTCTCCGGCTGACCGGCAGGGGGCTGAAGGACTGATGGACGGCCAGGTCTCGTGGCGGGTCCGCCACGTCTGGGGGAGGAATCTCCACGTCTTTCTGCGCACCTGGAAGGTCAGCTTCCTCCCGCCGATCTTCGACTCGCTGTTCTTCCTGATCGCGCTCGGGTACGGTCTCGGCCAGTTCGTCCAGCAGATTGGCGGCGTGGAGTACGCCCGGTTCGTCGCGCCCGCGATCGTTGCGATCGGGATCATGAACGCCTCGTACTACGAGACGACGTTCGGTTCGTTCGTGCGGATGTACTACCAGAAGACCTTCGACGCCCTGATCGCGACACCGGTCACGATCGAGGAGGTGATCGTCGGGGAGATCCTCTGGGGCGCGACCAAGGCGGTGATCTACACGGCGCTTGTGCTGCCAATCCTCGCGCTCTTCGGCGTGGTGAGCCTGCCGTCGTCCCTGCTCCTTCTACCACTGTCGCTTCTCGGGGGTCTCCTCTTCGCCGCGATCGGGCTCTGCTTCACCGCATGGACCCCGTCGATCGACACCCTCAACTACCCGTCGTTCCTGTTCATCACGCCGATGATGGTCCTCTCGGGCACCTTCTTCCCGCTCGAGAGCCTGCCGCTCCCGGTCCAGTACGTCGCCTATGCGATCCTGCCGCTCGCGCACGTGGTCTCGATCGCGAGGGCCCTGACCCTCCCGGCGGTTGCGCCCCTCGCCCTCGTCAGCCTTCTCTGGATGGTCGTCGCGACCGCGCTGATCATGCTCCTGGCGGTCCGGATGATGAAGAGGCGGCTGGTAATCTAGCGTCGGGAACGAAGGAAGGGCAGGGCCGCGAGCCCGAGAAGGGCGCCGGCCGCGCCGAAGCCAGGAGTGGCTGTCGGGCCGGCTCCGCCCGTGCCCTTCAAAGGCAGCTCGTCCACGTTCCCCGTCGCGATCGTGTAGGGCGTGTCACAGAACCCGTCGCCGTTCGCGTCGGGGGTGACATTGGAGAAGCCTGTGCCGTCGGGCGTGCCCCAGAAGTTTCCTCCCCGCTTCGGACCGCCGACGATATTCGGACCCGCCGACGCCGGGAGCGACCAGGCGTTGCGGTCGAACTCCTCGATGTGGGTGTTGTTCGCGTTCACGAAGAGGTTGTCCGCGATGACGTTGTCGCGGGCGAGGTAGCCGTCGATCCCGTACGCGCCGTTGCCGCGGACCGTGTTCCCGTGCAGGCGGTTGGCGGTCGATGCGATCAGCATCAGCCCGTTGTGCTCGTTTCCGCTCGCGGCGGTATTCTCGACCACGTTGTCCTGGCTGACGTCCGAGAGGACGACGCCCGAGCCACCGTTCGCCTCGGCCGTGCAGTTGCTGACCGTTGAGTTCGTCACGGAGAAGAGGTAGAGCCCGTTGTCGGTGTTCTCCCGTGCCGTCACCCTGTCGATGAGAATATGCGAGGCGCCGATCGCGCGGACCCCGTACTGCCAGCCCCGGACTGTGAGATTGCGGAGCTCGACCTGTTCGGCCGGCGCCCCCGCCGAGCCCTGCACGAGGATCCCCGGCAGCTCGCGAGCGCCGTTCCCGAGGAGCGCATGCCCGTTCCCCTCAAGCACGACGCCCGATGCCCGGATCTCGATCCCCGCGTTCTCGCCCGCTCCCGTAATGTCGCCCGAGAGTTCGTACGTCCCCGGTGTCGTGATCACGACCGGGCCCGTGACGGGAACGGCCGAGACGACGGCGGCAAGAGCAAAGAGAACTAAGCAGAGCGTGAGAAGGGGGCGGATCATCGTGCCCATCGCTCTGTTACCGATCCTAGATACGGTTTTCCCCGGTGCGCGTCAGAAGATGCCGATCCGGCCGTATCCGCTGGTGCCGTGCCGTTCGCGCACGCCACCGTACGCACGTCCGCACCGGCGTCCTCCGGTCGGCGGTCGCTGCCGCCGATCCTCGTCGTCACGGTCGGACCCGAAAGCTGTCCAACTGGTCGTCATGGTTCTCACGCTCTCCCGTGGCGGTCTGCTACCGGGATGAGAGAGCATCCACTGGATAGCACGGGAACTATACAAAGGTATCGGTGCCGACCCGTTTTCGCTGGGCCGTGCCGTATCCGGTGACGACCTGGAGGTGCGGCCCGAAGGTCCGGTCGAGCTCCGGATCGCCCGTGTCGACGTGGAGGCGGGGCGTCCGGGCGAGCTTGCCGGGGGTGCCGACGACGATCAGGTTCCCGGGGCCGATTCGACGGATCACGGCCGGCGTGCAGACCTGCGTGCCCCGCCCGAGTACGAATCCCTGGGCCCCGATCACGGAGAGGACGAGCCGTGCCTCGCGCCCGCTGTCGAGCAGGGCGAGGAGGTCTCTCTCGGCGAGGTCCGTTCCGACGAGCCGATCGTCGAGGACCGCGTCGAACCCGAGCAACGTTCCTTCGACGCCGAGCGCCCCGGCAACGGCGCCCGTGGTGGTTCCCGGTCCGAGGATGTAGAGGACGCCGGGCCGCATCGCGTCCGCGATAAATCGCCCGATTGCGGCACGGGCACGGTCCTCGTCGGCCTCCTCGATGACCTGCTTGGCCGCCTGGACCAGTCCCGGCGCGGACGGCGTCCGGACGATCGCGTGGAGCACGGTACGGAAGTCGTTCACGCGGTAGGCAGCCTCGTCCACGTCGATCACCTCGGCGTCGGCACAGCGGACGGGGCCGTCCGCGAGCAGGATGCGCGCCACCGCGCCGGGATCGAGAGCGAAGACCGAGGAGTACATCTTGACCCCCGCCGGAATCCCGAGGATCGGGACGGCGGTGCCGACCGCGTCCGCGACGTCGCGGGCCGTGCCGTCGCCGCCGCAGAAGAGGACGAGGTCGACGCCCGCGTCGAGAAAAGCTTGGCAGGCCGCGCGGGTGTCCGCGGCAGTCGACGGGACGGGCGGCAAATAGACGCAGTCGGCGTCGGCGATCCCGGCCGCAACGAGGGGCGCCGCGCCCATCTCGCCGGCGGCCGTGACGAATCGCAGTTCGTGTCCGGCGAGCGGAGCGAGGGCCTCCGCCGCCCGTGCCGGAGCGAGCGGCTCGGCTCCGAGGGCGCGGGCACGGTCGGCGCAGCCGTCCGTCCCTTTCAGCCCGACACGCCCGCCCAGGCCCGCGAGCGGGTTGACCACCAGACCGATCGTCCGGAACGCGAGCACCCTCAGTCGACCTTCGGGAGCCGGGTGAGCGCGTCCCGGATCAGTTCCTCGGGGTAGTCGTAGTCGGGCAGGTTCCCGGCGTAGTAGGCCTCGTACGACGTGAGATCGAAGTGGCCGTGGCCCGTGTTGTTGAAGAGGATCGTCTTCGCCTCGCCCGTCCGCCTGCACTCGAGAGCGACGTCGATGGCGGTCCGGATGGCATGCGCGGCCTCGGGCGCGGGGATGATCCCCTCGGTCCGGGCGAAGGTCTGGGCCGCCTCGAAGACCTCGTTCTGGTAGACCGAGACCGCCCGGGCGACCCCGTCCTTCACGAGCTTGGAGACGAGCGGTGAGTCGCCGTGGTACCGGAGGCCGCCCGCGTGGATCGCGGGGGGGACGAAGTCGTGGCCGAGCGTGAACATCTTCATGATCGGCGTGAGTCCGGCCACATCGCCGTAGTCGTAGGCGTAGAGGCCCTTGGTCAGGGTCGGGCATGCTGCGGGCTCGACGCCGATGATCTCGACGTCGGGGTGCTTCCCGGTCAGCTTGTCGCCGGCGAACGGGAACGCCATTCCGCCGAAGTTCGAGCCCCCGCCGACGCAGGCGATCACGGTGTCGGGGTACTCGTCGACCGATGCGAGCTGCTCGCGGGCCTCCAGGCCGATCACGGTCTGGTGCAAGCAGACGTGGTTCAGGACCGAACCGAGCGCGTAGTTGGTGTTCGCGTGGGTCGCGGCGTCCTCGACGGCCTCGGAGATCGCGATGCCGAGGCTTCCGGGGGTGTTCGGGTCCTTCTCTAGCACGGTCCGGCCCGAGTTCGTGAGCGTTGACGGGCTCGGGTGGCACCCGGCCCCCCAGACCTGCATCATCATCTTGCGGTACGGCTTCTGCTCGTACGAGGACCGGACCATGTAGACCGTGCAGTCCATCTCGAAGTGCGAGGTGGCGAACGCGAGCGCCGAGCCCCACTGCCCGGCACCCGTCTCGGTCGCGAGCCGCTCGATCCCGGCCTCGCGGTTGTAGTAGGCCTGCGGCACGGCGGTATTCGGTTTGTGGCTGCCGGCCGGGCTGACGCCTTCATACTTATAGTAGATCTTCGCGGGCGTCTTGAGGAACTGCTCGAGGCGGCGGGCGCGGAAGAGCGGGCTCGGGCGCCAGAGGCGGAGGATATCGACGACCTCCTCGGGGATATCGATGTACCGGTCGGCCGACATCTCCTGCCGGATCAGCTCCATGGGGAAGATCGCGGAGAGGTCGCCGGGCGCCGCAGGCTGGCCCGTCTTCGGGTTGAGCGGGGGGTCGAGCGGAGTTGGCAGGTCGGCCTGGATATTGTACCACCTGCGCGGCATCTCCTCCTCGGAGAGGTGGATCTTCGTCTGCATGATCAGGGATTGTCCTGTATAGAGATATACATTGTTGTCGAGATATGGCAGGATCGGCGGTCAGCGGCGGAGCTCGCCGTCGCCCCCGAGCCGGTCCAGGAGCTCGTCCGCACGCTTGACCACGAGCCGGGTCCCACCCTGGTGCGGGGTCGGCGAGTAAAAGAGGACGTCGCCGTACCGATCGACCGAGAGCGGAACGAAACCCACGCGGGCCCCCCAGCTGCGGATCGGCTCGGGCATGGGCCGACTCGGGATCCACTCGGGCGGCACAAGCTTCAGGAGGTCGACGGCGTTGCTGCCGGTCCGCGCCCGCTCGGCCTGCTCGAGGTCGCGAAGGGCGGCCTCGAGCGTGGAGACACGCCCGCGCATGGGGTCCCATGTCCGGAGCCGGTCGAGCGCGATCTGGAGCGCGGGCGGCGACCCGCGAACCGTCTGTTTTCCCGGCGGCGTTCCGCCCGTACTCCGGGGCCGGGGCTTCGCGGAATCGCTCGGTCCGGGGGTCCGGAGCGCCCACCAGACGCCGACGCCGGCGAGCAGGAGAAGGAGCGCAAGCGCGCCCAGGAAGTACGGGAACCACCACGAGGTCCCGCCGGCCGGCGGTGTCGGCGCGTTCGTCGTCGTGGACGGGGCAACGGTCGTGGCGGTGGCCGTCGCCACCGTGACTGTCGTCTGTGGGGCCGTGGTCCCGGCCGTCGGCGGGGCCGTCGACGGCGCGGTCGTGACGCGGACCGATGTCGCCGGTATGGAGGTTGCCGGCACCGTGGTCGGGGCCACGGCCACCGCGAGCTGCACCGGGGCCGAGACCTGTCGGCCGACTGCGCCCGAAGGGTCCGGGCTCGCGGTTCCGTGCTCGTAATCGAAGAGCCCCTCGGCCCAGAGCGTGTACGCGCCGGCGCCGTATACCGTGTCGCCGGTATTCCAGGCCGCGCCGCTCGTGCCTCTGATCCGGTAGGGTGTCGTCGTGATCATGAGCCGGTCGAGGCTGATGCTGGCGCCGCCGTCCCCGACGAGCGTGGAGACCGTCCGGCCTGTCGGGTCCCGGATCCGGACCGCGACCGGCGCGCCGGAACCCCGTGCCGCGAACGCCGAGAGCGAGCCCGAGACCTCGAGGTCGAATCGGCGCCCCTTCGCGGCCTCGCCGCCGGGGACGTAGCGTCCGGTCTCGGCGTCAATCAGGCGGAGCGAGAGCGCGGGCTCCTCCACGGTCAGGGCGAGGGCGCGCCCGCGGTCCAGGTCGTACCAGGCGCCGGTCCGTGCGTCGTGGGGGATCGCGGCGTGCTTCGGATCCGCTATCCGCAGGGTCGCGTCGGGCGCCATGCCTCCGCTTGGCCCGTTCGCGAACCATCCGAGGGTATCGCCCGCGCCGATCCCGGCGGCCGTGACGTCGAGGCCGATCTCGCCGGCGTAGACGACCGCGCCGGGCGATCGGATCACGTTCGGTGCGGCAGTCCCCGGCGTCACCGGGACGGACGATGCAGAGGGAGAGGGCGTGGGGCTGAGTGTCGGAGTAGGCGACGGCGTTGCCGACGGTGTCGGCCCGGCCCCCAGGTACGGCTGCAGCGCCGCGTACCACCGCGCCGCGATCTTCTTCTCGCCACTCTCGGCCGGATGGATGCCGAGCGGGGCTTGATTGTCCGCGACACCGTCGTATCCCGTATACATGTCGACGACCACGACCGGAGACCGCGGTGTCGAGGTTCGGGCGGCGACCCCGGGAATCGCCGCGTTCAGGGCCTCGATCCCCGGGCGCGGAAACGAGGTCGGCGGGATCTTCGCGAGCAGGATCACCGCGTTCGGGTTCTTCGCGCGGAGCTGGGCGATGATCGCCTCGAGATTCCGGGCGCTCTCGGCTGTCGGGATGGCGTTGAGTACGTCGTTCGTGCCGAGCATCACGAGGGCGATATCGAACTGGTACTTCGTGAGCCAGATGGAGAGCTTCCCCTGTCCGGGGTCGTCGGCGACGCCGTTGAGGATCCCGCCGGTCATGTAACCGCCGTGACCCTCGTTGTCCTGGTCGAAGTCGTACGCGAAGTTCGGCGCGGTCCAGGAGCCGACAAAGTCGACATCCTTTCCGGCGAGCTGCTGCCAGAGCCAGTAGCGGTAGGTCGGATGACTCGCCTCCGCCGGTGTCTGGGTCGACCCCTTCGTCATCGAGTCGCCGAGAGGCAGGATGCGGACCGTCGCGCCGGCCGTTCCCGCGACGAGCAGCAGGAGGAGGACGAGTAGAGCTACGCGTCGCATGGTTCGATCCTGTACGGTGGAGTACCGAAGGTGATGAAAGTATGGTCCCGGAAGCCAAGGTACATTTCGGAGCAGCCCGGAGTGTATGCAATGCGCTCCGAAATCGAGGTCCGGGCCGTCCTCTTCGACCTCGACAACACGCTCGTCCGGTTCATCGACGCCCAGCGTTCGGCCTGCGAAGCCATTGTCGACCTGGTCGGTGCGGGGACGGCCGATGCCCTCTTCGCCTCGTTCCTCCGCCCGGTCCACACCTTCGAGAGCCCGGCGCACATCGAGGACTACCTCGTCTCCATCGGTTGCGAGGCCGACTGCGAGACGGTTGCCGCCCGTTACGAGGAGGCAAAACTCGAGGCGCTCGAGCCGTATGCCGGGGTCGTCGGCGTG
>JBDKUZ010000007.1:0-55190 GCA_039679395.1 Methanospirillum sp. | reverse complement strand
CGTATCTCGCGAACGCGCTCTACCTCTCCCTCCCCCTCGCCGTCGCCGTGCTGCTGGTCGGGTTGCTCCTGTCCGACGTGGAGCACGCGGGACCGCTTGCGATCATAGCCGGGCTGCTCGGCGCTCTCGCGCTCCCGTCCATCGTTCAGAACCTGGCGAAGATGGGAGACGCGCTGCACAGAATCCCGGTACGGTCTTCAGACGACCCCGTACTGCTCCTGTACGTGCTCCTGATCATGCCGATCGTCGGGGTGTTGCTCCTCCTCGCGGGGTACTCTCTCAAAAGATCGCGCGAGTCGTCGGGGGAAGCCCCCGCGACGTCCGACCCCGGCGACGCGGCCCGGAGCCGATCGCCGTGAGCGGCCGGCGACACGCCCCACCCGCCGGACCGGATCGCCGGCCCCTCACCCGGTCTTCGTCCCGCGCACGGCCTCGACCAGGGCGGTGACCCTGGCTGTATCGCCGAGCTCTTTTTTCGTGAACGAGAACTCCCCGACCACCTCGACGCCCCGTGCAGCGAGCGCCGCGCGGAGCGCGGGAAGCGTCTCGCCGGGCCTGGCCCCGCACGTGGCGAAGAGGACGGCGCTCTTTCCCTCGGCGCCCTGGAGGGCGGCCACGGCGCCGTTGATCACGGGAGTCGGGCGGCCCCCCCAGACGGGGGTGCCGATCACGATCCGGTCGTACGCCGAGACGTCGATCGCGGCAGGCTCGATCGCGTCGGCCTCCCCCTTGCCGGCGCGGCGGCCCCCGGTCGTGTACACCGAGAGTAGCCCGTAGGGTGTCCGCGGCTTCACCTCGACGAGGTCGCCGCCGACGCCGTCGCGAATCCGTTCGGCAAGGGCGCGCGTGTGCCCGGAGTGGGAGTGATAGACGATGATGGTCCGCATACCCCTGATCGGAACGGCTGCGACGATAACCTGTTCGATTTGATTCGGAGCGGTCACCGACAGGGCCGGGCTATCCGGGATCGACGGACGCGGCGGCGCGACCGATGGCATCGACCTCGCCATCTGCCGCGAGATGTGGCGCCTGCTCCGGGCCGACGGCCTGGTCCACGTCGACATCCCGTTCGCCGGCCGCATCCGCATGGCCTCGGTCCGCAACCGCCGCACCCCCGAGGTCCTCCTCGACCTCGTCGCCGGCCACGCGCTCGTCCGCCGCTTCCAGCGCGCGTGCGAGCGGCTCGGGGACGACGGGCTGCTGGTGACGGCGACGGAGGACGATTTCCGGTACGCGGCGCGGCTCTTTTCCGAGCTTCACGGCGGCGGCGGATCGCTGGGGGAGAAGGTGGACCGGAACGAGGAGTTCGTCCTCTCGCTCGCGGCGCGGAACGGGGTGGAGCAGTTCACCCTCCGCCATGTGCAGCAGTGGACCGGGTGGTCGTATCAGAAGGTCCGCCGGCTGCTCGTCGGCCGGTTCGCGCGGGGGATGCAGTACCCGGGCTTGCTCGACAAATCCCCGGCGCTCTCCGTTCTCGATACCACGACAACGGAGGACGACGAGAACGGGCACAGCGTCAAGCAGCGGCAGTTCGTCTTCCTCTTCGACGAGGAGCGGCACCGGGAGTCCTGCGCCTCCGGTCTCGCCTGGCTCGCGGACGATCGCCGGAGCCGCGACGATGATAGTTGCAATGATGACGATGGTTGTCACATGGTTGTCACACCGGTTGTAACTCAGAATCCGGGGCAATCAGGCCACGAAACGGAGAAAGATGCCCGTTCCGCCGCCGGCGAAAAAACAAGTGACAACTTTTCGGAGAACAGAGAGACGGCGACGGTGGGAGAGGCGATGCCGGACGTGCGGACTGTCTCCGGAAAAGTTGTCACTGAGATGTACGATCTCGTACCAAATAATCGGAACGGCGTATCTGACGCCGATGCGGCCGCGAATGAAGTGACAACCGATGTGACAACCACGGTGACAACTGCCCTTTCAAAGTTGCAACGTTGTCACTCGCTCGACCCGCATTCCTTCATCGCGCTCGACGGCCCGGCCTTCGAGCGATGCTCGGCCTGCGGCGGGAAGCCGTCGTCCTACCGGGAGAAGCGCGGCGGCGAAGGCCGGCTCTGCCGACGCTGCTACGGCGCGGCCGTGCGGCGCGAGCAGCGGGCCGGGCCGCCGCGACGATCGCGATCTCATCAGGCTCGCCCTGCCGGCGACCCGCGCCCCGTGGCGCCGGCCCTCACTGTCGAGGATCGGAAAAAGATGGCCCTGAGGGGGGCCGCCCCCGTCAGGACCCCGCCCCGTCAGGGGCCCACCCCATCAGGGGCCCAGGTTCTCGACGGCGGCAAACTCCCACCATGGGCCGTCCTCGCCGTCGGACCAGAGGATCAGGCGGTATCCGAAGAAGAGGTAGAAGACGCGGTCGTACCCGCCGCTGTCGTTCGGCTCGTAGTTGATCGCCCCGTTGGGCTGCCATTCGAACTGGTACTCCCGGCCGACCCCGAAGACGTCAGGCAGCGACATCGGCTGGTACTCCGCACCCCATACGCCCGTCGACGGGTCCAGCTTCCTGATGTGGGGCACATAATACTGCTCGTAGATGCTGCCCGACGCCTTCTGGTGCTCCCCGTAGATCACCGCGATGCCGTCGGGGCCGAGGTCCGCCAGGAACGGCCTCCCCTGGCCACCCACGTCGTCCGTAGTCGCCAGGACCTCTGTCCTGATGGCCCAGCCCTGGCCCATGTGGAAGAGCCTGATCTTCTGGTTGGAATCCTTGGCCGCCAGGAGCGCGACACTGCCGGACCCGTCGTTGAAGAGCACGGCACTCGGCGCGGACCGCACCACGGGCGCATTCTGGACTGTCCCCATGGCGTGCCAGGTGTTCCCGAAGTCGTCGCTGTACGCCCAGTGGAGGTAATCGTTGTAGTCCTTCGCGTAGTAGACGTAGAGCCGGTGGTTCGCCGGGTCGTACACCGGCGCCACCTCGTAGGTGTTCTCGCTGGTCGTGGGGACCCCGCCCGTCGCGACATCGACGATCTTTATCCAGTCGGCGTCCTCCCAGACGTCGCCGTTCAGCCGCGTGAAGTAGATGTTCCCGTTCCGGCCCGTCACGAAGACGAACATCTTCTGCGGCCCGCCGTCGGGGTACTGGACGATCAGCGGCACGGGTTCGGCCTCGGACTTCCCTCCCCACAGGGTCTGGGCGCCCGAGAGCTGGTGGTCCTTGAACGTCCGGACCTGGATGAGATACTGGTTGTCGCGCTCGCTGAACGAGGGGTTGTCCTTGAACCAGAGGGAGAAGACGTACATCCGGCCGTTGTAGGCGATCCCCCTGGCGTTCGCACTGGAATGGTACCCGCCGTATCCCGTGGGATCGGGGATCGATCCCACCACCGGCGGGTTGTTGGCGAGATCGAAGAGCGCGTAGTCCGCCCCGACATCGTTCTCGACCTTCAGGGCGAACCTCCCGGTCAGCCCCTGGGGGAGCCTGAAGCGGACGGCGTTCATGCTCCAGTCCAGGATCCCGGGAGTGTCCGTCACGAGCCCGCCGTCATAGTACGCCAGCCGGATGTCCCCCTTTTTGTCGCCGAAGAACGCCCCCGCGATCGTGACCGTGTCGCCGTCCCTGGTCAGGGTCCCCGGCGCGATCTCCGGCTCCCGGATGGCGAACGAGGAGAACGTCATCGGCTCCGCGGGCTTCTTGCTTCCCTGGGCCAGGACCGTGACGGTGTAGTCCCCGGGGGACTGCGGTTTCGATACGGTGCACACGATCCGGGTGTCGCTCCAGTCCTGCACTCTGCATTTCTCGCTCCCCAGCAGGACCTCCCCCGTCTTCGCGCCGAAGCCTGAACCGGAGATGGTCACCGCGGAGCCCACGGTCCCCTCCCGGGGGCTCACGTCCGAGATGCCGGCGGCGGCCACCGGCAGGACGCCTGTGAGGCTGATCACGATCATGGCAAACGCCAGATAGAACAGGTACTTCCGTGTCATGGATCTCTCCCTGGCCGAGCACCCGTCCCGGGCCTCGGCGGCGGTCGTCACGCAGAATGCGGTGCCGACAGGGGGCGATCTCGCTGCCGCTCGGGCATCCGCACCCGCCCCCGATCCGCGGTAGAAGACGAAGCACCTCCGGCTTCGGATATGGTCAGGACCCACAGAGTAGAGGCGTTCTGCCATCGGTTTATTTAAAAATAAATGTATGCCGGCGACTACAATGGCCGACAGCAATTCGGAATGGTATCGAACGAGCGTCCGGGACGACCGGGATCCTCGGCGCGATCCCGACGGCGCGCCCTGCCCGGCGGGTTCCTGCCTGCCGGCGGAGACGAACGCCGACGGGCTGTACGACGAGATCGATGGCAACGGCGCCGCGACTTCGCCGGTGTCGTCATGTACTTCGGCCCGAGGGGTCGGATCGCCGCGGACGAGTCGCTCTCTGTCCTCGACTGCACCGGGGCGATCCGGATCGACATCGGCGATGTCGTCCGGCCACGCCGTTCAGGGGGGAACCAGGTGATGAGCTCTTTCCATCGATCGCGCGTCAGGTACAGGGGGGTGGGTGAGGAGTGAAGTCATAGCGACATTGTGAACAGCGACGTTTCCCGGTGCCCGGTCGGTACAGCTTCGTGCAGCGGCATCGTTGGCAGAAAAGTCGGGACATGAACCCCTCCCGAATGGTAGGAGCCGGTGGTTACGATGACACCAACCCTAAAATGAATTTGATGCTGCGTCGTGGGACTCGAAAAATGATGGACCCGATACATTAGCGCAGTGATCTGAACGCCGCCCGGATCTCGGCGGCGAACAGTTCCGGCTGTTCCCACGCCGCGAAGTGTCCGCCTTTCGGGAGTCGGTTATAGTGGATCAGCTTGGGGTAGGCTTTCTCGGTCCAGCTCCGCGGGGCCGCATAGATCTCATCGGGGAAAACGCTTACCGCAACCGGGATGGTAACTGTGGTGTAAACTGACATCGTGAAAGTCGATCTTATAAAGGTCGATCTGTTTTCTGTTCAATCGAGCCTCTAGGTCTCTCTCGATCCTCTACCCCGGATGTATGAACCACCACGAATGACAAAGAACAGAATCGAGTCGCGGATATTAGAGGACCGGACGAGGTGGGTGCTATTCGAGTGGGTGTCTGGAGGGAGGGATTTTAACCCTCAGATCCTGTCGTTGGACATCGGGATGACCGGATCTCGGAATGGTTATTTCTGATGAAAATTCTATTCGTACGTACGTCGAATGGCGATTTCAATTCCGGAACGTTTCTGTTTTATGAATTGATCGCGGTTTGCATTTTTTTCGAAAACCCTATCCAGGAAAAAATAATGGGTACGATAAAGTGCAGTGCATTCCGGAGTTCTGTCACCGGCTTGCCGAACGATCCGCCTGCAGTTTTGCCGGTCATTTCACCTCCGATATTGCCGGGTCCCGGTATCTTTGTCCGCCCATGCTCCGCGTCCTATCCTCGGGCTTTCTCCATCATATCCCTGGCAAACGCTTCCGCGTGTCCGAGGTCTTCGGCGCCGGGCCGGCCTTTGTTCAGCCCCCCGAAATACTTCAGAAAACTGTTCGTGTTCCACCCCGCGCACCCGAACTCGCCGATGACCGCGTACCCCTTCGCCTGGAGCTTCTCCCGGATCCGCGAGTGGTTCTTTGCAACAAAATCCCCGCCCGCAGCGACGGCGGGGGCCCCGTAGGTCGAGAAGAGGAAGGCTTTTTTGTTCTCGGCCCGCGAAAGCCGGTCGGCGAGGTCGAGGAGGGATGGATGGACTGTCGCGCTGTAGATCCCCGAGCCGAAACCGACCAGGTCGCACTCCGCGATCTTCTCGGGCGTCGCCTGCTGCGGGGTCGTTACCGGCGCGCCGAGCACCTCCGCGATGGCGCGGGCGATCTTCTCCGTATTCCCGTGATGGTACGAGCAGACGACCACGAGCGATCGCAACGCCGCCGATCTTCCGGTTTCGATCTCGTCCTTTTCCATTCTTTTCACCTCTCCTTCTCGTCCCGTGCCACGGTGATCACGACATTTCCTCGCTTGTGCCCCGCTTCGACGTGCCGGTGGGCCTCGACGATCTGCTCCAGCGGATAGCACCTGTCGATGACCGGCCGTATCTCGCCGGCCTCGATCAGGTCCCTGAGGTAGTCCAGGTCCCCGACATCTTCGGTCGCCGACCCTTTCGTGGAGAGAAAGGTCCCGCCTTTCCCGAGCAGGTGCCTGCACTGCCAGCGCGACGTCCTGCCGACGGCGTCGAAGACGAGGTCGTATGTCCGGCCCGTCTTCGTGAAGTCTTCCCGGGTGTAATCGATGACCGTCCCGGCCCCCAGCGATCGCACCAGCGCCAGGTTCGCGGTGCTGCACACCCCGGTGACGTCCGCCCCGAAATGCCGGGCGAGCTGGACCGCATATGTGCCGACACTCCCTGAGGCACCGTAGATGAGGACCTTCTGCCCGCCCCGGATGCCGCCTTTCTTCAGGAACCGCAGCGCCGTGAGCCCGCCGACAGGGACGGCGGCGGCCTGTTCGTACGACAGGTTGGCCGGTTGTATCGCGACGAGCCCGCTTTTCAGGGTTCCTTCTTCCGCGATGCAGATATACTCGGCATACGCGCCGAAACCGAGACCGGCAAATGCGTAGACCCGGTCGCCGGCCTTAAACCGCCGTACCCGGCCGCCGACCGCCTCGACCTCGCCGGCCAGCTCGAACCCCAGTACGGTCACTCGTTTCGGCCGCAGGAGACCGTTGTACAGCCGCGCGGTGACCGGGTCCGCCTTTCGCATACGCCAGTCCCCCGCGGCCGCGGTGGTCGCGTGGATCTTTATCAGCAGTTCGTTGTCTTCGGGAACGGGTTTCTCCACCTCTCTCAGCTGGAGGACCTCCGGCGGCCCGTATCTCTCGTACACGATCGCTCTCATCCAGCACTCCCGTCTCGGCCGATGGTCCCCGGCGCCGGACCGGTCCCGTTCCGCAGAGTTCCTCGGCCCGGGCCCGGTTTATGTATTTCGATTTTGTCGTATCGAGGTAGTGTAGCCGATTGTATCCGGAGAGCGGCGAACGTGCGGACGATCGGGGGTCGACGATTTGGCGGACGATCGGGCCGACTCCCGCCACGGTCCTTCTTCGACACGGACACGGCGACGGAGGCGGTTCGCGGTGCGGGCTTTGCGGGCTCGAACGGGCCGCGTGGTCGGGCTGGGGGTCCGGCTCTGCGAGATGTGCGGCCGGTGGGGGTCGAGAAGGGTGGTGGAGGCTGAAGAGACGGCCGTGGTGTAAGGGGTAGCGCGCTCAGTCGTTCTCCGCCCGCTCGATTAGCCGCTTTCATTGAATCTCTTCCATACGCCGATGAACTTCAATAAATGCACCAATATTCCTCCCGCACCTTCTTCTCAAGGAGGTATACCCTTAAGGAGCCCGTCATCGCCGGCACATCGCTCTCATCGCCACGCCCCCGCTCCCGCCCGGGCGACTGCAAACGCCGTCGTTCCCTTCTCGATTATCGATGGTACAACAATATCGGCACCCGTAAATACCCGGCCCATGATGATCCACTGCATGAGACCGCTCGCGATCCCCCTGATCGGCGTCGCCCTCCTCCTGCTGGCCGCCCCGGCCGCCGGCCTCGTCGGGATAGCGCACATCAGCGTCCCGAACGAGATCGTCACCATCGTGAACATCGGCCTGGACCCCGTCGACATGACGGGCTGGACGCTCACGGACGAACGGACCACGGCCACGTACACCTTCCCGGGCTTCACGCTCGGTTCCGGGAAGTACGTCGCGGTCCGTTCCGGCCGCGGCACGAACTCGGCGACCGACCTGTACTGGAGCGGCGGCCCCGATCACGCGGTGACTTCGAGCAGCGACGACGTCGTGACGCTCCGGAACGCCACGGGCACCAGGATCGCCGACTCCCGGGGTTTCGTCCTGGGCGCGCCGACCCCTCCCCCGACGCCCGTGACGACGAGGCCGCTGGTCACGATGGTCACACTGCCGGGATACGCGCCCGGCTCGACCCTCCCGACGCCCTACATCACCACGCCGCCGGCGGGCGGCGCGCCCTACGGCCCGTATGGCCCGATCGCGCCGTACCCGACGACGATCCGGACGCTCGCGCCGGGGCAGACGACACTGCCGACGACGGTGCCGACGACGCTGCCCATCCCCCGGCCGCCGCTGATCGCCCCCCTTCCCACGGGGACCCCGCGCCCGTTGCTGCTGCCCCTCGTCGCTCCCGTGAGCCCGATCGGGACCTCGTGGACGATCGCCCCGGGTGTGAAGCCGACGCCGGGAGGGAAGCGGTACGCGATCGGGAAGCCCGGGACGTTCCTGGCCGGCCGGTTCGGGGCGGGGAACGTGACCGCCGGGCCGGGATCGCAGACGGTCATGGTCAACGGCACGGTCCTCAGGCCCGGCCGTATCTCGTTCGGGATCGCACCGCCGTCGAGCGGCTCGTTCATCCGGTGGTATCCCGCCGCGCGGTGGGCCGCCGGACTGAGATAGCCCTCCGCACCCGCCTCTTCCGGGCGTTCGGCCGGGCAGAGCTCCCGGGGGGCCGGCGCGACCTTCGAGCACCGGATCGAGAGCGATGGGCGGACGCCGTCCCGGCGCTCGCGTGAATGGATCCCCTGCTCGGGATCGGCTCCGTCGTGGGGTTCCTCATCGTCGGAATCCTGCGACGGCTCGGGGTCCGGCCGTACCGGGGCGTGAGGGCGGCCCGGCCCGGCGCGGACGTCCGGTGAGAGAACAATTTCTGGGGAGGCCCGGTGCGTGCCGGGCGGGGAGACGGGCGGGGCTCGCCGCCCGCGTCTCCTGTATCCGAACGGAAATCCGCCGCCGGTCCTGAAGGCGCCGGCCGCGTTCGAGATCGCTCCATCGCGGGCTCGGTCTTTTCGCACATCTCTCTGAACGGGATCGTGTCGCCGGCAGCGAATCGCCCGCCGACGGTCCCGTCGGAACGGCGCGATGACGGCCCGCCGCCGGGACGAAAGAAGAGAATGGCCGGGGCCGGCCCGGTCAGAGGAAGATCTCCGGCTCCTTCCGTTCGCCGTACAGCGTGTGGAGCCGGACCGACGCGTCCATGACGAGGCCGGGCTTCATCGTCCGGGCCCCCGCGGGGCAGCGCTTGATGCAGGCACAGCAGGTGATGCACCGCGCCGTCTCGACCCGGGCGCTGTCGTCGGGGTCGATCGCCCCGACCGGGCAGACCGCCGCGCAGACGCCGCAGTGCGTGCAGCCGTCGCCGACCTCGATGAAGTCGACCAGCCAGAGCGTCGGGTCGCCGCGGTACGGGCGGCAGCCCGGGAGCGCGGCCTCCGGGATCGCGTCCGCCGACGGTGCCGCCAGCAGCTTCTCCCGGATCGCCCGCCCGAACGACTCCGCGTGGGCAAGGTCGCCCGCGTCGGGCCGGCCTGCGGCCGTCGGCGTCCCGGCGCGGGAGAACGAATGCTCCCCGATATACGCCGCGCCCGCGATCGGCCGGCAGCCGGCCGCGGCCAGGCGGTCCCGCAGCTCCAGGAGCGCGTCCTCGTACACGCGGTTCCCGTAGACCGCGACACAGACCGTCGGCGTGCCCGCCGCCTCGACCGCCGCCAGCCAGTCGTCGAGGACCGCCGGCACCCGGCCCATGTAGACCGGCACGGCAACCACGAGCAGTTCGTCCGCCGCGGCCCGTAGCGGCCGCTCCCGCGCCTCCGGCGCGGTGATATCGAGGAGGTCCGTGCGGTCGTGGCCGATCCCCTCCGCGATCGCCCGGACCACAGCCTTCGAGGTCCCGGTGGGCGAGAAGCAGACCAGTTTCACAGTGTGTATCTTCATGTGCTCTCCTCCGCGCGGTCCGCGGACGCGGTCGCCCGCAGCAGCCAGGCCAGCTCCCGTCTCGCCGCGCTCGCCCGCGCCAGGCCCTCCTCGTCCGCGAGGACGTCGCCGACCTCCTTGCCCACCCCGATCGCGGGGGCGCCGGAGACGGTCATGCCGCTGTAGAGCAGGAAGTGGAGCATGGTATCGATCGCGTGGTTCGCGCCGGAGCGCCGCACGGCCGCCACGGCCGTCGCCGCCTTGCGCCCGAAGAGCCCGCCGTTCGCGCGTGAGACGAGCCCCGCCCGGTCGATTAGCGCCTTCATCTCGGCGGTCACGTCGAGGAAGTAGACCGGCGAGCCGAGGACGATCCCGTCGGCCCCGATCATCTTCTCGATGCAGTCGTTGACGATGTCGTCGCCATGAGCGCACCGCCGATCCCGGTTCTCGAAGCAGCGCCGGCAGTCCCGGCACCCGCGAACGGTCCGCCCGCCGATCTGGACGAGCTCCGTCGCGATGTCCTCGCTCTCGAGTGCGTCGAGGATCCGCCGGAGCAGCACCGCCGTGTTGCCGTCCTTCCGGGGGCTGCCGTTGATCGCGACGACGTTCAGGTCTCTCATGGTTCTTTGCCTCTGGTCTCTGTTCGACGACTGCCGGCGGTCACAGGATCTTCTTCCCGGGCTCGGGGTCCGGCTTGACGATGTAGACGTCGGTGACTGTCACGAGCACCGCGGATTTGGGCACGAACTTCGGCCAGCGCTCCTTCATCCAGGCTACGTTTCGCGCGAAGACCTCGTCGTCCGCGTGGAGCGTGACCGTGCCCTTGATCTGGAACCCACCCTTGGCCCCCCACCAGGACAGGGCGATTCGCGGGTTCTCCTGCATGTTCGCGAGCGTCTTGTTGAAGTACTGGTCCGAGATGAGCAGGCTCCCGTCCTCCAGCACCGTGTACGCCGCGATCGGGACTACGTTCGGATTGCCGTCCTTCGACGAGGTGGCGAGGAACGCGGTCTTCGCCTCCGCGAGCGATGTTGCGATCTCCTGAGTCAGTTCGACCATGGAATCGTTCTCCGATCATTCTTCGTCGTCGAGATTAAAAAAACTTACCGATCGTTCATTTATTTTACCCAATGGTCTCCTTTATTACGACGGGCGCCCTACCCTCCCGGCAGGATGCCCAAAGTCGTACCGGAATACAAGGAGGAGGCCCGGAAGAAGATCATCGCCGCCGGCTGGGACGTCATGCGCAGAAAGGGATACTGCGCCACGACCATGGACGAGATCGCGGGCGAGGTCGGGGTGACCAAGAGCGCGCTCTACCTCTACTTCAAAAACAAGGACGACCTTGTCGCCGAGATCGTGAAGATGATCCCGGCGCTGGTCCGCCGTCAGGCCGAGCGGAGTTTCCCGAACGCGACGCCGCTCGAGGGCTGGACGTCCATGCTCGACCTGCAGCTCGCGATGGACGAGAGCCAGGACTCGCTGATTCTCGAGATCGTGGCCATGATCGGCCGTCATCCCGCGGTGGGAGCGTACCTGTCGGAGAACATCCGGATCGGGTACGAGATGGCCGCGCACGGGATCGCGGCCCAGCAGCGGCAGGGGCTCGTCCGGGGCGACGCCGATCCGTACACGCTCGCGTTCTCCCTTGTATCCCTCTTCTTCGGCTTCCAGTGCCTCTCGCTCGCGGGGATTGAGCCCGCGGAGATCCGAAAGCGATGGCTGGAGATGGGGGAGATCCTGCTCGAGCCGGCCGCCACGCCCGCCGACTGCTCGACGGGGTGCCCCTGGACGAACGAGATGGGGCGGCGGCTGGCCGAACGGGCGCCCGGCGAGTCGATCGAGCTCCCCGCCTGCCCCGAGGCGTGCGAGGAGACCGGGTGCACCATCCTCCGCTATCGGAGGGCGTGACCGGGACCGCGTCCCGCCTTTCACCGCTCTCCTCAGAACAACCCGCCCGGTTGCCCGTCGTTATTGCCGTGCAACGTCGTGGTGCAAATTTCTATTATATTCACCGGGAGAGGTGGAGGTGTCGAGAGATTCGGCAGAGGAGAGGAGAGCAATGGAGGAGAAGAACCAGACTGTCAGCGAGCTCGTTTCCAGGCTCGTGAACGGAACGACGTACGAGATGCTCGACGCGGCCGAGGCCATCGCCGCGCACGGCGAGGGCGCCGTGCTCGCCGTCGCGCCCCTGCTGCGGGCCGCGAACCGGGAGACGCGCTGGCGGGCCGCCGTCGCCCTCGAGCGGATCGGCGTGCCGGCCGTCGACGCCCTGGTCATCGGCGCCCGCGACGCCGATTACCTGGTCCGCGTCCCGGCCATCTGGGCCCTCGAGCACGTCGGCGACCAGCGGGCCGTCCCAGCCCTGACCGAGAACCTGATCGGCCGGAACGAGTGCTGCCGCTGGATGGCCGGCGCGGCCCTCGCCGCCATCGGCGGGTCCGAGGGGCGTGGCCAGGTCGAGGCTGCCTTCGCCGACGACCCGGCCGGCCGCGGGATCGTCGAGGAACTGATCGCGGGCTCGTAAGACCGTCACGGGGCCCCGCCCCGCCCGATTTTTCCCATTCCAGCCGTCGGGTTTCCGCGCGCCGACCCCGTTTCCCTGTGCCGCGGCACCACTGTTGCGACCGTCTGCAATAACCATTAAATACGAATCCTGCTACAGAGGCAGATGCCTTCATGGCCCCTGCCGGGGAGCGGCCGGAGCCGGATGACGGAGCGATCGTATGCAACCCGGATGCCAAAAGCTGGTGGCGGCCCTCGTCTTGGTCGTCATCCTGATCTCGGTCCTCGCGGCGCCGACCCTCGCCAGGACCACGCTCGCCGAGGCGCAGGCGGCCGCAGCCGACCCCATCGGGGCCGCGCTGCACGCCGCCGCGACCATGACCATGCCCCCCTCGTCCGGCGGGATGGGGGAGAGCTCCGTCGCGTCCCCGGCCCCGACCACGGCGACCCCCGGTGCGGCCGCTGCCGTCCCCGGCACCATCCAGGCCGAGGACTATAACGTGGGCGGCCAGGGCTTCGGCTGGTACGACCGCACCCCCGGCAACGAGGGCGGCGCGTATCGCCACGACGACGTCGACATCGAGACCGGCGCGAGCGGCTTCGCCGTCGCGTACGTCAAGTCCTCCGAGTGGCTCGACTACGCGATCGATGTCGCCGAGTCCGGGACGTACGCCGCGACCTTCCGCGCGTCGAGCCCCTGGGACGATCGCGAGATCTGGGTCTGGGTCGACGGCGTCCTTAAGGCGCAGGCGAAGGTCCCGAGCACGGGCTCCTTCGACATATACGAAAACGCGACGGCCTCGGTCGCCCTGCCCGCCGGCCGGCACACCCTCCGGCTCGAGTTCTACCGCGACGCCCAGAACCTCGACCTCGTGACCTTCGCTCTCGCCGCCTCCCCGACCCCCACGCCCACGGGGAACGTCACCCCGACGCCGACCTCGAACGGCACCGCCCCCGAGCTGCTCGACCCGATGACGATCCCGAAGTATGTCAACCAGCTCGAGACGCAGAAGATCTACGTCCCGACGGTCATCGACGATCCCTCGGGCAACGGCACGGCCCACGCCTACCACATCACCATGGCCGAGTTCGAGCAGCAGGTGCTCCCGCCGGGCATGCCGAAGACCACGATGTGGGGCTACGGCGGCAACGTGACCGACCTCGTCACCGGGGAGAAGACCGCGAACTTCTACTACAGCCCGAGCGCGGCCTTCGTCGTGACCCGCGGGATCCCGAGCGTCGTGACCTGGACGAACAACATCACCAGGCCGAACCGCCTCCCGGTCGACCCGACCATCCACTGGGCCGACCCGAACGGCCTCGGCATGGGCGGCATGCCCCACTCGGGCGAGATGGCGATGAATCGGACCTTCGAGCCCTTCCCGCCCGGCTACCCCGAGGCCCAGTACCCGGTCCCGCTCGTCCCGCACCTCCACGGCGGCGAGGTGCCGTCGCAGTTCGATGGCAACCCCGAGGCCTGGTGGACCTGGAACGGCCTGCGCGGAAAGGCGTACGACTCGCTTTCGGATGCCGGCAACAACAGCGCGGTCTACCGGTACCCGAACGAGCAGCAGGCCGCGCCGCTCTGGTACCACGACCACGCGCTCGGGATTACCCGGCTGAATGTGGCCTCGGGCCTGGCCGGCGGGTACCTGATCAAGGACCCGGCCGATCCGATCGAGAAGCTCCTCCCCTCGGGCAAGTACGAGGTGCCGCTGATCATCCAGGACAGGACGTTCATGGCGAACGGGTCCTTCTGGTTCCCGGCCGACGGGATCAACCCCGACATCCACCCGTACTGGAACCCCGAGAACTTCGGCAACACGATCATGGTCAACGGCCAGGTCTGGCCGAACCTGGACGTGGACCGCGGCCAGTACCGCTTCGAGGTCTACGACGGCTCGAACGCCCGGTTCTACACCATGCGGCTCGAGGTCCAGGGCACGAACGGGACCGCCCTGCCCTTCACCCAGGTCATGAGCGACGGCGGCTACCTCCCGGAGGCAGTCACCATGAACGAGACGACCATCGCGCCGGGCGAGCGCATGGTGTTCCTGGTCGACTTCTCGGGCCTGCCCGCGGGCACGAAGGTCCGGCTGACCAACTCGGCGCCGACCCCGTTCCCGTCCGGCGACCCGGCGAACCAGGAGACGACCGGCCAGGTCATGCAGTTCACCGTGACAGCGACGAAGGGGGCCGTTGCGGCGGCACTGCCGGCGACGCTCAACGCGATCCCGACGCTCACGCCCGATCTGACCCGGACGCTCGTGCTCTGGGAGTCCACGGGCGCGAACGGCCCGCTCGAGCTTTTGCTCAACGGCCAGAAATGGTCCGCGCCGATCACCGAGGACCCGAAGGTCGGCTCGACCGAGGAGTGGGCGATCGTCAACCCGACAATGGACGTGCACCCGATCCACCTGCACCTGGTCCAGTTCCAGCTCGTGAGCCGGCAGGCGCTGGACACGGAGTCGTACGCGTCCAACTGGACGAAGCTGAACGCGGACCTCGCGATGATGGGCGACGGCCAGCCGCCCTGGACGTCGGAGCCGCGGACCCTCGACCCGACGCCGTTCTTGACCGGCGACCCGATGCCGCCCGACGCGAACGAGGCGGGCTGGAAGGACACGATCCAGATGAACCCCGGCGAGGTCACGCGCATCCGGGCCCGGTTCGCCCCGACCGACGGCTCGGGGTCGTACCTCTTCGATGCGACGCAGGGGCCCGGGTACGTCTGGCACTGCCACATCCTCGACCACGAGGACAACGAGATGATGCGGCCGTACAGAGTGACCGCGTAACCCTCTTTTTTTTCCGGCGCCGCCGCTCGGGACGAACCTGCGGCAAAAAAGTGGTTCGGATTGTTCAGTCCAGCAGAATGCCGAGCGCCTCGTCCTTGTACGCGTCCATCACGTACGGCAGGCCCGAGACCTTCGCGGCCTCTTCCGAGAGCGCGAAGACGTCCTTTCGCGAGACTGTCTTGAGCGAGAAGTTCCGGCTGCCCGCCATCAGCTGCTGCAGCCCGGTCTTGAACCGCTGGGCGTAGGTGTAGATGCCGACCGCGCCGAGCGGGATCTCGTTCATACGGTCGCCGAACTTCTCCTTGAGGGCTTCGTAGCTGACGAAGATCTCCTCCACCGTCGAGCCGTACTTCGCCACGCCCTTGGGCAGATCGCCGGCTTCGAGCCACTTGCCAATGTTCTTCCCGACGAACCCGGGGATCATCAGCCCGCGGCCCATGCAGACGGCCTTGACGTACGGCGCGCCCATCGCGAGCGACTTGAAGACGTTCGCTTCGTCGCCGAAGCCGCCGCCGATCGCGAGGTCGGGTACGCGCATGCCCTTCTTGGTCAGCAGTTCGCTGTACTGCATCGCGAGCGCCTGGAGGTAGAACGTCGGGATGCCCCACTCGTTCATCATCGGCCACGGGCTCATGCCCGTGCCGCCCGAGGCGCCGTCGATCGTAAGGAGGTCGATCTTCGCCTCCGAGCCGAACCGGATGGCCATCGCGAGCTCCTGCGCGGAGTACGCGCCCGTCTTGAGCGTGACCCGCTTGAACCCGATGTCCCGGAGCCGGTCGATCTCCTCGAGGAAGCCCTCCTTCGAGACGAAGCCGAGGCGCGAGTGGCGCTCGAACTCCTTGATGCTGCCGGCCGCGAACGCCTTCTCGTTCTCGCTGGCCGTGGGGTCGGGCAGGACGATGTAGCCGCGCCGCTTCAGCTCGCGGGCGCGCTCGATATCGCGGACCTTGATCTCGCCGCCGATGCACTTGGCGCCCTGGCCCCATTTCAGTTCGATTGTGTCCAGATTGTGTTTCGAGGCGACATATTCCGCGGTTCCAAGCCGGGTGTCCTCCACGTTCATCTGGACGAGGATCTCGCCGTAGCCCTCGTAGAACTTCCTGTAGGTCTCGATCCGCCGGTCGATCTCCGGCGACTTCGTGACCTTGCCGTTGCTGTCGCGGACGAGACCGGGGTCGATCCCGCCGACGTTCTCACCGCAGACCAGGGTGATCCCCGAGATGGCCGCGCCGATGGCGAAGTGCTCCCAGTTCGCCCTCGCGATCTCGGTCGAGCCGAGCGCGCCCGTGAAGATCGGGAGGCGCATGGGGACCTTGATGTCCCAACCGTACTCGGTCCCGGTATCGACTTCGGAGAAGACCGCGGTGTCGGGCGACGGCTCGACGCCCGCGGGCAGACCCCGGGCGCCGACCGCGTAGCCCTGGATGTTTACGTGCGAGTAGTCGACGGGAAACTGCTTGTCCGAGCCGGCCGTGATCTCGCCGAAGGGGCCGGGGTAGAGAACCTCGCGGCCGCGGAAGGACGAGAGCCAGATCTCGCAGGCCCCGCGGCATCCGTCCACGCAGCGCGTGCAGATGCCCGAGGTGGGCGAGACGTCGCGGGACCGGTTCGAGGTCCCGACGGCCTCGTTGGTGTTCGGTGTTCGTAGATTCATGTGTCACCTGTTCTCAAATCTGGACGGAGCGCGCGGATGCAGGGTCGGGCGACCGACAGGGTCGTCGTGCGGCCCGAGCCCTCTTCCGTGCAGGACTCCGCTGATGGAAGTTCGATGTAGCCGTATATTAAAACGACTGGTCTATCGGGCGCAGATACGGCCCTTGAATCCCGATCGGGGCGATTAAATCTTATAGAATGCAAGCGAGGAACAGCGTTTCCTTCATTCGCTATATATATGAAGGTATGCGCGTGGCGCAGCGGCCAGACGAAAGAAAAGAGAGGGGGCGAATCAGGACTCGACGCGTTTGATCAGGTTCTCCATGACCTCGTTGACCGCCTTCCAGGTGGGGTCGTCCGCGCCCCGCCGGATCACGGCGGGCCTGCCCACATCGCCGGCCTCCCGCATGGAGATGTCGAGCGGGATGGCGCCGAGGAACGGGACGCCGAGGTCGTCGGCCATCTTCTTGCCGCCGCCCTTTCCGAAGACGTCGATCTCCGTCTGGCAGTGCGGGCAGATCATCCCGCTCATGTTCTCGACCACGCCGATCACGGGGATATTGAGCTTCTCCACGAACCGCACGGCCTTGCTCGTCTCGAGGGTGGCGACCTCCTGCGGCGTGGTCACGATCACGGCCCCCCGCAGGTTCGGCGCGAGCTGGGCGATGGTCAGCGCCTCGTCGCCCGTGCCGGGCGGAAGGTCGACGACGAGGAAGTCGAGCGAGCCCCAGTTGACGTCCGAGAGGAACTGGCTGATCGCCGACATCTTCATCGGCCCGCGCCAGATGACGGGCGTCGAGGTGTCGGGGAGCAGGAACGCCATCGAGACGGCCGCGAGGGACCCGGTGACGCGCACGGGCTCGATCTTGTTGTCGATCGTCTGGAGACGGGCGTTCTCGATCCCGAGCATCTTCGGGACCGTCGGCCCGTGGAGGTCGAGGTCGAGCAGGCCCGTATTGAACCCGCGGCTCGAGAGCGCGTACGCGAGGTTCACGGCCACCGTGGACTTGCCCACGCCGCCCTTGCCCGAGAGGACCAAGATCACGTGCTTGACATCGATCGGGGCCTTCTCGGGGAGCCCGCCGCCCGCCATGCCGTGCTCCCGCGCGCTGGGACAGCTCGCGCACTCCCCGGAGCAGCTCTCCTTCTTCTCGGTGTCGGTGCAGGTCTCTGGAGTGGTCGGGTTCTCTGCCATAACGCTATCCCGTTCTCGATGAATCGGATACTATTTAAGGGTGCCACCCCGCATCCGTGCAGCGAAGGCTAGAAGCGTCGGTAGAGCGAATAGGGCGGAAAGCAGACACTTCTGCAGCGCCCGGGAGCCCGGGAGGACGGTCGGGTGAAGGACGGCATCGAGTCGCTGCGGCGGGACGTGACCCGCCTTCGTGAGCGCGTGACGGATGTGAGTACCGCAGGGGCCAGACCGAAGGACGTCCAGCCCCTCCGGAGCGAGCTCCTCTCGGCGGACCAGCTCTCGGCCCATGCCGTGGAGATGGCCGACTGGTACGGTGTGGATATGAGTGGCGGCGAGGACCGTCTTCTCCCGCGTCTCGCCGAGAATGAGACCATCCTGGTCGAGACCTTCACGCTCATCACGGCCGCGCTCGAGAAGAATCGCCGGATCGCGCCCGCGGGCGAGTGGCTCCTCGACAACTTTTACCTGGTCGAGGAGCATGTCCGGACGGCCCGCCGCCACCTCCCGCTCGGGTACAGCCGGAAGCTCCCGCGCCTCGAGAACGGCCCGCTCGCCGGGTACCCCCGCGTCTACTTCATCGCCCGCGAGCTGATCGCGCACAACGACGGGCGGATCGACCTCGACGTCCTCTCCGCGTTCGTCGAAGCATACCAGACGGTCGCGCCGCTCCAGCTCGGCGAGCTCTGGGCCGTCCCGATCATGCTCCGGCTGGCCCTGATCGAGAACCTGCGCCGGGTCTCGACCCGGATCGGCGCAAACAGGGTCGACTCGGACAACGCCTCGGTCTGGGCCGACCGGATGATCGAGGTGGCCGAGCAGGACCCGAAGAGTATGATCCTGGTCGTGGCCGAGATGGCCCGCTCGGACCCGCCCATGACCAGCGCCTTCGTGGCCGAGCTGGCGCGGCAGCTCCGAGGTCGCTCGCCGGTCCTGACCCTGGCCCTGACCTGGATCGAGCAGCGGCTCTCCGAGATGAGCCTGACCATCGAGCAGATGGTCCAGATGGAGACCCGGGCGCAGGCAGCGGACCAGGTCTCGATCGGCAACTCGATCACCTCGCTTAGGACCCTCGACGGGATCGACTGGCGCGTCTTCGTCGAGCGACTCTCGGTCGTGGAGAGTGTGCTGCGGTCGAACCCGCAGGACCCGTACGCGGCCATGGACTTCGCGACCCGCGACCGGTACAGGCACGTAGTCGAGCGCCTGGCCCGGCACGCCCCTCTCTCGGAGGAGGAAGTGGCGCGGCGGGCCATGGAGCTCGCGGTGGATAGGCGCATGCGGCTCGGCGGCGCCGACCGTTCGGCTCACGTCGGGTACTTCCTGATCGACCGGGGGCTTCCCGAGCTCCAGCACACGGTCCGTTTCGAACCGCCGAACGCGGAGCGGTTCAGGCGGATAGGGCGGCAGGCCCCCCTGCCGTTCTACCTCGGCGGGATCGCGGCGATCGCCGGCCTGATCACGCTCGCCGGGGGCGTCTCGGCCGCCATGGCGGGCGTCGGGCTGGCGGTGCTCGCGCTCTTCGTCCCGGTCCTTCTCCTGGCCGCGAGCCAGACCGCAGTCTCACTCGTCAACTGGGTCGCGATGCTGATCGCCAAGCCGAAGATCCTGCCGCGGCTCGACTTCGACGACGGGATCCCGCTCGAGTGCCGGACCCTTGTGGTGGTCCCGACCGTGATCTCGACGCCCGACGACGTGGACCGGCTGCTCGAGATGCTGGAGGTGCGGTACCTCGGCAACCGCGACCCCCAGCTCTCGTTCGCCCTCCTCTCGGACCTGCCGGCCGCCGAGAGCGAGGTCGCGCCGCAGGACGCGGAGACGATCGCCCGGGCCGTGGCGGGCACGGAGGAGCTGAACTCCCGGTACGTGGCCGAGGGGGGGCGGAGTCCGTTCCTGCTCCTGCACCGGCCCCGGCAGTGGAACCCGCGCGAGGGGCGGTTCATGGGATATGAGCGGAAGCGCGGCGCGATCGAGGCCCTGAACCGGCTGCTGATCCACGGAGAGACCGACCCCTTCGCCGTGATCGTCGGCGATCTCGCGACCCTCGAAGGGACGCGGTACGTCATCACCCTCGACGCCGACACCGAGCTGCCCCGCGACGAGGCGAAGAAGCTCGTCGGGACAGCCGCGCACCCGCTCAACCGGCCCGTGGTGGACCCGGTCCTCGGGCGCGTGGTGGCCGGTTACGGCGTGCTCCAGCCGCGGATCGGCCTGACCCTGACCGACTCTGCCCGGTCGTGGTACGTCCGGGTCTTCGGCGGCGAGCCCGGCATCGATCCGTACACACGCGCGGTCTCGGATGTCTACCAGGACACCTTCAAGGAGGCCTCGTTCATCGGCAAGGGGCTGTACGACCTCGAGGCGTTCGGCGCGACCCTGGGGGAGCAGCTCCCCGAGAACCGCGTCCTCTCCCACGACCTGATCGAGGGCTCGTACGCCCGGGTGGCGCTCGTGACCGACGTCACGCTCTTCGAGGACTACCCCCTGCGGTACCTCGCCGACGTCGCGCGCCGCCACCGCTGGATCCGCGGCGACTGGCAGGTCGGGGCCTGGGCCCTGCCGACGGTCCCGGCCCCCGGCAACGAACGACGGCGGAACACGCTCTCACTCCTCTCGCGCTGGAAGGTCCTGGACAACCTCCGGCGCAGCCTGGTAGCACCGGCCGAGCTGGCCCTGCTCCTGATCGCGTGGCTCCTCCTCCCGAACCCGATCGGGTGGACGGCGGCCGTCGCGGCCCTCGTCTTCGCTCCGCCGATCATCGGCTTCCTCTACCGGCTCGTCCAGAAGCCGCGGGACCAGGGCCTCCGCCTCCACCTACTCGACGCGGCTCGGTCGCTGCCGCGTTCGTTCGCGCAGCCGGTCTTCCTCTTCATCCTCCTCCCGTACGAGGCGGCCGTCGCGATTGACGCGGTCGGTCGGACGCTCTCGCGCCTTGTCCGGGGCCGCCGCCTCCTCGAGTGGACCACGTCGCGCGACGCCGGCCGGACCGCGCCGGACCTCGCGGGCCACTACCGGCGAATGTGGCCGGCGCTGGCGGCGGGGGCGGTCTCCGGCCTCGCGATCGGCCTCGCCCGGCCCGAGGCGCTGGCGGCGGCCCTCCCGATCATCGGCCTCTGGGTCGCCTCGCCCGCGGTGGCATGGTACCTGAGCCGACCCCTGGCCGAGCCCGTCCCGGTCCTGGACCCGAGCGAGCTCCGGTTCCTCCGCTCGGTCGCGCGGCGGACGTGGCGCTTCTTCGAGGTCTTCGTCGGGCCGGAGGAGAACTGGCTGCCGCCCGACAATTACCAGGAGGCCCCGGTCGAGCGGATCGCGCACCGCACCTCGCCGACCGATATCGGCCTCGCCCTCCTCTCCACGCTCGCCGCCGCGGACCTCGGGTACATCACCCCGCGGCGCTGCGCCGAGCGGCTCGAACAGTCCTTCGAGACCTTGGAGCGGCTCGAGCGATTCCGCGGGCACCTCTACAACTGGTACGACACGGTCACCCTCGCCCCGCTCGCGCCGCACTATGTCTCGACCGTGGACTCGGGCAACCTGATCGGTCTCCTCCTCCCGCTCAGGGCCGGCATGGCCGAGCTCGGGTACGCGCCCGTTCTTCCACCCGCCGCGCTCAACGGCCTCGCGGACACGGCCCGCGAGCTGGCGCTCGCCGCGGCGCGGACCGACGTCGACCGGGACGAGAGCTCGTACGTCTCCCCCGGTATCGCGGCGCGGATCGCGTCTCTCCAAGCGCTGCTGGCCGTCCCGGCCCCGACATTCGCGGAGCGGCATGCAGTCCTGGCCGACGCGGCAACTGCAATCGCGCAGATCGCGGGGGACCTCCGGTCGAACGCCGACGACGAGGTCCGATGGTGGGCGCAGGCGCTCGAGGTCGAGGTCCACAACCTCGACGAGTACGTCCGCGAGCTCATCGGCTGGTGGGCCGAGATCCCGCGCGACCGCGCGTTCTGGGACCGCGTCGCGGCGGCCGGACCCGAGGATGCGGCCGTGGTCCAGGCTGCGCTCGCGGCCTGCGACGGCGAAGCCCCCAGCCCGATCGGGGTCCGGGAGCTCCACGCTGATCTCCTGCCCGCTATCGACCGCCTCCTCACGCGGATGATGGCGTCCGGAAACGACGAGGGCGCGGCCCTGATGGGACTGAGGGAGCGGCTGCGGAGCGCGGCCGCCGGCGCCGGGCGCCTGCTCGACCTGTACGAGCGGGTCGGCGCCCACGCGACGGGCTTCATCGATGTCGACACGGACTTCCTCTTCGACCCCGCGAGGGATCTGCTCGCGATCGGGTACAACGTCTCCGAGCTCCGGCGGGACACCTCGTTCTACGACCTGCTCGCCTCCGAGGCGCGCCTCGCCTCGTTCGTCGGGATCGCCGACGGCGTGCTCCCGCAGGCCCACTGGTTCGCGCTCGGCCGCCAGCTCACCTCGAGCGGAGCCGGCCCGCTCCTCCTCTCGTGGTCGGGCTCGATGTTCGAGTACCTGATGCCCCTGCTGGTGATGCCGAGCTACCCCGAGACTCTCCTCGACCAGACCTGCCGCGCGGCCGTGCGGCGGCAGATTGAGTACGGCAAGCAGCGTGGCGTGCCTTGGGGGATCTCCGAGTCGGTGTACAACCTGACCGACGCCAACCTGAACTACCAGTACCGGGCCTTCGGTGTCCCCGGGCTCGGGTACAAGCGGGGCCTCGGCGAGGACCTGGTGGTCGCGCCGTACGCGACCGCGCTCGCCCTGCTGGTCCTTCCGTCCGAGGCGACCAGCAACCTGCAGACCATGGAGACCGTCGGCTTCGCGGGGCGGTACGGCTTCTTCGAGGCCGCCGACTACACGCCGTCGCGGCTGGCGCGCGGCCAGGAGGTCGCCGTCGTCCGGTCGTTCATGTCCCACCACCTGGGGATGTCGTTTCTCTCGCTCCTCGCTGTGCTCGCCGATCGGCCCATGCAGCGGCGGTTCCTGGGCGTGCCCGAGATCCGCGCCACCGACCTGCTGCTCCAGGAGCGGGTGCCGAAGGTGACCCCGTTCTATCCCCACGCGATCCGCATGGACGGCCAGGTCCGGCGCGGCGCCGAGGGCGAGTCCATGATGCGGATCTTCTCGACGCCGGATCTGGCCCGGCCCGAGGTCCACCTCCTCTCGAACGGCCGGTACCACGTGATGGTCAACAATGCCGGGGCCGGGTACTCGCGCTGGCGCGACCTCGAGGTGACGCGCTGGCGCGAGGACCCCGTCTCCGACGGCTACGGCGTCTTCTGCTATATCCGCGATGTCGAGAGCGGGCGCTTCTGGTCGACCTGCTACCAGCCCACGCTCCAGCCGGCCGAAAAGTACGAGGCGATCTTCCAGCAGGCCCGGGCCGAGTTCCGGCGGCGCGACGACGAGCTCGACATCCACACCGAGTGCATGGTCTCGCCCGAGGACGACGTCGAGCTCAGGCGCGTCCGGATCACGAACCGCTCCTGGCGCCCGCGCACGATCGAGCTGACGAGCTACGCCGAGGTCGTGATCGCCCCCCTCGGGCACGACGCGGCCCACCCGGCCTTCTCGAACCTCTTCGTAACGACCGAGCTCCTCCCCGACCGGAACGCGATCCTCGCGACACGCCGCCCGCGCTCCTCGGGCGAGCACCCCCCCTGGCTCATCCATACCATGGTCGTGGATGGCGTCCCTGTCCGGGAGACCTCGTTCGAGACCGACCGGTCGCGGTTCATCGGCCGGGGGCGGTCGCTCGCGAACCCGGTGGCGATGGTCGACTCGTCCTCCCTCTCGGACACGGCGGGCTCGGTCCTCGACCCGATCGTGGCCGTGCGGCGCACGGTCCTGATACAGCCACAGGAGACGGTGACCGTCCACGTCTACCTCGGCGTCGGCGAGAACCGCGACCACGCACTCGGGCTCGTCGAGAAGTACCAGGACCGATACATGGGCGACCGCGTGACCGAACTCGCCTGGACGCACACGCAGGTGATGCTCCGCCAGCTCAACGCGACCGAGGCGGACGCGCAGATCTTCGCCCGGCTCGCATCGGCCATCATCTACCCGAACCCGGCCCGCCGCGCGCCGCCCGACGTCATCGCGCGGAACCGGCGCGGCCAGAGCGGGCTCTGGGGCTACGGGATCTCGGGCGACTACCCGCTCGTGCTGGTCCGGGTCTCCGAGAAGGCCCGGGTCGGGCTGGTCCGGCAGATGATCCAGGCACACGCGTACTGGCGCCGGAAGGGGCTGATCACGGACCTGCTTTTCTGGAACGAGGACATCTCGGGATACCGGCAAGATCTGACGGACGAGCTGATCCGCCAGACCAGCCTCGGTCCCGACCCCCAGCTGATCGATAGGCCCGGCGGGGTCTTCGTCCGGCGGCTCGACCAGATCCCGGAGGAGGACCGGGTCCTGATGCAGGCCCTGGCCCGGGTGATCCTGGCCGATCGCGACGGCCCCCTCGCCGAGCAGGTCGAGCGGGTGCGGTGGATCGACCCGCAGATACCGAGGCTCGTGCCGACGCGTCCGCGCCCGTCGACCTCGACCGAGACCCCGTCCGGCGGCGAGGCGCTCGATTACTACAACGGGATCGGCGGTTTCTCCAAGGACGGGCGCGAGTACGTGATCGAGAACCGGCCCGGCCAGTTCACGCCTGCGCCGTGGGTCAACGTTCTCGCGAACCCGTCCTTCGGCTCGATCGTCTCCGAGAGCGGCGGCGGATACTCCTGGTCCGAGAACGCGCACGAGTTCCGGCTCACCCCCTGGTGGAACGACCCGGTGACGGACCGGGCTGGGGAGGCCTTCTACCTGCGGGACGAGGAGACGGGCGCGTTCTGGTCCCTCGCTCCCCTGCCGGCGCGCGGGCCGGGGACGTACCTGACCCGGCACGGGTTCGGCTACTCGGTCTTCGAGCACGCCCAGGACGGTCTCTTTGCCACCATGACCGTCCATGTCGCGGTCGACGCCCCTGTCAAGTTCTGGCAGGTCCGGGTCCGGAACCGCTCAGGCCGGACGCGGTCGGTCACCGTGACCGGGTACGTCGAGTGGGTGCTCGGGCAGCTCCGCGCCGCGACGGCGATGCAGGTGGTGACGGAGATGGACCCGCTGACCGGGGCCATCCTTGCCCGCAACTCGTACAACACCGAGTTTCCCGACCGTGTGGCCTTCTTCGACGTGAATGAACTGAACCGGACGGCGACGGGCGACCGGCACGAGTTCGTGGGACGCAACGGGACGCTCGCACGGCCCGCGGCCATGGAGCGGGTCCGGCTCTCCGGCCGGGTGGGCGCTGCGCTCGACCCGTGCGCCGCGCTCCAGGTCCCCCTCGAGCTCGCGGACGGCCAGGATCTCGACGTCGTCTTCATGCTCGGCGTCGGCCGGGACGCGGACGAGGCGAAGGCCTTGGTCCAGCGGCACCGGGGCGTGGCTCCGGCCCGCGCCTCGCTCGAGTCCGTCCGGCGGTACTGGGACTGGACCCTCTCCTCGGTCGCGATCGAGACCCCCGACCGATCCGTGGACCTCCTGGTCAACGGCTGGCTCCTCTACCAGGTGATCTCCTCGCGCCTCTGGGGGCGTTCGGGGTACTACCAGTCGGGCGGGGCGTTCGGCTTCCGCGACCAGCTCCAGGACGTGCTGGCCCTGCTCCACGCCGAGCCCCGGCTGATCCGGCAGCACCTCCTGCTCTCGGCCGGCCACCAGTTCGTCGAGGGCGACGTCCAGCACTGGTGGCACCCGCCGTCCGACCGTGGGGTGCGGACGCGCTGCTCCGACGACTACCTCTGGCTGCCCTACACGCTCTGCCGGTACGTCCTCTCGACCCGGGACACGGGGGTCCTCTCCGAACGCGTTCGCTACCTCGAGGGGCGGCAGCTCAAGCCGGACGAGGAGTCCTACTACGACCTGCCGACCATCTCGGAGCAGCAGGGGACACTCTACGAGCACTGCGTCCGGGCGATCGAGTACGGCCTCCGCTTCGGCGCCCACGGCCTGCCGCTGATGGGCTCGGGCGACTGGAATGACGGGATGAACATGGTCGGGATCCAGGGCCGGGGCGAGTCGGTCTGGCTCGGGTTCTTCCTCTACACGGTCCTGCTCCAGTTCTCGGGCGTGGCGAGGGCGCGTGGGGACGAGGCCTTTGCCGAGCGCTGCGTGGCCGAGGCCTCGCGCCTCGCGGCGAACCTGGAGAAGGCCGGGTGGGACGGCGAGTGGTATCGCCGCGCCTACTTCGACGACGGGACGCCGCTCGGTTCGGCCGAGAACGAGGAGTGCCGGATCGACGCGATCGCCCAGTCGTGGTCCGTACTCTCCGGCGCGGCCGGAACAGCGCGTGCCCGATCGGCCATGGACGCGGTCGACCGGCAACTGGTCCGGTACGACGAGGGCCTGATCAAACTGCTCACCCCGCCGTTCGACCACGCGGTTCCGTCGCCGGGGTACATCCAGGGCTACGTTCCCGGCGTCCGCGAGAACGGGGGCCAGTACACCCATGCGGCGATCTGGACGATCATGGCCCACGCGGCGTTGGGCGACCGTGACCTGGCCTGGCGGCTCTTCGACCTCATCAACCCCATCCATCACGGGCAGAGCCGAGATGCGATCGCGACCTACCGCGTCGAGCCGTACGTAATCGCGGCCGACGTCTACGGGGTCGAGCCGCACGTCGGACGCGGCGGCTGGACATGGATGACGGGCGCGGCCGGTTGGTCGTACCAGCTGCTGCTCGAATCGCTGATCGGGTTGCGGTTCGACGTGGACACCCTCCGCTTCGCCCCCTGCCTGCCGCCGGGGTGGGACCGGTTCGTGCTCCGGTACCGGTTCAAGGAGACGGTGTATCGCTGCACGATCCGCTCAAGCACGCTCGCGTGCGGCGTCCGGTCGGTCGTGGTCGACGGGGTCGAGCAGCAGGACCACGCGGTCCACCTGGTCAACGACCAGCGGCCGCACGAGGTCGAGGTCGAGCTCGGCTGACGAACCCCGGGCGTCCACTCCGGCGTCCGCCGGGCAGCTATTCCGTTCGCTCGCGGAGGCTGCGGCGGAGGAGCTTCCAGCCGTGGACCCGGGGGAGGGACTCGACGAGCTCGAGCCGGCGCGGGCACTTGTACGGCGCGAGCCGGGAGGAACAGTAGGCCCGGAGTTCGTCGAGCGTGATTGTCCGGCCCGGGGCCGGAACGACGGCCGCGACCGGGATCTCGCCCCGCCGCTCGTCCGGGATGCCGTAGACCGCGACGTCCCCGATCGCGTCGTGGCCGATCAGGACGTCCTCGACCTCGGTCGGGTAGATCTTCCAGCCCGACATGATGATCATGTCCTTCTTCCGGTCCGTGACAAAGAGGACGCCGTCCGGGTCGAGATGGCCGATGTCGCCGGAGAGGAACCAGCCGTCCTCGCGGAAGACCTCGGCCGTCGCGGCCGGCTGGTTCCAGTAGCCGCGCGCGACGGACGGTCCGCGGAGCGCGATCTCGCCGTCCTCGCCGGGCGCGAGCTCGCGGTCGGGGTCGTCCGCGTCGACAACACGGACCTCGGTGTACCCGACCGGGACACCGACCGAGCGGTATCCCCGGTGGAGCTCGGGGTGGGCCGGCAGGGTCACGGTCCCCGAGCCGCAGACGATCGTCTCCGAGAGGCCGTACGCGTTCGCGACAGGGATCCTATACCGGGCGTCGAAAGCCTCCCAGATCGTGGGCAACAGGGAACCGCCGCCCGAGATGATCGCGCGCGCCGATGCGAGAGCGCCGTCGGCCTCCGGCCCCGCGGTGACCAGCGCGTGGATCACGGGCGGCATGCCCGCGAGGATGGTCGGGCGGTAGGTCCGCGCCAGGGCGAGGTACCCGTCGAGATCGTACCGGTCCATCACGATCCAGGTGCCACCGGCCCTGAGGACGGCGAGGCCCCAGGAGACGCCGACGTGGCCCATGGGATAGATCCCCAGGTAGATATCCACGGGACCGAGCGCGAGTGCCTCGCCCTCGGCGTCGAGCGCGGCCGTCCAGTTGCCGTGAGTGAGCATCGCGCCCTTCGGCTTTCCCGTCGTCCCGGCCGTGTACTGGATCTGGCAGAGGTCGTCGAAGCCGCAGTGGGCCGGGCGCATGCCGGCAGGAGGCTCCTCGAACTCCTCCCAGGCCGTCTCCTCCGGCCCGGCCCCTCCGACCACGATCACGTGGAGAAGCGCCGGGACCGCGTGCCGGACGGCGCGGACGACCTCGACCACGCTCGCGTCGGCGATCACGGCCACGGCCCCCGCGTCCTCGACCGCGTGGAGGAGCTCGCGCTCGCGGTAGACGATATTGGTCGGGACGGCGACTGCGCCGATCCGCCAGCAGGCGAGGTAGGCGATCAGGTACTCGGCGGAGGAGTCCAGGTAGATGCAGACCCGGTCGCCCTTCGTCACGCCGAGCCCGGCGAGACCCGCCCCGACGCGGTTCGCCTCGTTTCGTAGCGAGGCATAGGTATGCTCGACCCCACGGGCCGGGTGGACTAGGGCGACCCGGGCCTCGGGGACCGTACGGGCGTCGAGGAGGACGGTGACGTTCGGCATGGACTCCAGAGAGATCTGGGGAGCGGGCTATATAGGCGTGGCGACGGGGAAAGGGAATAATATTCACAGCGCCAGCTGATGGTATGGATCCCCCCCGCCCCTTCCTGATCGGCGGGGAGTGGCGAACGTCGCCCCGCTCGGCCGACGTCGCCTTCCCCTACGACGGCTCGACCGTTGCCAGGGTCGCGCTCGCCGACACTCAGGCCCTCGAGGACGCGGTCCGCACCGCCCGCGACGGCGCGGTGGAGATGGCTTCGCTCCCGTCCCGGGCCCGTTCCGCGGTCCTCGCGCGCATGGCCGCGCTCGTCGAGGCCCGCGCGGACGCGCTCGCGGAGACGATCGTCCTCGAGGCCGGCAAGACGATCACGCTGGCACGCGCCGAGGTGGAGCGGGCCGCGATCACGCTCCGCGTCTCGGCGGAGGAGGGACGCCGGATCGGCGGCGAGGTCATCGACCTCGACTGGACCCCGGCCGGCGAGGGCTGCACGGGCATCCACCGGCGGTTCCCGGTCGGGGTCGTTCTCGCGATCACGGCGTTCAACTTCCCCCTCGCCATCGTCTGCCACAAACTCGGCCCGGCGCTCGCCGCGGGCAACGCCGCGATCGTCCGGCCGGCGACCAAGACGCCGCTCTCGGCCCTCGCGCTCGGGGCGATCGCGCTCGAGGCCGGGTGCCCGCCCGACGCGATCGCGGTCGTCCCGTGCCGCGTCTCCGATGCCGAGCGCCTTGTCGCGGACCCGAGAGTGGACTTTTTCTCCTTCACGGGAAGCACGGAGGTCGGCTGGCACCTGAAGGGGGTCGCCGGCAGAAAGCGAGTCGCGCTGGAGCTCGGCGGGAATGCGGCCGTGATCGTCGAGCCCGACGCGGACCTCGAGCGAGCGGCGCTCCGATGCGTGCAGGGCGGCGTTGCGAATGCAGGACAGACCTGCCTCTCGGTCCAGCGGGTCTTTCTCCACGCCTCGATCTATGACGACGTGCTCGCCCGGATCGTCGAGGGAGCGCGGTCTCTCTCTCCTGGCGATCCGCGCGATCCGTCGACCGTGGTCGGACCGATGATCTCGGACGCCGCGGCGTCGGCAGCCGAAGCGACGGTCGGCGAGGCGCTCGAGGGCGGCGCGCGCTGCGAGTGCGGCGGTACGCGGGAGGGGTCGCTCTTCGCGCCGACCGTGATGACCGGGACAACGCCCGAGATGCGGGTGAACGCGACCGAGATCTTTGCCCCGATCATCACGGTCACCCCGTACGACAGCCTCGAGGAGGCGCTCGCGCACGCGAACGACTCGGAATATGGAATCCAGCAGTCGCTCTTCACCCGCGATCTCGGGGTGATCGGCCGCGCCTTCGAGCATTGCCGCACCGGTTCGCTGATCGTGAACGATCTGGCGTTCCGGACGGACCATATGCCCTACGGCGGCACCCGCGCTTCGGGTACCGGGCGCGAAGGCCCCCGGTATGCGATCGACGAGATGACCGAGCAGCGGCTGCTCGTGGTCCGGATGCCCTAGAGCCCGAGGAGCCGGGGCACGTCGAGCATGAGGAGCGCGACGAGGACCATCACGACGGCGAGGGAGACCCTGAGTATGTGCGGCGGGCAGGCGTGCGCGAGCCGGGCGCCGAGCTGCGCCATCGGCACAGAGCCGAGGGCGAGGGCCGCGGCGCTCGGGAGGTGGACGTAGCCGACGGAGAAGGCCAGGGTGCCGAGCGCGGCCGGCGCGGTGAGCGCGTACCCCGCGACACCGCCGATGGCCGCGCAGAGGATCACGGGCGTGGAGGTGCCGACGGCCGTCCTGATGGGGTACCGGAGGACGAGGGTCAGCAGCGGGACGAGCACGATCCCGCCCCCGATCCCGAGCAGCCCCGAGAGCAGCCCCCCCGGAAGGCCGAGGGCGAGGTATCCCCCACGCCCGAGGGAGCGCTCCTCGCCGCCGAGGTCGCACGATGCCGACGCCCGCTGCAGTACGATCTGGGCAGCCGCTCCGAGGAGGACGAGAGCGAGGAGGATCTCGAGCGGTCGGCCGGGGGCCCGGGTTGAGAGAAGGGCCCCGGCGAGCGAGGCGAGCGCGGCCGAGAGCCCCATCCACCGCACCGCGTCCCACCGGACGCATTGTCGGCAGTGGTGGGCCCATGCGCCCGAGGCGGCCGTCGGGATCACGACCGCGAGGCTGGTGCCGAACGCCATCCGGAGCGCCGTCTCCGAATCGACACCGAGGAGTCCGAGCGCCCAGAACTGGGCCGGGACCATCAGGAACCCGCCGCCGACCCCGAAGAGCCCAGCCATGACGCCCACGACGGCGCCGACCAGCAGGAGCGCGGCGATGTACACGAGCAGTGGGTCCGTCAAATCACCCCTCCGGGGATCAGGGCGTTCGTGCTTTTGGAACCTTCGGTGTTTCAAGTGGTTTCTTATTCCTGCGCGCCCCATCTGCGATTACCGATTGCACGGCGGCACCGCCGGACGACGGATGGAGTGGTGCAGTCACGGTCCGATCACAGGAGGACGGAGAACGACTGGGGACGGGTTCCGTCATCGCCCGTCTCCGCCGGGACGTGGACGCGGAGCTGGCGCAGGTCCGAGCCACCGCCCTCCGTGTCGAACGCGATCGGATCGGCGCGGCCGGATACCTCGTCCTTGCCCTGGCCGTTGGCGTGAACCTGTACGCCCTGGTCCGGTTCGGCGAGGGCTACATGCTGCTCTGGATCGTTGCGAGCCTCTACTTCTACATGTTCTATCCCCTTCTGCCGCTCGTCCGCGCCGTCGCCTTGGTGCTGCTGCACCGCGGATCGACGACGGACGCCGCGCCGCAGGCGCCCCGCAACCTCGTCCGCTCGGTGCGGGAGGCCCGGCTCCTCCGGTTCAAGAAACGGCTCGTCGCGGTGGCGTGGAACGTCTTCTTCCTCGGCGCCGTCTCGATGACCGCCGGGTTTCTTGCGATCTTCTCGGTCGACATCCTCTTTGCCGTCCTCGCGGGCTTCGTCCTCAATCGCCTCGCGGATCTCACGGCGCTCCTCGTGGTCGTGCAGTCGCTCGGGATCATCCTCTACTACCTGCAGGTCTACCTCCTCCGGCCGTACTCGGCGGAGTTCGCGGCCATGCTGGTGGAGCGGTTGCGCGGACGACGGCGAGGTCTCCCGCTTTTGACCCGAGGTGTCGCCCTCGGGGCGATCGTCTTCCTGGTCGTGGTCCTGCTGGTGATCGCGCTCCTGCTCCCGGGCTGGACCGTCGACCGCATCGTGCCGCTCACCGAGCTCCAGGCCGTCCGCTTCGACGTCTATGTCCTGATCCTGCTCGCCTCGCAGCTCGTGATCATGCAGGTCTTCCACCGGTGGCTGAGCCGTCTCATCGCGCGGCCCGTCCTCGCCCTGAGCGCGCGGGCCCTCGAGCGGGAGCAGCGCGCCCTCCGGTTCCTTGTACGGACGAGCGAGCCCCGTCACCGGCTCCGGCGGATCGACCGTGCGACCTCCCTGCTCGCGGAGGTGCGGCTGTACCGCGTGGACCCGGTCCGGCTGATCGGTCTGTACACCCTCTTCCTGCTCGGCTCGGACTTCCTGGCCCTGCTCCTGCTTCGCGACGTCCGCCGGATGGACCCCCGCCTGCGCCTGCCGGGCTGGCGGGAAAAATAGGTTACTGGTATTCGGGCGGTTGCGCCTCTTTCGGCAGGCCGCCCTTGAAGTGCTGCTGGATCTTTCCGTAGTAGGTGCGGAGGTTCTCGTTCATGGTCGGATGGACCTTGGCGAGCGCCTCATCGAAGTCCTTCTTCGTGATCATGGGGGCGCGTGCCCGGAGTGCGTACATCCCAGCCTCGCGCGCGAGGGCCTCGATATCCGAGCCGACGTAGCCCTCGGTGCGGATCGCGAGATCGTCGAGGATCTCGGCGCGCCTCGGGTCGTCGAGGATGAGCCTGGCCTCGGCGAGGGCCTTGCCGAGTTCCTGCCGCCGCTCGTACGCAGGAAGGCCGCCCTCGGCGGGAGCGCCGATCCGGCCTGCGGCTTCGCGGGCGTCCTCGACGGTGAAGGTCCGCTGCGTGCCGAGCGCCTCGACGAACCGTTCGAGTTCGGCCGTGCCGTAGCCATCGGTGAAGGCGAGCACCTCCCCCATGGCCGACCCCTCGATCGGCTTGCCGCGGGTGTGGATCTCGAGGATCCGCCGGCGGTCGTCGCGTCCGGGTTCGCCGATGTAGACGAGCCGGTCGAAGCGGCCCGCGCGAAGTAGGGCCGGGTCGACGATGTCCGGCCGGTTGGTCGCACCCATCACGACCACGTCCTTGAGGTCCTCGAGCCCGTCCATCTCGGTCAGGATCTGGTTGAGCACGGACTCGATCACGTGCGTCCCCGTCTCCGTGCCTCGCGAGGGCGCGAGGGCGTCGAGCTCGTCGAAGAAGATGATCGACGGCGCGACCTGGCGTGCGCGGCGGAAGACCTCCCGCACGGCCCGCTCGGACTCGCCGACCCACTTCGAGAGGAGCTGCGGCCCGCGGATCGGGATGAAGTTCGCGCCCGACTCCGACGCGGCCGCCTTAGCGATCAGGGTCTTGCCCGTGCCGGGCGGACCGTACAGGAGCACGCCGCGCGGCGGGCGGATGCCGATCGCGTCGAAACGCTCGTGGTCGGTCAGCGGGTACTCGACGGCCTCGCGGACCTCCTCCTTCGCCTCGTCGAGGCCCCCGACGTCGGTCCAGGTGACATGCGAGACCTCGAGCATCACCTCGCGCATCGCGGACGGCCCGACGTCGCGGAGGGCGTCGCGAAAGTCGCGGGGCTCGACCAGGAGCTGCTCGAGTTCCTCCTCCGAGAGTTCGTCCTTCTCGAGGTCGAAGTCGGGCAGTTTCCGCCGCAGGGCCCGGATGCCCGCCTCGCGCGCCAGCGCTGCCAGGTCGGCGCCGACGAACCCGTAGGTCTGCTGCGCGATCTTCTCGAGGTCGACGTCGTCGCCGAGCGGCATGGCCCGGGTGTGGATCTTCATGATCTCGACCCGGTCCTTCTCGGCCGGTACGCCGATCTCGATCTCGCGGTCGAACCGGCCGGGCCGGCGGAGCGCCGGGTCGATCGCGTCGACGCGGTTGGTGGCGCCGATCACCACGACCTCGCCCCGCTCCTCGAGCCCGTCCATCATGGTCAGGAGCTGCGCGACCACGCGCCGCTCGACCTCGCCGGTCACGTCCTCGCGCTTGGGCGCGATCGAGTCGAGCTCGTCGATGAAGATGATCGCAGGCGCGTTCTCCCGGGCCTCCTCGAAGACCTCGCGGAGGCGCTGCTCGGACTCGCCGTAGTACTTCGAGATCACCTCGGGCCCGGCGATCGCGATGAAGTGCGCTCCCGACTCGTTCGCGACTGCCTTGGCGATCAGGGTCTTGCCCGTGCCGGGCGGGCCGTAGAGGAGCACCCCCTTCGGCGGTTCGATCCCGAGCCGGCGGAAGAGCTCCGGGTGCCGGATCGGGAGCTCGATCGTCTCGCGGACGCGCTGGAGCTCGTAGTTGAGGCCGCCGATGTCCTCGTACGAGATCTGCCGGGCGCCCTCGAACCCGGCCGCCGGCTTGTCCGAGAACTCGATCTCGGTGTTCTTGGAGATGATCACGGCCTCGACGGGCTCGACCACGACCGCCTTGAAAGCGACGATCTGCGGCTGCATGAACGGGAACCCCTGCCGGATCGGGACCGAGTCGCCCTCGACGACGGGAAAGTCGATCAGCGAGTTCGTCGCGTGCTCCAGGTTGATCGGCATGTTTGAGGGGAGATCCACGGGAGGAGCGAGCACGACGCGCTTGGCCTCGATCTCCTCGGTGAGCTTAGCGACGCGGATCCGGTCCCCGATCGAGACCCCCGCGTTCGCACGCGTGATGTTGTCGATCCGGATCTTCCCCTGGTTCCAGTCCGTGACCAGCGCCCGCCAGACCTTGGCCACGGTACGGCGCCGGCCCTCGATCAGGACGATGTCGCCGGGCGCGACCCGGAGCTGGAGCATCGTCTCGGGGTCGAGCCGGGCCTTGCCCCCGCCCTGGTCCTCGGGGTAGGCGCTGTCCACCTTGAGATAGATTTCCGGCATATGCACCTTAGATCTTTTATGTGTTCATTTATAAGTACTGGTGAATGCGCATCCTTGTGATCGACCCGATTGCGGGCGCGGCGGGCGACATGCTCGTCGGAGGGATGCTTGCGGCCGGCGCCGATCGGGACGCGGTCCGGCGGGCGATGGCCTCGGTCGTGGCCGAACCGGAGTTCGCGTTCGCGGACCGCGCCGGCATCCGCGCCGTCCGCGTCAGGACGCATGCGGGCCACGCGGCGCGGAGCCTCGAGGAGGTGCTCGCCCGCGTGGCTACGGCCGACGCCTCCGCTCCCGCGATCGCTCTCGCCGAGCGGGTCTTTCGCCGTCTCCATACAGCCGAGGCCTCGGTCCACGGCGACGACCGCGTCCACTTCCACGAGGTCGGCGCCGACGACGCGATCGCGGACGTGCTGGGCGCCGCGACGGCCCTGCTCTCGCTCGAGGTCGACGGGGTCGCGGTAATGCCCGTCCCGCTCGGACCGGGCGCGATCGAGGGGGCCCACGGAATCTATCCGCTCCCCTCGCCCGCGACGGTCGCCCTCCTCGCAGGGGCCGGGGTTGATGTGCGGCTCGAGCCCGGGGTCGACAACGAGCTCGTGACGCCGACGGGCGCGGCCCTGCTCGCAGAGATCCGGACCCTCTCCTGGAAGGGGCTCGGGCCGTTCCGGATCGCGGCTGCCGGGTACGGCGCGGGCTCCCGGAACCCGGCGGACAGGCCGAACGTGCTCCGCGTGCTCGTGGTCGAGACCGAGCTCCCGCAACAGGACTACGTCGAGGTGCTCGAGACGAACGTGGACGATACGACCGGCGAGGTGCTCTCCTCCGCGCTCGGGCGATTGATGGAGGAGGGCGCCCGGGACGCCCAGGCCATCCCGGCCCTCATGAAGAAGGGGCGCATGGGCTACCTGGTTCGCGTCGTCTGCCGGCCCGGGGACGGCCCGGCTCTCGCCCGCGTCCTCGCCGCCGAACTCGGGACCCTCGGCGTTCGCTCCGCGCCGTACGTCCACCGGCTCGTGGCCGATCGAACGATCGAGCCGGTGACGGTCACAATCGGGTCCGAGACGCGGACCATCGACGTGAAGCGAGGCCGGCTCGACGGCAAGGTATATACCTCCAAACCCGAATTCGAGCAGGTGCAGACGTGGGCGCGCGAGCTCGGCCTCCCCGTGCGGGAGGTCGCCCGAGCGGTGGAGGACGCCGTCGGCCGGACGGTCGAGAACGAGAGGTCCGATGAGCGCTGAACGGCTCTCGAGCGGGAGCGAGGCCCTCGATCGGCTGCTCGGCGGCGGGTACGAGCGCAAGGTGATCACCCAGCTCTACGGCGAGGCGGCGACCGGCAAGTCCACCCTCGCCGTGCTCGCGACGGCCGAGGCTCTCCGGACCGGAAAATCGGTCGTCTACATCGACACCGAGGGCTTCTCCGCGGAACGGTTCAGGCAGATCGCCGGCGGCGAGGCTCCGACCCTCGTCGAGCGCCTCTTCCTGTACGAGCCGCTGGATCTCGCCGAGCAGGGGGTCATGATCGCGAACGCCGAGGCGATCCTCCGGACGCGGCCGGCAGCCCTCGTGGTGGTCGACTCGGCGACCGCGCTCTACCGCCAGGAGGATCTGGAGGACAACGAAGCCCTGCGCCTCTTGACGCGCCAGATGCTCCACCTGCTCGGGCTCGCCCGGCGGCACGACCTTCCCGTGCTGGTCACGAACCAGGTCTACATGGACCCGGGCAAGAACCGGGTGGTCGGACTAGGCGGGACCGCGCTCGAGCACATCTCGAAGGCGATCGTCCGGCTCGAGAAACTCAACGGGCGGCGGCGCGCCGTGCTGGCCAAGCACCGCTCGCGGCCAGAGGGAGCCCGGTTCGAGTACGAGATCATCGAGGCCGGGATCCGCGAAGTCTAGGCGACCGGGTACTGGACCTCGGTCATCAGCTCCTGTTCTCCAACGGTATGCGGGTCGTTCAGGTAGAGCTCGCGCGCTGGCCTGTTCCATTTGAGCCCGAGGGCGCTGGCCGCCTCGAAGGCCGCCTGGTGGGCCGACGAGACCCCCTGGTACGGCCCGGTGTAGATGACCGAGATCACGCGGGTCGCGGGAAGCGTCCGGAGCTCGAGGACCGGGTTCTCGAGCTCGACCCGCCCCGTGACGGGGAGCGCGACCTCGATGTCCGCGTCCTGCTCGCGGTACTCGTTGTCGTGGTAGATCGTCATGATCGGGCCGGTGACCCTGAAAGCGGGCTCGCGGCCGTTCCTGGGCGCGAGCGCACCGCAGACCTCGCCGATCATGCGCGAGATCGTCTCGCTGTACGTGCCCCTGTCTCTGCGCGAGATGACGCGCAGGGCGGGGATCTCCTTGACTATCGGTTCCGAAATGGACATGGCAAATATCTCCGGTTCGGCCCCGCCGCGGGCGAGGGCCGCATCGATCGCCGCCAGCCGCCGCCGCTCCCCACCCACGGCCTCGCGCCGTGCGGCAAAGAGCCGCCGGATCGTCGCTGCGTCCCCGGCATCCCGGGCGTCGAGCAGAGCTCCGACCTCGGCGAGGCCGAAGCCGAGCGAGACGAGGTGGCCGATGACGACGCCGCGGCCGATCTGGTCGAAGGTGTACGATCGGTACCCGGTGCAGAGGTCCTTTCCCGACGGCGCGAGCAGGCCGCGCTCGTCGTAGAGGCGCAGGGCCCGCTGCGAGAGCCGGGTCACGCGGGAGAAGGTCCCGATCGGGATGCGTTCGGCGGTCATGGCAGCACCTCTCTCGTGGGCGCCGGAGACGGATGAGGGCGCGCAATCTCACCCGCGTCAGGGTACGGGAAACGGTTCATACGGGATGGCTCCCGTATAGTGATTGTATGCGCCTCACGCTCATCGTCCTTGCCCTGCTCCTCGCCGTGCTCGTAGCCGGGTGTATCGACGCGTCGCCGTCCGCGACACCGACACCGACACCGTCCCTGGCGCGGTACTCGCCAGGAGACCTCCTCCGGGGCGACCTCGTGGGCGCGGGCTTCGACGAGCCGAACGCCACGCCCGCCGGCGCCGCGATCGTGGTCCTCGAGTACCAGCCGAAGGCCGACCAGTACATCTACACCCTCGTCCAGCCCCCGGCGGAGGGCTGGCAGTACGTCTATCCGTCGGGCGACTTCGTCACGCGCATGGGACGCGACCGGACCACCTTCGAGGCCTACCGGCTCGAGCGGATCGGGCACGTCGACCTCTCGGCGATCCGGGGCCCGCCGAATGCTACTGCGCCCCACTCCTAGGACAACCCATATCACGCACCCGTGCCAATCCCGATCCGCTATGCGGATTCGCAAGTTCACCTGTAGATCCAAGAACACTCAAGGGGGCCCTCACCTACGTTGAGATTCAGCCACAGAACGTTTTCGTCGCGACCTGCATGGCATCTATTTGATCCAGAGCACGTAGAGCGAGGGCGGCGCGCGAGTTCGTTCGCTCCGACTCGATGTTATTAACAAATCATCTCGCCAAGGAACGGTCTGAGAGTCGCAGGAGAACGGCCTGAGAGCGGATAAAAGAGGTTATGGGGCGTTGAAGAGACCGACGATGTCGACGAAGTCGACCTGGCCGTTCCTGTTGAATGCCTTAAAGGCTCAAGGCCGTGAATTATTACCTACACCGTCAGAGACAATTCGTGGCTGACAACAAGAGCCACCATGCCAGTCCCCGCGCTCCTGTCTTAAAAAAAGGGTTAGATCGCCGCGATGATCTCCTGTGCCTCGGTGATAAGCGCCGTGGCCTGAGCGGCAGTCAGCTTTTTCGCTTTCTGCAGCCCCTTCACCTGGTTGACGAATGCGGTCAGTTGGCTAACGGCCGCTTTGTCGCTGCCACTGTTCAGGCTGAGTTCTGCCTGGTCCAGCTTGTCGAACAGCCCCGTCTGAATGTCAAGCGACAGCATGGGGATCTGACGGATCACCGGTTTCAGGTCGGCGACGTGTTCCATGAGCGTCTGAGCGACGACGTCCACGGTTGCGGTCGCCGTCGCGCCGTCCGTGTCCGTCACGGTCAGAGTGGCAGTGTACGTGCCCGGCTCGGTGAAGGTGTAGTCGAAGGTGCCCGGCGGAGTGCCCGACCCGGTCGCGGAGACCCCCAGCTGGGTGATGGCCAGCGCCCAGGTGCTGATGCCGCCGTCGCTATCTCCCGTTCCGGCGGTCGAGAACGTGACCGCCAGCGGCGCCAGGTCCTTGGACGGAACGGCCGTCAGGCTCGCCACCGGCCGCTGGTTGGCCGCTGTCGTGAACGACCAGGTGGATGGATTGGGGTCCTGCAGGTGCCCTGCGAGGTCGGTTACTCCCTTCACGCTGACGGTGATGACCGTTTCCTTCGGCAACGGATCGTTCGGCGTGACGGCGAAACCGGTCGCATCCCACGTGCCGAGGTAGGCGATCTCCGTTCCACCCGCTGTTGTCACCGCGATGCGCGGCGGATAGACCGTGACGGGCTCGCTCCACGTGCCCGTGATCCCCGTGCTCACCGGGACGTTCGTGGCACCGTTCGCGGGGACCGTGGCGGTGAGCGTGGGCGACGTGGTATCGGATTGCAGCGCGAGGTTGCCATCGTCACCAGCAGCGATGGCCGTGAACCCGACGTTTGTCGGCGTCTGCGATACCTGGCCAAACCTATCAGATCCCCAGCTGACGATCGAGCCGTCGGCACGCAGCGCGAGGCTATGCATACCGAGGCCGCCGGCCGAAACGGCAATATACCCAGCGTCCGTCGGCGTCTGCGATACTTGGCCCGCAACATCGAACCCCCAGCTGACGATCGAGCCATCGGCACGCAGCGCGACATTATGAGCGTAACCGGATGCAATGGCAGTGAACCCGGTGCCCGTCGGTGTGTCCGACACTTGGCCGTAGTAATCCTCGCCCCAGCTGACGATCGAGCCATCGGCACGCAGCGCGAGGCTTTGATGGCATCCGCCATCTATGGCAATATATCCGGAATCAGTCGGTGTCTGCGATACCTGGCCCCAACCATCGGCACCCCAGCTGATGATCGAGCCGTCGGCGCGCAGCGCGAGAGCATGCTGGTAACCGGCCGCAATCGCAGTGAACCCGGTGCCCGACGGCGCATCCGATATTATGTGAGTGTAGTCATCCACACCCCATGCGACGATTGAGCCATCGGCACGCAGCGCGAGGCTATAACCGCTTCCTATCGCAACGGCAGTAAAATCGGTGCCCGATGGCGTACCTGATCCTCCGGGGTAATCACCCCCCCAGTGGACGAGCGACCCGTCGGCACGCAGCGCGAGGCCATCCCAACCATCGGCCGCAATGGCAGTGAAATCGGTGCCCGACGGCACCGATGAGCCTGTGTCTCCCCAATTGACTATCGCCCCACCCAGGGCGGGGTTCACGAGCGCGGCGCCGCAGAGTATCAACAGCGCAAACACGATGCCTGTTTGTTTGAACCTACGCTGAACCATATCTCTTCTCCTCGGCATGAGGCTCCGCCTCCACCGTCTGCTTTCCATTTCAATCGCGCCATGGACCGACACATAGTCTTCATCCATGATGGCCTGAGACCCGTCCCAAGCCTCTCTTTACTGTCCTGCTGAACGCTGATCCGATGACATGCCGGGGTACGCCGGAAGACTGCAATAATCAGGGCAGACGCGGAGGAAATTCACCGATGTCGATATAAATTATTGCCCGGCAACTGTGCACGGCAAAGGGCAAAATAAAGTTCTTTTTGCAATTGATGGCTATTTTCTATATACCTATTATAGAATATAAAATGATTGAAATAGAGATAAAACATCTATTTCAGTCTCAATTAACGAGAGAATGAAATGGGCGTGCGGTCAATATAGAGCGCCCGGCCACGCCCCTTTTTCCGTATGATACGACCACAGGAGTGGGGGCCGCAAACCTCTCCTCTCCTTGGGCGCAGGATTGGGTGGTGGAACTCAGTCGGTGCGCCAAATCGAGAACCCCTTGCGTCCCGGCGATCGAGAGACCGCCGAACGCGACCGCGCCTCCACGGCCTTGAGGAAAACCCATATGACGAACCTCTGCATATCCGAATCCAATATGCGGATCGGGATCATCTCGGACACCCACGACCAGCAGCGGCAGATCGAGGCCGCCGTCGCCCGGTTCAACCGCGCGGACCTCGACCTCGTCCTCCACGCCGGCGACTACGTCTCGCCGTTCACCGTCGCCTGGCTCGGAGGCCTCCATGCCCCGCTGGTCGGGGTTCTCGGGAACAACGACGGCGACCATGCGCTTCTCGCCGAGCGCTTCGCGGAGCAGGACCGCTGCGAGCTGCGCGGCGACTTCGCGCGGATCGAGGCCGACGGGACCGTGATCGCCCTCCTCCACGGGCACCAGCGCGAGCTTCTCGACGCGCTCGTGGCCTCGCAGGGCTTCGACTACGTGGTCCGCGGCCATTCCCACCGGGCCGGGAGCGAGCGGCACGGCCGGACCCTCGTGGTCAACCCGGGCACGGCCGCAGGCATCCTCGCGCCGGATCCGACGGCCGCGATCCTGGACACGGCCACGGGCGCGGTCGAGTGCCTGGTGCTCCGATGACCGGCGATGCCGCGCGGGCTGCTGCAGTCGGCCGGTACGGGGAAGCGCTTGCCCTGACCGAGGGGACGGCGGACCCGGCGCTCCTCGTGGTCCGCGCCGTCGCCCTCGACCGGGAGGGTCGTTTTCCCGAGGCCCTCGACTGCTGTTCGGCCGCGATCGCAAAGGCCCCGCTCGACCCCGACGCCTGGTTTGTCCAGGGGCTCGTCCTCTACCGGTTCAGCGAGTTCGAGCAGGCGGTACAGTCGCTCGAGCAGGCCCTCCGGCTCGCGCCCGAGCACGCGGAGGCGCGGTTCATCCTCGGCAACGTTCGGTACGCACAGGGCCGGCTCGACACGGCGTTCGCCTGCTTCGAGGCGATCGTCGCGCTGGAGCCCCGCTATGCGAAGGCGCTGTACAACATCGGGGTCGCGCTCGCCGACCAGGGACGCTTTGCTGAGGCACTTCAGTACTACGACCGCGTGATCGCCATCAACGAGTCCGTCCCGGCCGTGCTCCTGAACCGCGGGACCTGCCTCGCCCGTCTCGAGCGGCTCCCCGAAGCCGTCGAGGCGTTCACCAGGGCGCTCGACATCGACCCCCGGGACGCGAGCGCCTGGCACAACAAGGGGCTCGCCCTTGCCCGGCTCGGGCAGGACAACGAGGCGAAGTACTGCTTTTCTCGGGGCCGCGCCCTTGTCGGGCTCCAGGCCTCGCCCGGAGTGCAGCCCTGACGGCTCGGCCATTCCGATTCGTCCGTTGGAACCGCGGCGCGGTCCTCGCGGCAACCAAAGTCAGTGCGAGGGCATCACCGGCCGATCCGGTAGGAGAGGAGCACGGCCCCATCCTCGAATGGCTCGACCGCCGTGCGCTCGAGCCTCGTCCCCGGAGCGCCGGGCGCCAGGTCGTCCGCCACGAACGATGACCGCGGGCTCGTGCCGCCCGAGAGCCAGGGGCAGACGAGGAGGTGGACCTCGTCCACGAGCCCGGCGCGAAGGAGCGCGCCGTTCAGCCGCCCGCCCGCATCGACACGGATACGACGCACGCCGTACTCCCTGGCGAGCAGTTCGAGCGAGCATGCGAGGTCGACATGCTCGCCTCCGCACTCCAGGACGTCCACGTTCCGCGAGGCCAGGTACTCCCGGTGCCCGACAGGCACCCCCGTCGTGACGAGAGCGACCCACCGCCCCCAGTACGGAGCCTCCTGGAAGATCGACCAGCGGCGGACACGTCCGCGCCCGTCCACGATCGCGAGGAGCGGGCGAGGGTCGCCGGGAGGTGCACGCGCGGGCGCTGGGCCGTCGTCGTACACGTTCTCGAGACCACTGTATCGCTCGATCGCGACGACCGAGGTCTCCGAGCCCGAGAGGATTGCATCGACCTCGAACCGCGCCGCGATCCCGTAGTATCGCTCGAGGTCCGGCTCGAACCCGTCGAGCCGCCCGTCCAGGCTGACCGCGACGTAGCTGATCACGTACGGTCTCTCCAGTACGATCGTCATGGCGATGATCTCGGCGGGCGCGATAAAAAACGATGTGGCCGCTTATCGGCGCCGGAGAGCGGCTGCTCCGAGAACGGCGACGGCAAGGAGTGCGGCGAACACGGGCGCCGGGGAGCGGGTTGCTGCCGTAGTCGGAGCGCGCGTCGCATTCCCGCTCGGCGTGGCGGCCTGGACTGCGGCGGCGGCCTCGCTTCGCAGTCCCTCGGCGTCCTCGTCGCCGGGATACTGCGCGAGCAGGTCGTTCATCGCATCCACGGCCTCGGCGGATCGGCCAAGCGAGAGGAGGAGCTGGCCCTCGAAGAAGAGCCCGTCCCGGTAGCCAGGGTCGTCGCGGACCACGTTCTGGACAAGCCAGAGAGCCTCCTCAAACCGGCCCTGATCGGCCAGGACACTCGCCTTGCCCATCAGCGCGATCGTGTTCGCGGGCTGCTTTCCGAGCCAGGTATCGTAGGCCGCGAGCGCATCGGCCGTCCGGTTCTGGCCGATAAGGAAGGTGGTCCAGGCATCGTTCGCGTCGGTGGATGCGGGCCTGGCGTCGACCGCGCGGCGAAGGAACCGCTCTGCCGCGTCGGGATCGGTCGGCTCCGCCAGCTCGCCGCGGTTGATCAGGGCGTCGACATGCCGGGGGTCGATTGCGAGCGCCCGGTCGAACGCCGTCTGCGATTCGCGCGCCGCGGTCTCCCCGCTCTGCATGGAGAGTACACCCCCACGAATATCCCAGGCGTCGGCGGACTCGGGGAATGCAGCCACGAGCTTGGCGGAGTCCGCACTCGCGGTCGTATCGTCGCCTTCGGCGACAGCGATGCCGATATCGAGGGCGAGGCCACCGCCGTCGGCCGGATCCGCCGCGAGCCGTTCGGCCGCCTCGGCGTGCCCCTCTGCGGCCATGCCCACGTACCCGAGGATCAGGCCCTTAATCATCCAAGCTCGGAGATGATCGGGGTTCGCCTGCTGCATGGCCGTGAGGTTCGCCAGGGCATCGTCCATCAGGCCCACACGCATCAGGTCGGTCACGTGGTCGAGCTGGGGTTCCGCAGCGGTGTCCGCACTCGCTGCTGCCGGGAGCAGGGCGAGCAGAACCAGACCGGCGAGAATGGCCGGGAGCAATGGGGATCTCATCGCGGTCAGAAGATTGGTCTGAACAGCCAAAACCGTTCCGATACCGGACATGGCGAGGCACGTATATCCCTCCGGCGAGCCATCGGGCGGGCATGCGCTCCAAGGAGAACCAGAAGAATCTGATCGCCGCGGCGATCGGCGCCGTCCTCTTTGCGGCTGCGCTCTACCTCGTAGTGACTCGACGGGCCTGGCTCGGCCGGCACCTGCCCCTCTCGTCGCACCCGTCCAGGCACCGTCCCGAGAATGGCCCGTGGGCTGCGCCCACCCATTCGCTGAGGATATGGAAACTATTTTATACCGAAAGCTCTCTAGGAACGCCTATGGGAATGATGTATCATCACAAGCACGACTCCCCCATGGGAATGGTGGGGCTCATCCTCGCAATGATCGGTCTGATCGTCTTTGCAGTGCTCATCTACGAACTCATGATGAATAAATCCTGGATCGCCCAGCACATTCCGTCCGAGGTCAAGCAGGCGATGCCCGAGCCTGTGGCAAAGGCTCTCGAGTAGAACAGACCGCTACGCCCTGGAGCGCGAACCGCTCCGGTTCACATTTCTCAGGTCGCGCTGCGGATGCGGCCGGTCGTCGAACTGACTTCCTGTCACCGACGGTGTCGAGCGGCCGCGATGATCCCGGCGCCGTTCGCTTCGGGTTTGTCGATAACAAATAAGAGCTTTTATTCTTCGTACATGCGATAGTGTTCATAACGAGGTCCAGCCGTGGCCGATTGTCCTAATTGCGGTACCGAGGTTCGTCCCGAGTGGTCGCTCTGTCCCCACTGCAAGGTCAATATGCGGAGCTATTCGGGACCGCCCGGGGGCTTTGTGCAGCCGCAGGCGCCGATCCAGGCTCCCCCGGCGCAGGCCCCCCAGGCTCGGCCTGCACCCGCTTCCGCGGTCTCCGTGTCGCCCGCTCCGGCTCCCGCGGAGCCTGCAACGGGTGTATGCCCGCACTGCGGCGCGGGTCTGCCGTCACCGAACGCCCAGTACTGCCCGCAGTGCGGGGATCCGATCGCGGAGACGTCGGCGACGGCCCGCATACGGCGACTCCTCTCGAATCGATACCTCGTGGGAGCGCTGGCTGTCGTCTTCGTCCTCCTCATCGCAGGCATCCTGCTTGCCGGCCAGGGGCAGGGAGGTGTCGGCGGAGCCTCGGCACAGGCCGTCGGTGCGGGGCCGATCCCGTCCCCGACCGTAACGGCGGTCGTGATCCGGAACGCGTCGTCCCCGACCCCCGCGGTAGGGAACCGGAGCGCCGGCCCGGCGGCCGTGAATGCGTCGGTGAACGTGACTCCGCATGTGAACGAGACCGTGGCGGTGATCAAGACCCTCTCCCGCTATATCCAGAACGCCGGCGGGGACCCGAGCCAGCTCACGACACCGGGCCTTCCGACGACCCCGGCGCCTCCGTCGCCGGTCCCGACGAACGCCTCCGGACCGCTCGGCCCGCTCTCCTGGTCCGGCGAGGGCACCTACGTGACGGACCCGTTCGGTCTGGAGGCCGGGACGGTCTATGTCCAGGTCAATGCCGGGGTGCTTACGATGGCCCAGCTCCGGGACGCGGCCGGCACGGCGATCGGGATCGCCACGGCGGGCCCGCGGCCCTCGAACACCACGGTGCGGGTTCCGGCCGCAGGAACGTACCGGCTCGAGGTCTGGCCGTTCGGCTCCGGGTCCTGGGCCGTTGCGATCTCGTACGCAGCCAGCCCGACAGCGGTCCCGACTCTTGCGCCCGTGACGGTCACGACGGCGGTCCCGACCGCGAATATCACGTCGGACGTCCCGACGACGGGCACGATGTCGCCCGCGCCGACCACGACCGAGAATCTGACGACGGCAACAACGGAGCCGACGACGACCATCCCGACCCAGGCTCCGACACCGACGCCGACGCAGGAGTCACGATCCTTCAGCAGCAATGGAACCGTGGCGACACCGACCTTCCACCTGAATGAGGGGCTGGCCGTCTTCACCTACGAGAGTTCGGGCACGGGGCCGTTCTCCGTCACCTTGGTCGGTTCCGGGGAGACGGTCGTGGTCTCCACGACCGAGGGACCCGTCCCCCGATCGTCGAAAGGAGTCGTGGTTCCGGCGGCCGGGTCCTACCTTCTGAACGTGGTCTCGACGGGAACCTGGGAGGTGTCGATCGCCTGACGGGCATGAGGACGGAGGGCACGGAGGGACCGGCGATGGACGCTGAGATGGCGAATGTCATAACCTCGTTCGACGATTGCGAGTTCGCCCGGACCCTCGGCCTGCGGGTGATCGCGGTCGAGGACGGCGCAGTCACGGTCACGATGGACAGCGAGGGGACTCTCAACCGGAGCGGCGCGGTGCACGGCGGCGCGATCTTCGCACTCGCCGATCATGCCTTTGGCTGCGCGGCAAACCTCTCGGGTCACGAGGTGGCGCTCGCAGCGGAGATCAGCTACCTCTCGCCCGCGGACGGGCCGCTCACGGCCGTCGCGCGCCGTGTCTCCGTGACGCCGTCGGTCTCGCTCTACCGCGTCGAGGTCCGCCAGGGCGACCGACTGGTCGCGCTCTTCTCCGGCCACGGCTTCAGGCTCGGGTAACCCCGGCGCGGCTGTCGGGCTATCGGCGTTCCCTTAACCTCCGTGAAGGCGAACCTGATCGCGATGGACTCCACGATCCGCCCGGCTCGCCGCGAGGACTGCTCCCGTCTCCTCGAGCTCGTCCGTGAACTCGCCGCGTTCGAACAGGCACCGGACGCGGTCACCGTCTCGCCCGCCCACTTCGAGGATGCCGGGTTCGGCCCGTCTCCGGTCTGGCAGGCGGTCGTGGCCGAGGACAGCGGCATCATCGTCGGCTTCGCACTCTGGTACATCCGGTTCTCGACGTGGACGGGCTGCCGGCTTTACCTCGAGGACATCGTTGTAACCGCGTCGCGGCGTGGCGAGGGGATCGGGCGTCGGCTCTTCGAGGCCGCGCTGGCAGAAGCCCAACGTCGAGGATATGTCGGGATGACCTGGCAGATGCTCGAATGGAACGAGGCGGCGCGCGGGTTCTACGACCGGTTCGGACCCCGGTACGACGCCGAGTGGGTCAACTGCCATATCGACTTTCCGGCCTGTGGTCTCGAGCGCTGTCCCCGATGACGGGCACGCGACACCACCGGCCACGATCGGTGGCGGCGAGCCCAGCCCGAATGGCGCGCGACTCCCGCCTCTGATGGTGCGTATGCGGGGGAAGGGCGTCCGTTTCTGAGGTTGGATTCTGAAAAGGAGTTCAGTTTATCCATTTCTCCAACCTCCATTGATGTGTTTACGGCTTGAAATCACACTCAATGCTATAAAAAATCTTTGGTTGTTTCCTATTGACAATTCTAGCGTTTACGGATCACCAGAACGCAAATATCTCGTTCATTGTGCTAGCTCCGCCAGCCGGAAAGGAGCGCCCCACGGCAATCAAGATCCGAATGGCTAAGAGAAAACGGTTACCTGAGCCAGCTCACAGGTGGTTGAAGTACCAGACGACGTCGGTGATATGGATCCGGATACTACTGTTCACGGTGTCCGCACAGACATCGTCGTCTCATCCTTTGAGAGCGTCATGTGCAGAATAGAATGGCCTGGTGGATTCTGGCGTAAACAAACACTAAAAAACACAACAGATTCATGCCACAGAAAAAGATACTGCTATGGAGAACTCCGTTCTGAGGTTGAATTCTGGAAAGTCCTCAGGATTTTCCATGTTTCAACCTCCAATGGTATGTTTACGGCTTGAAATGATACTCAATGTCAAAAATACTCTCCTATAGCCGTCGGGTGAAACAAAAACCCAAGTAGAAGCGTTAAATGAGTGAATAACATTCATACCGGTGTTATCCAGCACTCAATCTGTAGCCTTGAATCAATCACTCATATCAGGCGTGCGCGGGGAACATCGACACCGGGCGAGGGCTCGACATTCTTCTTCACCCTGCCGGCTGCATGAGGTACCGGCGGGCTCTGCAACCCGTGGGGCCAGCGTGAGGTGCGGCTTGGCCCCGTGGCTGGCCAGAACCTGGATGTTCCTGCCGTTTTGATGAGAGTGATCGTGTCACGGGACCTTTCAGGCGCGGAAAAACGCCGCCGCCGACAGAAAAAATATTTACAGGAGATGGGTCAGCCGAAGTATCAGCTGGATCGCAAAGATCCAGAGGATCACGCCGAACCCCACCTTGATATACCCCCCCGGGAGCTTCACCATGCTTCGCGCTCCAATCGTTGCACCGATCACGACGGCGATCCCAGCGCCAACTATCAAGGGGATGTCAAGCCCCCCTGTCGTCAGGTGGCCGGCCACGCCGAAGAGGGACGAGAAGATCACGATAAAACTGACCACCCCGGCGGAGTTCTTCGTCGGATAACGGCAGAGGAAGATCAGGAAAGGCACGATCAGGATCCCGCCGCCGACCCCGAGCAGGCCGGAGATAATGCCGACCACGAAGCTGAAGATCATGATCAGGGCGTACATCCAGTTCGGGTACTGGGCCGGGCATGTTCCCTCGGTCGCCCCCTTCTCCCAGTACGTGGAGATCATCCGTGCCCCGGCACCCACAAGGAAGATGACGAAGAGCCACATCAGGAGCGCGGGGTCGATATACGCGGTCAGAACCCCACCCAGAAACGCCCCGATGCAGATGCCCGGGACGAACCAGAGCGCGAAGCGGACGTCGACCAGACCGGAGCGGTAGTACACGATCGAGGCCGTGAGCGCCGTGAAGAGGTTGAGCGCGAGCGAGGTCGAGATCGAGGTCAGGGCGGAGAAGCCGAGCAGAAAGAGGATCGGGGTATAGAGCGACCCGCCGCCCTGCCCGAACATGGAGAAGACGATCGAGACGAGGAAGACCGCGCCGATCGCGATCCAGAGGGGGTCCATGGGGGACGCTTACTGGATCCCCTTGAGGACGTTCACCCAGGTCTGGTCGTACCCCGAGCATGGGATGCAGCGCGGTTTGCCGTCGACCATCCGGACGTAGCGTTCGAAGACGTATTCACCGCAGTTGCTGCACTTTGTCTTCGCGAAGGAGCCCTTCGGATGGGAGAAGGCGAGCTCCGGCAGGCGCGTGACCTCGAACATCTCCTCGCCCGGCGCGGAGAGGACGACCTCGACGACTGCATTCGTGACTTCCGCAGGGATCTGCGACGGCTCTATCCCCCGCTTCCGGTAGGCGAAGAACTCCTGCTTACCGAGCGTATCTTGGAAGTCGGACTTCAGGTAGACCCGGACCGCTCCCTTCCCCGGAGCAACGAGCAGGCAGGCGACCTTGCCGTAGTTGAGCCGCTCCATCATCAGTTTGCCGTACGTGCACCCCGTGACTGCCATGAACCCGTCCATCATGCAGGTCTGGGGGTGGCCGACGCCCATCTCCGAGAGGCCCATGGCCCCGTGGTCGCCGACATGGCCGATGTCGAGTTCGCGCATAGCGATGAGCCCCATCCGGTAGCCGATCGGCATGAACGGGCAGACATGCCCGTGAAAGTCCCAGACCCCCTGCGGGATTACAACTTTTTCTGGATTCGCCATACGACTCCCTTATCGGACGTTGTATTTAAAGAGTCGGTTGCGTGAAACCGTACCCACATCCTTCTCGCCATGGTCCGCCGATGCAGCACTATCTTGATCGTGGTGAAGGCCAGAATGAAGATGGCGAGAGCGGCCAAGTCTGTTTCCACCGGAAAATGGGATGCGTCGGTGACGCATATCGCACGACATCGGCGAAGTAGTCGTGATAGTAAGGAAAGAACAGAGGAGACCAGCATGCGTCTCCCTGCTCTATACCCGGATGCCCCCGGTCAGCGCGGTCTGCATCGGGAGCACCAGCCGCGTCCTCGGACAGAAAATAAAATGAGGTCCCTATGCCGCAAGACGCGGATTCAGGTCTCGACCTCGGCCACCAGGTTCTCCATCACGTCATCGACCGCTTTCCACGTGGGTGAGTCGGCGTTCTGAAGGATGTACGGGCGACCCTCGTCCCCCGATCGCATCATCTCAGGGTCGAGGGGTATCGCCCCGAGGTATGGGACGCCGTGGTTCTGCGCGGCCTTCCTACCCCCGCCCCGGCCGAACATGTCGACCGTTTCGCCGCAGTGGGGGCAGACCAGCCCGCTCATGTTCTCGATGATCCCCAGGACCGGTATCCCGAGCTGCTGGATGAACTTCACCGCCTTGACCGCGTCGAGCACGGCGACATCCTGCGGCGTGGTGACAATGACGGCGCCACGGAGGTTCGGCGCGAGCTGGGCGATGGTCAGCGCCTCGTCGCCGGTGCCGGGCGGCAGATCGACCACCAGATAGTCGAGTGGCCCCCAGTTGACCTCCGCCAGGAACTGCCGAATAACCCCCATCTTCACTGGCCCGCGCCAGATCACAGGGGCGTCCGAGCTCGGGAGGAGGAACCCGATCGACATGGCCGCGAGGGTCCCGGTCACCCGGACGGGTTCAATCCCGGCAGCGGAGGCTGTCGGTACGTGCCCTTCAAGACCCAGCATCTTGGGGATGCTCGGTCCGTGAAAGTCGAGGTCGAGTAATCCGACGTTCAGACCATGGCTCGCGAGCGCCGTCGCGAGGTTCACCGCGACGGTGGACTTGCCCACGCCGCCCTTGCCCGAGAGGACGAGGAGTACGTGCTTGACGTCGATCCCGGCCTTCGGAGGAAGCGTGCTCTGCGCCTGCTGGAGCGGTTGGCTCGCGGTACCGGCCTGCTGTACTTCTGCTTCGATCTCGGCCTGTGCCTGGTTTTGCAAACTCATGGTATCAGATGTTCTGGGTGATCGTCTCGCTGTCATCGCTGTTCGGAGATTGTTCGGGAGACGGCCGGTCGCCGTCCTCGGCCCGGGCGAGCCCGAGTTCGCGCCCGAGCACCGCCCAGCAGTCGGCAAGCGCCCCCGCTGCGGGGGAGTCCGTCCCGCTGATCGGCCGACCGGCCCTGACGGCCTCGATCACGGCCGGATCGAACGGTATCCGGCCGAGGACCGGTATGCCCCGGGCCGTGCATTCGGCCTCGATCTCCCCCGCGATCGCGGGGTCCAGGTCCCACCTGTTGATCACGGCAAAGATGCGGACCCCGAAGCGCCGGCAGACCCCGACCACGCGCCGCAGGTCGTGGAGGCCCGAGCGGCTCGGCTCGGCGACCACCACGACCGCGTCCGTGCCGCCGACGGTCGAGATCAGGGGACAGCCGGTCCCGGGCGGACTGTCGATCAGGAGCAGGTCGGCCCGGCCCGCATGCCTCTCAGTCTGGTGCTTCACGGTTTGGACCAGGAGCCCGGAGTTCCCCGACCCGGGATAGAGCCGGGCGTGGCTCAGGGAACCGTAGTCGGCGGTCGACCGGAGGACGGCCCCGCTGACCCGAGGCTTGAGGGTGATGGCGCCGTTCGGGCAGACCCGTTCGCAGAGGCCGCAGCCCTCGCAGTCCCGCGGCTCGCAGACGGCAAGCGCGTCGTCCCGCACCGTGAGCGCCCCGAACCGGCAGAGCTCGACGCATCGTCCACACCCCCAGCATTTCTCGGGGTCGACGACGGCCGTCTCCGCCCCCTCGAACGGACTGGCCCGGGCCCACCGGGCCGAGAGCAGGAGCTCCAGGTTCGCGGCCTCGACGTCGCAGTCGGCGAGGAGCATGGGACCGCCCGCGAGGGCGGCGAACCCCGCCGTCACCACGGTCTTGCCGGTCCCGCCCTTGCCACTGACCACGGCCAGGCGGATCATGCCCCGCCTCTGAGGGCGCACGCGTCGTCAAAGAGGGTGACAAAGCGCGACCGCCAGCCCTCGCGCTCCCGGGCGATCAGCCCGCCGCCGTTCTGGATGGCCGCGATGGACCGGTCGAACGGGATGGTCATGAGGACGGGAAGACCGAGGTCGCGGCAGAGCTGCCGGGTCACGCGGTCATCGCCGTCGGACCGGTTGATCACGACCCCGGCCGGGAACCCGAGCTGGCCGACGACCTCGGCCGCGAGGGCGAGGTCGTGTGCGCCGAACGGGGTCGACTCGGTCACGAGCAGGCAGGCGTCCGCCCCCTTCAGGGCCTCGATCACCGTGCAGCCGATCCCGGGCGGGGCGTCGAGGACGACGAGCGGCGCGTCCCCGGCCAGCGCCTTCGCCTGCCGCACCACGGCCGGCCCCTGGACCTCGCCCTCGCCGAGGGCGCCGCCGATCAGGGTGAGGGATGGAAAGGGACGTGCAGACCGGACGGTGCCGACCGCCCGGTACTCATTCCTGACGGCGTTCTCGGGGCAGACAAACCCGCAGCCCCCGCAGCTGTGGCAGAGGTCGGGGAGGAAGAAGACTCCCGTCGGGAGGACGCTGATCGCGCCGAAGCGACAGACCCGGCCGCACTCGCCGCAGAGGGTGCAGCGGTCGGCGTCGAAGGCCGGCACGGGGACGAGTGCCGGCACCTCCTGAAAATCCGAGGGAAAGTAGAGGTGAAGGTTCGGTCCCTCGACGTCGCAGTCCACGGCCACGACCTCGCGCGACCGGGCCAGCGTGAACGCGAGGTTCGCGGCGACCGTCGTCTTCCCGGTCCCGCCCTTGCCGCTGGCGACGACGAGTTTCATCCTTGCTCCTCAGGTGATCTCGCGGAGCGCGCACAGGCGAAACGCCTCAAGCGCCTCGCCCACGGTCGTCTCCCCGGTTACTGCGAACGCGGGAATCCCGGCAGCTCGGAGTGTCCGATCCGCGTTCTCTCCGAGCCGGCCCGTGACCAGCGCTTCGGCGCCGTACTCGGCGATGAACTCGACCACGCGCGGCCCGACGCCGCCGTGGCCGGTGCAGAGCGCGTTGGCGACGGAATGGATCTCGCCCGTGTCCGTGTCGACGAAGACGAAGAACGGCGCGCGGGCGAACCTGCGGTCGACCGGCGCCTCCAGCCCCGCCCCCTGCGCGGTGATGCAAACCTTCATGGGTGCTCTCCCGGTCAGGCCGACTCCGCGATGGCGCCGGCCGGGCACTCCTCGATGCATGACCCGCACTCAGCGCAGAGCGCCGTATCGATCCGGGCGCAGTCTCCCTCGAGCGCGATGGCCTCTGCCGGGCAGGCCGCGATGCAGGCCCCGCAGCCGGTGCAGAGGTCGAGATCGACGGTGTATGGCATGAGCGGGTCTCCCGGCTCAGTGCGACCCGCAGTCGCCGGTGCAGTGGTCGTGGGTGCAGATACTCGTGCCCCCGACGAGCGTGCCCCCGGCGAACTGTCGCGCGATCTCCGCGACCGGGCCGGAGACCCCAAGCACGACGTCGATCCCGTTCTGGCAGAACAGGTCGGCCGCGCGTGGGCCCATGCCGCCCGCGATCACGGTGCCGATACCGCGCTCGGCGAGATATACGGGAAGGAAACCGGGCGAGTGGCCCGGGTTGGGGAGGTCGTCGAGCCGCTCGGCCCCGCCGTCCTCGATGCGGTACACGGCGTATCCCTCGCAGTGCCCGAAATGTTCGGAGACTGCGGCGCCCTCCGCCGCAATGGCGACCTTCATGGAATCACTCTCCGGGACCGCCCGCGGCGGCCGAACCCGTGCCCGGAGCCGCAGGGAATGCCTCCGCGACCCAGCCCGTACTGTACATCCGGGAGCGCCTCTGCTGTCGGGGACGCCCCCTCGACCGGCGATGCGGCCGCCGGGTCCCACCGCGACGCGTACGCCGTGGTTCTGCAGGGGCCGAGGCCCCGTCCTCTGGCGCGTCCGCATCCGCGCGGGCCCGTGCCATCGAATCCTGGCATGATTTGTCTCCTCCGTCGGCTGACCGGCGGATATTTACACATATGCGCGTAATATGTTAAAGGTGACCTTCAGGGCAGCGGTCGAGACCGCTGGGATGACAAGGAGAAACGGGAAATGAACGGGATGCCGGGAGGTACCGGGAATGCCGACTGGAACGCGGTCTGGATGGCGATGCGACGGCGACAGCTGGCCACGCCGGGCTACCTCTCCGGGACTGAGTTCTTCGCGCGGCCCGAGAATGCCGAGCGGTATCAGCGGTTGGTCGAGACCGATTACCGGGACTTTACGGAGCGCCAGCTGGCGTCGATGGCGATCCCCGCCGGTGCGAGCGTCCTGGACATCGGGGCGGGTCCGGGGACGCTCGCCGTTCCCCTGGCCGTGCGGGGCCGGGTGACCGCGGTCGAGCCGTCGGCGCCGATGCGGCAGGCGCTCCAGACGTCCGCCGAACGCAGAGGAGTGACGGTCGCTATCGTCCCGCAGGCATGGGAAGAGGTAGACCCGGCCGCCCTCGGCGGGCCCTTCGATGCCGTCATCGCCTCGTACTCGCTCCTGATGCCCGACCTCCGGGCCGCGCTCGCGAAGATGCACGCGGTCTGCCGGGGCCGGATCCACCTCTTCTATCCCCTGACACCGCCGGGAGGGCGCGCGGTCGAGCGGGCGCTCTGGCCGGCCATCCACGGCGCGGAGTATCCGCCCGAGCCGATGGCCGACTGTGTCTGGAACCTTCTCTTCCAGATGGGGATCATGGCGACCCTCGAGGCCGCGTTCACCCCCGCCGTCCACCGGTTCGGGGACCTGGACGACGCCGTGGCAGAGCTCCGGGACCGACTCAACTGCTCGAATGACGCCAAAGCCCTGCTGCGATCCGCCCTCGACCGCCTCCTCCCCCGCGATGGGGACGGCGCATACCTGCTGGACCGGTCGTCCTGGGACGCCCACATCCACTGGGATGTGCGCGACCAGCCGATCAGAGACGGAAACGAACCGCATGAATGATGGAAATGGAACCCTTAGTATGAATCCGGAACGGTGTATGATCACAATGAGGCGTGCATGAACGGCACCGGCGACGGGAAGCCACATTGCCCCCGGCGGGGGAGGCCGCGGATGAACCGGTCGATCCAGAGCGAGGGGCCGCTCCGCTGTTTCGCCCCCCAGTGCAAGACGGCCGGGGACGTGGAGCCGGTCTCCCTCCTCCCGGCGGAGATCGAGGTCCTCCGCCTGGTCGACCTCGAGGGCCTCCAGCAGGAGGAGGCCGCGACCGTGCTCCGAATCTCGCGAAAGACCCTCTGGCGCGACCTCCACGAGGCGCGGCGCAAAGTGGCGGACGCGCTCGTAAACGGCCGGCTGATCGAGATGGCCGTTTGCTCGTGCGCGGAGGAGGGCGTCTGTCCCCGCAGAACCGGGGCCGCGTGCCCCCGTGCTGCGGAAGGGGACTGTCCGTACCTCTGCGATCCCGACCACGACCGGTAAGTATTTTCGCACATATGGGTAACAATCGCATATCAAGTACAGATGGTCCCGAAAGGCACGGAGATACGACAATGGGTGAGGATGAAGGCATGATCTACGGAACAGCCGGTGGCACGGCCGGGGCCGCGACCCTAGGGGATGCCGGCATGGCGGCGTCCCCGCTGATCACGCTCGATCGCGTCTGCATGGAGTTCGACGGAAAGCGCGCGCTCTCGAACATCACCTTCGAGATTCACGAGGGCGAGATCATGGGGATCATCGGCCGTTCGGGCGCGGGCAAGACCGTGTTGATGCACCTCTTGCGCGGCGTCGATCAGCCGCCGACATCGGGCCAGGTCATCTATCACGTCGCCCGCTGCGCCGGCTGCGGCCGGGTCGAACTGCCGAGCCGGGCGGGGCAGCCGTGCCCCTGCGGCGGCACCTACGGTCCCATCGACGTCG
>JBDKUZ010000006.1:0-7999 GCA_039679395.1 Methanospirillum sp. | reverse complement strand
CGTGGCCGAGCTCGCGGGCGTGCCGGCGCCGGTGATCAGCCGGGCGAAGACGTTGCTCGAGGACCTTGTCCGGCGCGAGGCCGAGCGCGAGCCCGGCACGGGGCCGCGCCGCGTGAGATACACGCAGATGCTGCTCCCTGTCGAGAGCGACGTGGCGCGGCCGCCCGAGCCGGCCGTGATCGCATCGCTCCGCGCCCTCGAGCCCGATAGGATGACCCCGATCGAGGCCCTCCAGGCGCTCTACCGGCTGAAGGAGGAGATGCAGCCGTGACACAGAGCGCGATCCGCCAGCTCGACCCCGCCACGATCACGAAGATCGCGGCAGGCGAGGTGATCGAGCGGCCGGCCTCGGTCGCGAAGGAGCTCGTCGAGAACGCGCTCGACGCCGGGGCGACGCGGATCGCGGTCGCGGTCGAGTCGCATGCCGGGGCGATCGCCTCGATCCGGGTCACGGACGACGGCGGCGGGATGTCCGAGGAAGACCTTCGGCTCGCGGTGCTGCCGCACACGACCTCGAAGCTCCGCGGGGCGGACGAGCTCTACTCGGTCACGACCTTGGGCTTTCGCGGAGAAGCCCTCGCCTCGATCGCCGCGGTGAGCCGGCTCACCCTGGTCTCGCGGCAGGAGGGGGATCTTCTCGCGCACCGGCTCGTGGTCCGCGGCGGTGTCGTCGAGGAGGAGGGCGAGACGGCCGCGCCGGTGGGGACGCGCGTGATCGTCGAGGACCTCTTCTACAATACGCCGGCGCGAAAGAAGTTCCAGAAGTCGCTCGGGACCGAGGTCGCGCACCTCGCGGGCACGATCCAGCGGCTCGCGCTCTCCCGGCCCGAGGTCGCGTTCTCATTCACCCATAACGGCCGGGCGCGCCTCTCCACGCCGGGAACGGACCTCCTCGAGACGATCGCGTCGCTCCACGGGCCTGAACTCGGCGCGGCCCTGCTCCCGGTCGAGGGCGCGGGCCCGCTCTGCCGGGTCTCGGGCTTTGTCGCGGCACCGTCGGTGCAGCGGCCGAACCCGTACCAGGTCTTCATCGCGATCAACGGCCGCACCGTCCAGAGCGCGCAGCTGACGGGCGCGGTCAGGGCGGGGTTCGGGACGCTCCTCCCGACCGATCGCCACCCGGTCGCGGTGCTCGCGCTCGATCTCGACACGGCTCTCGTGGACGTCAATGTCCACCCGGCAAAGCGGCAGGTCCGGCTCTCGCGCGAGCCCGAGGTGCTTGCCGCGGTCTCGACGGCCGTCGCGGCGGCCCTCGACGCGCTTCGGCCGGTCCCGGCTCCGCACGGTCCGGCCGCGCCGACCCCCGCCGCGTACTCCCCCCCCGTCGGAACGACGTTCGGCGTCGCCGAGCCCGCCCTCGCGTACGGCCGGAAGGCCGACCGGCAGCTCCGCCAGACCGCCCAGACCGCGCTCGAGGCCGGCCCGGAGCCCGGGGCCCCCGTGGTCGACGTGCTCGGGCAGATCGGCCTCACGTACCTGGTCGGCAGGACGGCAACGGGCGACCTCGTCCTGGTCGACCAGCACGCGGCCCACGAGCGGGGCCTCTACGACCAGCTCTCGGCCCCGGTGCCGGTCGAGGTGCAGGAGCTCCTGGTCCCGGTCGTGATCGCCTGCACGCCGCAGGAGGCGGCCGTGGTCGACGAGAGTCGCGGAGCCCTCGCGTCCGCCGGCTTCACCGTCGACGAGTTCGGCGAGAACCGGTACGCAGTCCGGACCGTCCCGGTGGTGCTCGGTCACGAGGTCGCTCCCGGGGTCGTGCGCGAGATCGTGGCCGAGCTGATCGGCGGCGGCGGCGGGCCCGACGCACGCGAACGCCTCACCCGGCTCGTCGCCTGCCACGGCGCGATCCGGGCCGGCGCCCCTCTTTCGGCCGAGCAGGGCCGGCGGTTGATCGCCCAGCTCTACGCGGCACGGGCGCCGCTGACCTGTCCTCATGGCCGGCCGACGGTCGTGACCTTCTCGAAGGCGCGGCTCGAGGCGCTCTTCTCCCGCCGCTGAGCCCGCGCCGGGATTCGCGGGCGGCCTCGAACTCGAGGTTGAGACGGCGTCGAAACCCTCGATCTTCTCTTCATCGCCCCCGGCCTGCCGGATGCCATGAGACGGGCCGGTCGTTGCTCGCGTCCCGCACTATTCATTTGCGAAATGGTTATCCTTGGCAATACAGAGATGGCGTTTACCCGCGTTCTTCCGTGAATTCGCCTGTGGCGTGCCGTTCGGGCACTGCTCTGTCTCTCGCGGCAGGGGGGGCGGGACGCCGGATGGCCGGGCCGTGGCCGCCTGCCCGGTTCGGCGCATCCGGCGGCAGGGGGAGAAGCGATGAAGGGGGATCACATGCGGTACGCGATCTGTGCGCTCGTTCTGCTCGGCCTGATCTGCATCCTGCCGGCTGCGGCCTCGGGCGCCGAGAAGATCGCATATGTATCCAGGCCACAGACCTGCGAGGAGATCAGCGTGATGAACGGGGACGGGACCGGACATGTCCAGCTCACCGTCGATAACTGTTACGATGAGAAACCTGCATGGTCTCCGGACGGCACCCGTATCGCGTTCGGCCATTCGTACTGGGGCTCCCCCGGCATGGACGCTATGGAGATCTACGTCATGAATGCCGACGGCACGGGGCGGGTACGCCTTACCGTCAACGATGTATACGACAGCCTGCCCTCATGGTCTCCGGACGGCACCCGCATCGCATTCGCGTCCCGGAGGGACGGCAACAGCGAGATCTACGTCATGAACGCCGACGGCAGCAAACAGACCCGCCTGACCTTCGGCACCGCGGAGGATCTCTCTCCCGCGTGGTCGCCTGACGGCACCCGCATCGCGTTCGCGTCCGAACGGGACGGGAACCGGGAGGTCTACGTTATGAACGCCGACGGCAAGCGCCAGACGCGATTGACCCGCAATGCGGCCGCCGATGGCGATCCCGCGTGGTCGCCGGATGGTTCCCGGATCGCGTTCGCGTCGAAACGGAACGGGAATAGCGAGATCTACGTGATGAGGGCGGACGGCAACCGCCAGGTGCGCCTTACGACGAACACGTTCGACGATACCACTCCCGCATGGTCTCCGGATGGCTCCCGGATTGCGTTCACGTCGTGCCGACCCCCCTTCATCGAGATCTATGCGATGAACGCGGACGGAACAGGGGAGCGCTCTCTCACGGCGCAGAGCGGTTCGCTGGCCTGCACGATGCCGGCATGGCTGGGCGCCGCCATCACGCCGACACCGCCGGTTGTCCGGACAGTCACCGTCCCCGAAGTCCCGGTTGCGGTGAAGGGGCCGGTCTCCGCGACGGCGCGTTTCACGGACGCCGGCAACCCGGAGACGCATACGGCGACCTGGACGTGGGGCGATGGCTCGACCTCGACCGGCACCGTCGCCGGGAGCGCGGTGACGGGGACCCACACCTACGCGTCGGCCGGCGTCTACCGGGTCTCGGTGACCGTGACCGATGGCGGCGGTGCGAGCGGAGTCGGAACCGCATCCAGCTTCGTCGTCATCTACGATGCGAAGGGCGGGTTCGTGACCGGCGGCGGCCAAATCACGTCGCCGGCCGGCGCCTATGCTGCGAACCCGTCCCTGACGGGCCCGGCGGCGTTCGGATTCACCTCGCGGTACTCGACGGGTTCGAGCAGGAAAGGATCCGGAACCCCCGTCCTCCAGGGGAAGGCGGAGTTCCAGTTCGGCCTCGGCGACCTGAACTTCCAGTCGTCCTCGTTCGAATCGCTGGTTGCCGGCGGGGCAAAAGCGACCCTCCGGGGGACGGGGACGGTCAACGGAAAGGGCGCCTACGGGTTCCAGCTCTCCGTGGTCGACGGCCAGCAGCGCGGCGGAAAAGGCACCGACCGGTTCCGGATCAGGATCTGGGACCGGGCCACCGGCAGGACCGTCTACGACAACCAGGCCGGCGCCGGCGATACGGTGGACCCCGTCACGGCGATCTCCGGCGGGGGGATCACCATCGCTCCATCCTGATACACCTCTTTTCCATCGACCGTGGAAGATCGCCCGCAGCCAATCCCCACGATACCGCGCGGCATTTCAGTCGCTTTCGGAAAAGAGAGGAGAGTGGACCGCTGCTCTCCTCTCTATCGCGAAATGTTTATCCATGAAAAGCCCCATTGGGGCATATCCGCCCTTTACGGAGACGCCCGTCGAGCGCCGTGCCCGAACGGTTCCGTTGCGTCCCGGGAGAGCGGACGGCCGGCGCCGGGGCGTCCTCGCCCTGCCCGCCTCGAGGTCCGGGTACTGGCCACGGGCCCGGAACCGGTACACGCACTGCGGCCGGGAGGAACGATGAGGAGATACTACCTGCGATACATGGCCTGCGCGCTCGTGCTGTTCGGATTGGCGGGGACTCTTTCGGCGGCCGCGGATACCGGGCGGATCACATACAAATCCATGACGGGCAGCGAGGAGATCTGCGTGATGAACGCGGACGGAACCGGGCAGACTCAGCTGACCTTCAATCACGTCAATAACGAACGGCCCGCGTGGTCCCCCGAAGGAGACCGGATCGCGTTCGGCCATTCGTACTGGAGCACCCCCGGCACGGACGGCATGGAGATCTACGTGATGCGTGCGGACGGGTCCGGCCTGACACGGTTGACGGAGAACGATGTGTATGACAGCCAGCCGTCCTGGTCTCCCGACGGGGCGCGGATCGCGTTCGTCTCCGTTCGGGACGGCAACAGTGAGATCTACGCGATGAAAGCGGATGGAACCGGCCAGACCCGCCTGACCGCCAATACGGCCGACGAGCTCTGTCCTGCATGGTCGCCGGACGGCTCCCGGATCGCGTTCGCATCCCGGCGGGACGGCAACCTCGAGATCTACGCGATGAACGCGGACGGGTCCGGCCAGACTCGCCTGACCGCCAGCCCTGCCGCGGAGTTCGACCCCGCGTGGTCCCCCGACGGCCGCAGGCTCGCGTTCACCTCCGATCGGGACGGCAACGACCAGATCTATGTCATGGGGGCGGACGGGGGCTCCCCGGCTCGCCTCACGAATACCGCGTATGCCGATAAAGACCCCGCATGGTCGCCGGACGGCTCCCGAATCGCGTACGCATCATGGCGGCCCCCTACCACGGAGATCTACGTGATGAACGCGGACGGGTCCGGCCAGACCCGTCTCACGACGACAGGGGGCGAGATGGCCTCCTGGGGACGCGACGCGGATCCCGGGCCGGTGATGGCCGTGGTGCAGGCGCCCGGCGGGGTCGGCATTCCGACGGATACGGACAATGACGGTCTGTTCGACGATATCAACGGCAACAGCCGTCAGGACTTCGCGGATGTCGTCGTCGTCTTCGACCAGCTGACCTGGATCAGCGCGCATGAGCCGACGGCGGCGTTCGACTTCAACGCGAACGGCCGGATCGACTTCTCCGATGTCGTCTGGCTCTTCGGCCATCTCTAGCCGGCGGGGTTCCACCGGCGTCATTTTTTGCATCGGCCGGCGGAGTCACGGAGTTGCCGGAGGTCGAGGCGCGGTCGTAGAAGCGAGTCGGGACGACCGCGGAACCCCGGACCATGGCCCGCGCCTCCGCCGAGAACGTCCCGGATGAGGCAGAAGGCAGATCTACCGGACGCATCCCGGCCCTGCTCCCGATGATCCCGGCACCTGCGTCGCGGCATCGAAGACCTGTCCGCCCCCCCTACCGAAGCGTCCGGGACCTCCCGGATCCTCACGCGGCCGGCAGGGTGAATACGGAGGTCGAACCCTACCCGGGAATCGGTCCCATGTACCTCCCGACGCGACGGCAGTACTCGTCGTACTCCCGGCCGAACGCCGTCCTCATGTGCTCCTCCTCCGCCAGGACGATCGTATGGTGAACATAGACCACGAATGCCCCCACCACGAGGACCAGCGGATTCGCGGTGGAGAGGACGGATGCGAGGACCGTTGCATACACGCCGAGGTACATCGGGTTCCGGCTGATGCGGTATACGCCGCCCGTCCTGAGACTGGTGCTCTCCGTCGGGGTTCCGAGGCGGAATGAGCTTCCAAGCCCGAACCGGCCGACAACCAGGAAGACGAATCCGAACACCCAGAGAGCCAGGGCAATCCCGGTGATGACGGCCGGAACGTCGACAACGGACAGGCCGATACCCCAGCTCTGGAGCACCATTGCACCCCAGACGACGAGGATCGAGTACTTGCTGACGTAAAAGAGCGTCCTGTCGATGGGCGCCTCTCCGTCCTGCTCGATCTTTCTGCGCCGGAACAATTCCCCCCCGCCAAACAGCAGAATCAGGAAGACGACCGGAAAGAAGGTGACAACAAGAGCCTCAATCATGCGCGCTCCCCTCCATGATGCGTATCACAATCGGATCCTCCGTTCACGAGCATGCGTAGAATCCCCGAACCAGGGACCAGATGCCGAGAAGGATGAAAAATCCGGGAATGGCATACGGCCACAGTACTGCCGGAGCCAGGGCAAGGCTGATCCCGACGAAGATCAGGAAGGCCCCGATGAGAAGCAGCGTCCCATTCGTGCCTCCCGCATGACCCTCGCTCTCGAGTGGCTTCCTGACAAAGAGGATCAGTTCCGAAGCGAGAAATCCGAGCCCGACCCCGATAAGAGCGCCGGAACCGACATGACCTACGAGCGACCCGACGCCAAGGCCGATCAGCGCACCGGCAGGGATGACGAATCCATACTTTCCGTGGTGGTTCCCGGCATCGGTCGACCCATTCGGGAATGCAATACCCACGGCATCCTTGATTCCAACACAATTGTCTGCTTTCATGTTTCGTTCTCCTGAAACCCGATCACGAAAAGGCGGGCAGGAACGTTATGAATTGAGCCATACATGGAGGGTCATATTTATATCTGGTTCACGCCCCAGATCGGGGTATGAAGAGGATGACCGTCAGGCTGTGCGGGGATCTCTTCGATTACTGTAAAACATATGGCCAGGTCGTCGAGAGGTTCGAGGTGATCTCGCTCTTCAAAATGGTTGACGATATGCACAGCGAAGTGTGCAAGTTCACCATCAAGGAAGGGATCCCCATCGACAAGATACAGTGCAATTATGTCTCCAACCTCATTGTGCTTCGGAACGAGGGCCGTGACTATACCTGTCTTGTGAAGGGGACATTTTCCGATGATATTACCCGGTTTCTCAACACCTATGGTTCAAAGTTCGATTACCCGATCGTCTTCCAGAACGATTGTTTAACATTCAATATGGTCGGGGAGCCGGAAGACTTCCATACGTTCGTTTCGGATGCCGAGGAGAAAGGATGGGGGCTCGAGGTCCTTTCGGTCTGCGATTATAATCCCCATGTCGACGCGATTTTCGATGTCCTTACTCCCAAACAGAAACAGATCCTGCTGGAGTCGTATCGCCGGGGGTTCTTCGATCATCCCCGGAAGATAAATGCGAGTCAGCTTGCGGAGAGGATGGGCATGCATAAAACCACGCTGCTCGAACATATTCACAAAGCGGAGAGCCGGCTGATCGGCCATATCCTCGAGCAGGCTGTCTGATCTGTCCGCGTACCGGGTACGCACAGCCCCGATCATTTTTCGTCCTTTTCCAGGACAATCATGCCGGCATGGCGAACAGCCGGGCCCCGGGTATACCCGCGAAATTCGCCGTTTACATGATGGCACCTGTCCGGACGATATTTCGAAGTATCGTTCACGGTCTTAACCCGAGAGGTGGAGGATCAGGAGATCGAATCGAACCCGGATATGGGAGTTTGCGCGGTCAATGAGGAAATAGTAAGGAGAAGTGAGGGAATCGGGCCCCGGCCGTCCCAGGCCGTTGGAGGGACCTGGCGAAAAGAGTTCAGGTCCATGGTTAAACAGCGGGCAATGTCCGCTCCTCGCCGGCCAGCCATCTTGCGGATCGTGAAGTCGGCAAGTACCGCCGATTGAGCACGATCCGGAATGCGAATGGCTCCACGGCGCATACCGCGCAGGTCCGGCTCTCGCGCCTTTCCACCGCATCAGGCCGCCGGCGGGGTGAAGAAGAAGATCGAG
>JBDKUZ010000005.1:0-2302 GCA_039679395.1 Methanospirillum sp. | reverse complement strand
GGCGGTGACCCCGTCGATGTTGCCGGCCTCGCAGAAGTCGAACCCGACGCTCCAGTCCTGGTAGCCGTAGCCCTGCGTCTGCGGCATGGCGCCTGTCGACTCGTTGATCAGAGCCTGAGTGTCGCCGCGGAGCTGGCCGCAGCCAGAATAGAGCGCCCGGCAGTCCTTGTACTGGATGCCCCTGAACCAGTAGCCGAGGCTGCCGTGGTTCAGAAACCCGTGGTGCGAGCTGAACTGGCTGACGCACTGGTCGAAGAGGACGTTCTCGGTGTTCCCCGTCAGCCAGAACGCCCCGGTCCGGCCGTATCCCAAGTTCGCCCGGGTCCCATTCGGGTACGACCCGCTGTGATAGTTGTGCGAGACCACGCGCCGGGCGATGACGTTCCGGACCGCCTGCAGGTAGAGGTCGACGTAGCCGGCCTGGTAGAGGTCCTGCAGGAGGATCCCCGACGCCGCCCAGTCGGAGACCAGGCGGAAGGTGTTGCCGCCCGCCTCGGTCGTGCTCGAGGCCGTTTGCTTCGAGGCGAAGACCGCCATGGACGAGGGACTCGGCTCGAGGACGGTGCTCTTCACGGCCGGGATCTCGATCTGCCGCGAACCGCGGAACGTCGTGTTCGAGCCGATCACCAGCTCGCCCTGGCCTTTGTAGAGCCCGGGCCGGGCCTCGATCTCGTTTCCGCCCTGTGAGAAGATGCTCTTGATCGCGCTCGTCAGGCTGTCAGGGTTCCAGTCGTAGTTCGACGCCTGGATGTCGGCCGCCGACGAATCGGGGGCCGCCAGAACGATAGTGTCTGCCATTCAGTGTCTCCGCTAGAGTCTCGTCTGTCCCGCCAGCCGGCGGTTCGCCAGGTTGATCGTCCGGAAGAGGTCCGGGGCCTCCTTGCCGACCTCGATCGCGGTGTGGTGGCCGTTCTCGTCCCACGCCTCGGTGCGTGCGATCACGCGCGCCACCTGGGCCGCGACCTCGGGGTACTCGGCCTGGACCACATCTCCGAGCCGGAGGTCGGTCGGGGCGTTCGGCCCTTCGCCGAGGATCTCGAATGCGAACGACTCCTCGACGCCGTCGCCGTACTCGGCGAGCTTCGCATCAAGCCGATCGCTGAGGTCCTGGTTCGTCTTGCAGTCACTGGCGTCGATGAAGATCTCGCGCCAGGTCCTCCCCGTCGGCTGGGTATAGCCCGGGAACCGGGCGGCAGTGCACGACATCGCGAGCTGCCGGCTGGCCCCCTCGCCCTGGCCGGCCAGCACGCCCACGGTCCGATCGCCCCTGGTCGAGGCCGAGTAGCGGAGCATCCGGACGTTGCCGAGCGCCGGCGACAGGAGCACATCGAGCCGCGGGCAGCCGCCGAGGACGTTGAATCTGAAGACCTTCGCCGCCTGGTCGTACACGACCTCCCACCCGAGGCCCGACACGGCGCTGATCTCCGAGAGAACCTCGGCCACCGTCTGGAACCGGCCGGCGATCCCGACCCGTGCATCGGTCGCCGGGTACGTGCCGATCGCGAGGTCGGGGACGATGCGGGCTTCGGGCCGACGGTTGGATCCGCCCGCAGTGAGGCAATTTTCCCGGACGAAGTGGACCATGGCCTCGGCCGCGGACCCGCTCGAGGTACGCCAGACGTCGTAGCCGTCCCCTTCCTCGGCCTTGTAGATGCAGGTTCGCTCCTCGAACCACTTTCCGTAGCAGCGGCCCGAGGCCTCGATGTTCTCGGTTGCACTGCCCCCTTCGTCGAGGCCGGCCTCTCGGACCTCGATTTCGCCGACCCGAAGCGCTCCCGCGATCGGGACCGCAATGAAGGTCCCGGTGAGAAGCGCCGTCGCGTTCGGCAGGGACTTCGGGATCGAGACGATCCAGTCGTCGGGAGACCGATACCGCTGCGTCCATGAGAGAAACCGGTACCCGTCCAGGAGCGCGATCGGGTTCCGCTGCTCGTCCAGGACGTAGACCGGCGGCGGGAGCGGCGTCGGCAGCCTGCGCGGCGCGACCGGGGACGGCTGGGCCGAGTGGGTCATGACCGTCGAACTGCCGGCCCCGATCTCCCGGGTCACCAGGTAGACCGGGCGGCGCCAGGTCCTCGCCGGGGCCGGCGCGGCGACCGGGAACCGCGCCTCCTCGACCTCGAGGACGGCTGCCCCCGAGGCGCTCGTGGCCCAGAGCTCGAGGAGGACCCGATCGCCCCCGGGGGCGGCATACCTCCGCACGTCGCCGGGCTCGAGCGTGATGCCCGGGGTCCCGCTCGAGGAGCAGAGGACGATCTCCTCGGCGGCCGCGGTCCGGATCGTGAGCGTCCGGACCACGAGG
>JBDKUZ010000004.1:0-19283 GCA_039679395.1 Methanospirillum sp. | reverse complement strand
TCCATCTGCTCTCGCCCGTGCCGGAGAATGCGCTATCTTGGGGGGGGAGAGCCGACACCCTGGCGCTGTCCATCGCCCGCAACGGCCCCGGACGCCGCCTCGGACGAGGTCGACGATGGTACAGGATCGATGTAATCAACGACGGAGGGTGCACCTCGCGGCGCTCCTTCTCGCAGCACTGCTGCTGGCGACGTTCGGGATCGGGACCGTCTCCGCGCTGACATGGCAGACCGAGACCGTGGACGCTGAGGGGTTGGTCGGATCGTTCACCTCCCTTGCGCTGGACAGCGCCGGCAACCCCAGCATCAGCTACTTCGATCAGTCGCATGGCAACCTGAAGTACGCGGCGTACAATGGGTCGGCCTGGACGAGTCAGACCGTGGACCCGGCGGGAAGTGTCGGACAGTATACCTCCCTCGCTCTGGACGGCGCCGGCAACCCCAGGATCAGCTACTACGATGGGATCAATAGAGACCTGAAGTATTCGGCGTGGAACGGCTCAGCCTGGCATACCGAGACCATAGATACGGGAGGAATTGTCGGCCAATACACCTCCCTTGCGCTGGACAGCGCCGGCAACCCCAGCATCAGCTACTTCGATGTGACGAATTGTGACCTGAAGTACGCGGCGTACAATGGGTCGGCCTGGACGAATCAGACCGTGGACACGGGAGGAATTGTCGGCCAATACACCTCCCTTGCGCTGGACAGCGCCGGCAACCCCTGCATCAGCTACTACGATGGTTCGAATGAAGACCTGAAGTATGCCCGGGGCGAACCGCCCGTTGCTCCGGCGATCTCAATCGAGACGTTCGTCTCGGTCGACAGCGGCACGAGCTGGGACACTGCGAACTCGCCGCCGGGGCCGTCCGCGGCGGTGGGGGCAGCCGTGCAGTGGCGATACACTGTGACGAACACCGGCAATGTCGGGCTTACGGATGTCACGGTCACCGACGATCACGGCGTGGTCGTCATGGCACCGAAGAGCGCGCTCGCGGCCGGCGAGTCGATGAACGCCACGGCCTGCGGGACGGCCGTCGCCGGGCAGTACGCGAACAACGGGACGGCCACCGGCACCTACGGCACGCAGACCGTCTCTGCGACGGATATCAGCCACTACTTCGGCATCGCTCTCCCTATCGCTGCATTCTCGGCGAACACGACCTCGGGTCTGGCGCCGCTGACGGTGGAGTTCACGGACAGCTCGACCGGGGTCATCGACACCCGCTCCTGGAACTTTGGCGACGGTGCCACGTCCACCGGGGCGAATCCGACGCACACCTTCGCGGCGGCCGGCAACTACACCGTGAACCTGACCGTCACGAACATCGCCGGGTCGAACAGTACGACGCGGACCGTGAGCGTGACCGCCCCGATCCTGGCCGTGCCGCCCGGTACGGCCCTCCCGACGGACACGGACGGCGATGGGATCTACGACGACGTGAACGGCAACGGCCGTGCGGACTTCGCTGACGTCGTGATTCTCTTCAACCAGATGAGCTGGATCACGGAGAATGAACCGATTGCGGCGTTCGACTGCAACGGCAACGGCCGGATCGACTACGCCGACGTCGTCTGGCTCTTCAATCGCCTCTGATCTTCGTATTCCGAACGTACAGGATCGTATCGACCAGGGCGCCGCCCATAATCCATTATCGGATACGGAAAACCTTCATTGGCTCATTCGCTGGTATCTCCGACCATGGCGGCACCGTCCGGCGGTGGGTCGGGCGACTGATCCTGTTTCATCGACGTGTCGGGTCGCCGGCGGCCCGGAGCCCTCCGGGGGGACCGGGAGCGATGGCTGCCCGTCCATCCGCTTTCGCTCGGGAACCGTTTCCTTGAGGATCCCCTTTCCCTTCGCGATCACCCCCACCCGGGGCCCGTCCTCTCATCCAATCAGGAATAGCCTCATCCGGCGGAATCCCGGGAAACGCGGGGCGCCCGCCCGGGAACGCGTGTGGATCCCGGTCACTCGGAACGCAATGCTGGGGGCCATTCTAAAAAAATATTATTATAATATGGCGCCGTTAGCGCTCCCCGTATGAATCAACGATTAATCGCCCTCATCGCCATACTCTGCATGGCGATGGTGGCCCTGGCCGTGGCGGCACTCCCCACGGATACGAGCACTCCGACAGCGAACGCGACCTCGTCGGAGCACAGATTCCATCCGTTCTCGGGAACGCCCTCCGCGATCCCCGGGAAGATCGAGGCCGAGAACTATGACACGGGCGGTCAGGGCATCGCCTGGTTCGACCGCACGCCCGGCAACCAGGGCGGTGCGTACCGCCATGACGACGTCGACATCGAGAAGGGCGGCACCGGCGACGTCGTCGCGTTCGTCAAGTCCTCGGAGTGGCTGATCTACTCGGTCCACGTCCCCGAGAACGGCATGTACCGCGCGACCTTCAGCGCGTCGAGCCCCTGGAACGACCGCGAGATCTGGGTCTGGGTCGACGGCATCCTCGAGGCGCAGGTGAAGGTCAAGAACACCGGCTCCTTCGACTCCTACCAGGACACGTCGGCTGACATCGCCCTCCCGGTCGGAAACCACTACATCCGCCTCGAGTTCGTCAGGGACGCGCAGAACCTCGACCTCTTCAGCATGGAGAAGGTCGGCGACATCCCGACCTGGCCGTTCTTCGGGACCGGCACCTCCTCCGGGGGCGGCGGCTCGAACGTGACACCGACGACCACGGTCACCGCAACTGCGACGACGACGTCCGGGGAAGGAAGCAGCAATGCGACCGTGACCCCGACAATGACGCCCTCGGAGGGTTCGGGCAACGCGACCGTGACGCCGACCCCGACGTCCGGCAACGGCTCGAGCGGACAGGGATCCGGGAACAGCGACTGGCCGCTGGTCGCCTATGACGCGGCGTACTCACGAAACAGCCCGCAGACGATCATCGGCGCGAACAATGTGGCCCAGCTCCAGCCGATCTGGATCTTCAACACCGGCTTCACGGTCGAGAGCCCGCCCCTGATCGTGGGCGATACCGCGTACATCCAGAACAACGCCGAGCAGATCGACGCGGTCGACCTCCGCACGGGCGTCAGTAAGTGGAAGTACGACCCGAACGTCACCCTCCCGAGCGGCCTGCTACCGCGGGCCACGTCGTCGCACGGGATCACCTACGATAACGGGGTGATCTACGCGCCGACCGGCTCGAACGGCACGATCATCGCCGTGGACGCGACCACCGGTCAGAAGATCTGGGAGACCGAGCCGATCGACGTGGGGCCCGCCTACCGTATCTCCGCGCCGCCGATCTTCTGGAACGGCATCATCGTGGCCGGTTCGGCCCTCGGTGACGAACCGCCGTTCGGCGTCGCCCAGAAGGGCACGGTCACCGGGATCGACCAGAAGACCGGGGCGAAGCTCTGGCAGACCGTCCTCGCCGTCGGCGACTGGGTGACGAACAGCACGAACGCGAGCGCGAACACGAGCCAGAACGGCGGCGGCACGACCTGGACGGGCGGCGCGATCGACACCGAGACCGGCGTGGTCTTCCTGCCGATCGGCAACCCGTCCCCCGACTTCAAGCCCGAGGAACGGCCCGGCTTCAACAACTACACGAACAGCGTGACCGCCGTGAACATCACCGACGGCTCGATCCTCTGGTCGACGCCGTTCGTCGCCCAGGGCACGGTCCTCCCTAACATCACGGCCCTGCCCGACGGCCACGACTGGGACTGCTCCTGGGGCACGAACCTGGTGAAGGCGGACCTGGGTAACGGCACCGAGAAGATCGTGATCGGACACGACAAGCGCGGTGACGTCATGGCCATGAACGCCTCGACCGGAACGCCCATCTGGTGGGTCACGCTGATCGATCTCATGAACGCCGATCAGAACCCCACTCCGGAGGGCACCGACATCGTGATGCCCGGTCCCGGTGCGGGGATCGAAGCGTTCACCGCGACCGACGGGAAGTTCGTGTACGCGGCGGCCAGCAACACCGGCGGACGGTACTACAGCCAGCAGCCGTCGTTCCTGAGCGGGACGACGCTCCTGACCGAGGGCGGGTTCGTGCCCGACTTCAGCCTCTTCCCGAACGGCTACGGTAACGGCTCGATCAGCGCGATCGACATCAAGACCGGCCAGATCGCCTGGAAGACGAAGACCGACAACTGCACCTTCGTCTCCCCGCTCATCTCGAACGGCGTGGTCTACTCGGGGCAGATCTCCGACTTCGGCGCGCCCTTCGAGTACAGTGACTTCGGCGGGCCGTCCAAGACCATCCGGCGGCCGACCGGGTTCCTGATGGCGCTCGACTCGTCGACGGGCCAGGAGCTCTGGCGGTACAACGTCGGCGCACAGGTCGGCATCGGCGGCCCCTCGATCGGGAACGGCTTCCTGCTCGTCCCGGTCGGCGGGATCCAGGAGCCCAACAACGGCGGCTACGTGGTCGCGTTCGCCGTGCCCGGCACGATCCCGAGCGTGATTCCGACGGCGACGCCGACGACGGCGCCGACAGTGACTCCGACGGTAACCCAGACCGGGAACCAGACAGGAAACCAGACGGCCGGGGCGGCGACGGTCATGATCACCTCGCCGATGGCCGGATCGTTCGAGACCGCCGGGAACGTGACCGTCACCGCGATGGTGAGCGGTAACTTCACGGTCGTGGACAAGCAGGGCGAGGCGAACGTCGCCGGCGAGGGACACGTCCACTTCTACATGGACCTGGACCAGGTCCCGAGCACGCCCGGGCAGCCCGCGATCCCGACGAACACGAGCATCCAGTGGGCGCACGTCTCGGGGACGACGTACACGTTCACGAACGTGACCCCGGGCGACCACACCTTCGCGGTCCAGCTCGTGAACAACGACCACACCCCGCTCATCCCGATCGAGACTGACAACGTCACGGTCACGGTGATCGCGACCGGCGGCGGATCGTCGGAGACGGGCACGACGACCGTACCGACCACCGCTGCGACGACGACCGTGGCGACCACTGCCGCCACCACGGCGACGACGACGACCTCCGGCGGGGCGACCGCGGTTACGCTCACGGCCCAGGGACTGGCGTTCGACAAGTCCTCGATCACGGTCCCGGCCGGCGCGACGGTCACGCTCACCTTCAACAACATGGACGCCGGCATCGGGCACAACTTCGCGCTCTACACGGACTCGTCGGCATCGACGATGCTCTTCAGGGGCACGATCGTGACCGGGCCGACAACCACGACCTACACCTTCACCGCGCCCAGCACGCCGGGGACGTACTTCTACCGCTGCGACGTGCACCCGACCACGATGAACGGCCAGTTCATCGTCACCTGAGAGCAGAGGAACGCCCTCCTCCTCTCTTTCTGTTATTGCGACACGGATAGCCGCGTTTCAGCAAACCTGATATCCTCGCGCGCCATCTCTCCGCGCATGCGACGGTATGTACCGATAGTCGAGGTGACCGCGCTCCTCCTCTGCGCGGCGCTCATCGCCGGGTGCGCGAGCACGACCTCCGGGACCGGGACGACCGCGCCCACGTCGTCCCCGACGAGCACGCCGGCGGCAACCGCGACGACGGCAGCGACCACAGTCACGGGGACCGCGGTCGGCGGCGGAACCGGGAACGGCTCGATCACGGGCACCAAGTTCAACGATCTGAACGGCAACGGTCGACGCGATCCGGGAAGCGGTCCCGGCCTTTCGGGGTGGACGATCATCCTCGAGCGACAGGGAACAAACGGGTCGGACTGGGTCGAGGTCGGCAGAACCACCTCCGACGGGGAAGGAGCCTATAGCTTCTCCAACCTCTCCCCGGGGCAGTACCGCGTCTCCGAGGAGACCCGGCAGGGATGGACGCAGACCTTCCCGGCGGAGAATAACAGTACCACGGAGCTGGAGATCTCGACCGACCACCCCTTCTGGGACAGCATCGACTTCGGCAACTTCGGCGGGCCCAATGCCACGGGCACGGCCGTCGCCACCGGTACCGGAACGGCGACAACGACCCCGACCTCGTCCGCGACGGCCACCGGCACAACGACATCGACGACGGCGGCGGGTACCACCGCGGGCGCGGTGACGGTCTCGCTCACGGCCCGGAACATCGCGTTCGACAGGGGCTCGATCTCGGTCCCGGCCGGTTCGACGGTCACGGTGAACTTCAACAACATGGACGCCAGCGTCCCGCACAACTTCGCGCTCTACACGGACTCGTCGGCATCGACGAACCTCTTCCGCGGGCAGATCGTGACCGGGCCGACGACCACGACGTACACGTTCACCGCGCCGAGCACCCCGGGGACGTACTTCTTCCGGTGCGACGTGCACCCGACACAGATGTCGGGACAGTTCATCGTCACCTGAGGGTGGGGCCCCTCACCCTCCGCGTTTCTGCCGGATCAGATCCTCGCGGCTCCCCCTTTCCGCATGCGGCGACACCTGCCGGTGCGCACATTCCTTACAAGAGAACCGGGCGCGAGACGGGGCCGACACCGATCCGTGCCGGCCCGCCATCACCGCCAAAAAATGATCAGGTCGCGGCCCGCAGCATCCTCTGGGCCTGCTGGAAACAGGCGACGTCGTACTGCGAGACCGCATGGGGGCTGTTCGCGTGCTCGAGAGAAGCTCCGGCTCCAGCGTAGACAGTTGTCGCGTGGGCGAACCCCAGCGTGTTGAAACCTGCGGGCGCCAGGTCTCCGCCGGGGAAGATCTCCTCGCAGTTCTGATTGGGTTGGCCCGTCGTCCCCGCCGCGTGGGGGTTGGCCGCACCGACGGGGACGACCACGAGCGCCCCGAGGAGCAGTGCCAGCGAAACGAGCAGAAGTTCTGTCTTCATTGCCATGCCTCGGGCCCCGGGAAGGGGCAGGGGCACCATCGCGGAGATCCCATAAGAACCTTCTGCATCTCGAAATGGCTCGATTATCCCGGGGTTTGAAGCAGATGCCGATGGACGGATCGGGCATCCGGCGGTGAGAGAGCGATCGCCGACTCTCCGAACGGTCCCGGGGGGCGACCGCCGGACGGAACCGGGAACCGTACGACATTTTCCCGCGGCCACCGGAGAGCCCGTACGGAGCCCAAACGGACCATAGTGCGTCCTTCCGGGAGTGGTCGAGCTTAAGTCCTGAATAGTGGAACGTCTCTAAGAGCACAGTGCCGTCAGCCACCAGCAGAGGAATCGACCGGACCGGAGTCCTCAACACGGTCAAGGCGACCGGTCTCGTCTTCGGCGACATCGGGACCAGTCCGATCTACACCCTGACCGTGATCCTCGCCCTCGTGCCGCGCACCGAGGCCACGATACTCGGAGTCCTCTCCCTGATCGTCTGGACACTCATCCTGATTGTCACCATCCAGTACGCCTGGCTCGCCATGAGCCTCGGGAAGAAGGGCGAGGGCGGCACCATCGTGCTTCGCGAACTCCTCTCGCCGCTCCTGAAGGGGCCGCGCAGCCGGTACGCGCTCCTCATCCTGACCGTGATCGGCGTCTCGCTCCTGATCGGCGATGGAGTGATCACGCCCGCCATCAGTATCCTCTCCGCCGTCGAGGGCGTGGACCTCATCCCGGGGCTCGAGACCGTCGGCACGGACGCCCTGGTCCTGCTCGCGATCGCGATCGCGGCGGGCCTCTTCTACTTCCAGCGCCGCGGCACCGAGCGGGTCGCGTTCGCCTTCGGGCCCGTGATGGTCGTCTGGTTCGCCGCCCTGACGATCGCGGGCCTCGTCTTCATCGCGCAGGCGCCGTTCGTCCTCCTCGCCCTCAACCCGCTGCTCGGATTCCAGTTCCTCTTCTCGAACGGCCTCGCGTCCTTCCTGGTCCTCGCGTCCGTCATCCTCTGCGCCACCGGCGGCGAGGCGCTCTACGCCGACATGGGCCACCTCGGCCGCGCGCCGATCCGGCGGGCCTGGCGCTACGTCTTCGTCGCGCTCATCATCAACTACCTCGGGCAGGGCGCGTTCGCGCTCACTCATGCCGGCACCGGGAGCGTCCTCTTCGAGATGGTCCTCTCGATCTCGGCCCTCGTCTACGTCCCGTTCGTCCTCCTCTCGATCGCCGCGACCGTGATCGCGTCGCAGGCGATGATCAGCGGGATCTTCTCGATCGTGTACCAGGGGATCACCACCCGCCTCCTCCCAGCGATGAAGGTCGACTACACATCGCCCGAACTCCGGAGCCAGATCTATATCGACGTCGTCAACTGGGGTCTCCTCGCGGCCGTGCTCTTCGTGATCCTCCTCTTCCGGGAGTCCGAGCGCCTTGCGTCCGCGTACGGCCTCGCCGTCACCGGGACCATGGCGCTGACCGGTGTCCTGATGACCGCGATCTTCCTGCGCCGGCACCGCTACGGCCACGCCGCGCTCGCGTGGGCGATCACCCTGCTCGACCTCGCCTTCCTCGGCGCCTCGCTCAGCAAGCTCGAGACGGGCGGGTACTGGTCCCTCGTTCTCGCCGCCGTGCCCCTGACGGTGATCCTGGTCTATCTCTCCGGCCAGCGCAGGCTGTACAGCGCGTTCCGGGCGATCCCGCTTTCCGACTTCCTCCGGCAGTACCGCGAGACGTGGGCGACCATGAACCGGATCAGCGGGACGGCCCTCTTCTTCGCGCGGGACGTGGAGCGCATGCCGCCGTACATCGCCCGCACCATGTTCGTGAACAACATCCTCTACCAGGACAACATCCTGGTCTCCATCACGGTCGAGGACTCGCCCTTCGGCGTCACGAACGACTTCAAGCGAAACCTCGCCGAGGGGCTGCGGACCTTCGAGATCCGGCACGGGTACCTCGAGATCGTCGATATCGTCGCGATCCTCCGGGCCCACGGGATCCACGAGAAGGCGATCTTCTACGGGCTCGAGGAGATCGTGACCGACCGGCTGGTATGGCGAATCTTCGCCCTGATCAAGCGGCTCGCCCCGACCTTCGTCCAGTTCTACCGGCTGCCGGCCGACCACGTCCACGGCGTCTCGACGCGGATCGAGATGTGACCCGGCGGGGAAACCTTTTCTCGTCCCGCCGCTCCGGTGAGAGCATGGCGTTCCGGTCCGTCCTCGTGCTGCTCGCCGTCGCGCTCGCGGCCGTCCTCGCGGCAGGGTGCACGGTGCCGGGCGGGCTCGGCGGCATTCCTCCGTCCGTCAGCACCTTCTCGCCCGAGCGCGTCGCCTTCGACGAGTCGCTCCTCTCGCGCCTCACGCTCCCGCCGAACTTCACGGTCGGGGTCTTCGCAAAGGACCTCGGCGGCGTCCGCGTGCTCGTCGCCGCCCCGGACGGCACGGTCTACGCCTCCGTCCCGTCCAGCGGCACGGTCCTCCGCCTTCGCGACGCGAACGGCGACGGCCGGGCCGAGACGGTCGAGACCGTCCTCCGGGGCTACGCCGGCGTCCACGGCCTCGCGCTCGGAAACGGTTCGCTCTACTTCGCGACGCCGACCACGGTCTACGCGGCGCCCATCGGCGCGGACGGCGCGCCCGGTACACCGCGAATCGTCGCGGACGGCCTCCCGTCGGGCGGCAACCACCAGGCCCCGGGGCTCGGCCTTTCCCCCGACGGCCGGCTCTACCTCACCCTCGGCTCGACCTGCAACGCGTGCCAGGAGGCGAGCCCCGAGCGGGCCGCGATGCTCCTGCTCGAGAACGGCACGCGGCGGGTGTACGCGAAGGGCCTCCGTAATACCATGGGCTTCGACTGGAACCCGGTGACGGGGCAACTCTACGGCGTGGACCAGGGCGTCGACCTCCGCGGCGACGACCTGCCGCCGGACGAGATCAACCGGATCGTGGACGGCGGTAATTACGGCTGGCCGTACGTCTACGGCAAGCAGGTCCCCGACGGGCTCACGCCGTTCGACCCGCCCGGCACCACGAAGGAGGCGTTCGCCGCCACCACCGAGCCGTCCGCGATCGACCTGCCGGCCCATTCCTCCCCGATCCAGCTCCGGTTCTACAACGGGACCGCGTTCCCGGCGGAGTACCGCGGCGACGCGTTCGTCACCCTCCACGGCTCCTGGAACCGGAACCCGCCGAACGGCTACCGCGTCGTCCGGCTCCGGTTCTCGCCCGCCGGCGAGCCGGAAGGCTACGAGGACTTCCTCACCGGCTTCCTCTACGACGGCACCAAGGTCTTCGGCCGGCCCGCCGGGCTCGCGGCGATGCCGGACGGCGCGCTCCTCGTCGGCGACGACTTCAACGGCGTCGTCTACCGCGTCGCGTTCGCGGCCTCGTGACCGCTCGGGCACGAAGCGCCGAACGGGACCGGGCCGATGGACGCGGGCACCCTCCCGTCGGTCGGCACCTTCTCCCTCGCGCGGGTGGCGTTCGACGACTCCCCGAGGCGCGGTGCCGACGGGATCGAACCGGTACCGTCATCCCCGTCGTCGTATCATCCGGTCCACGTCTTCGGGCCTGCTCGTGATGCAAGAGTATTTACGCCTGCCAGGTGTGTGAGAAGCGAGGCCGTCAAAATGAGCGCGAAAGAGAATCTCGAATTGATGAGAACCCTTGATGATGCCTGGAACGCGGGGCCGGACAGTCCGCTCTGGGAGACGTTCAGGAAGCGCCACAGGGACGATGTCAGGGTATACTGGCCCGCTCAACCGCTGCCGACGATCGGCCGACAGAACCATGATCTCGAAGCAGTCGAGTTCTTCAAGACGTTCGACAACAGGCTCGACAACAACCCGTACAAGATCATGTTCGGTTCGGGGGACTACACCTGCACCGTGGCGGATTGGACCGTGACCATGAAAGGACCGATGAAAGGGCCGGACGGGAGAATGATTCCGGCCACGGGGAAGACGGCACGGCTCGAGTTCTGCACGGTTGCCACATGGAAAGACGGCGAAATCGTCGAGGAACGACTCTTCTATGACGTTGTGGGGTTCATGCAGCAGCTCGGATTGAGCTCGTGAACCCGTAGCAATCTCCTCTCAATTCTGTGTTCGCATACCGGCGGCCGGAAGGAATTAAATACGCCGGCGGAGGACGGGTCCGCGAGGCAGCATCGGATGGTCGTCAGGCTGAAACGGGCGTACGAGCCGGCCGAGCCCGCGGACGGCTACCGCGTCCTGGTCGAGCGGCTCTGGCCGCGCGGGGTCTCCAAGGAGCGGGCGAAGGTCGACCACTGGGAGAAGGAGGCCGGGTCGAGCACCGGGCTGCGGCAGTGGTTCGGCCACGACCCGGCAAAGTGGGAGGAGTACCGCCGCCGGTACTTCGCGGAACTCCGCGAGCGGCCGGAGGTGCTGGCCGAGCTCCGCGAGATCCTCCGCACCCACCGCGTCGTGACCTTCCTCTACGCCGCGCGCGACCAGGAGCACAACAACGCCGTGGCCCTCCGCGACTTCCTGCAGGAGACGCGATAGCCCGCTGCCCGCCGTCACGACACAATGACACAGCGCGCACGGGGATCCGGCTTTCTCCCGGATATACGGGCAATCTCCCGGTTTCCCGCATCATCTGCGTGCTGTGTCATTGTGCGCGGGCGAGTCACAGGTTCTCCTGCAGGCTCCCCGTCGCCTCCGCCTCGCTCCGCTCCGCCGCCGTCCGGACCCTCAGCCCCCGCCACGTCCGCCGCCCGCGGACGCTCGGGCCGTCCGCGACCCCCCGCTCCTTGAGCGCGTTCGCGAACGCCCGCTTCGAGAGGGGCTCGTCCCCCGTCTCCGTGCAGTAGACCTCGTAGCGGTCGTACAGGTCCGCGCGGTCCGCCACCCCCTCCGAGTCCCGCACGCACTCGTCGCGGAGGAACGGCGCGAGCGCGTCCATCTCGAACCGGTGGCGCGCCGTCGCGGCTTCCACCGGGGGCGGGACCGCGATCGTCCGCCCCCGCGCGCAGTACCGCCGGAGCCCGTCGAGCATCCAGCTCAGGATCCCCGGCGCCTCCTCCAGCAGCACGCGGTCGTACTCCGGCACGCGCTCGCCGGCCGGGATGGTCACGCCGAACGGCCAGAACTGGAGCCGCCGCCAGATCGCGTCCTCGATCCCCCGCACGGCCGGGAGCGGGTTCGTGACCAGGATCGCGAGGTGGCTCGGGAGGAAGGTCTCCATGACCGGGCTGTACAGGTTCCGGCCGCTCCAGGGATCGCCGCCGGTCATCTGCTTGACGAACGCCTCGTTCAGCCGGTGGCCGCGCTCGGACTCGACGGCCACGACCAGCCGGGCGCCGCGGAGCGCGAGTACGTCCGGGCGCGGGCCGCCGTCGGTCGCCTTCGCCATGAAGGTCTCCGCCGCGGCCGAGACGGCGTAGTCGCCCAGGATCGACCGGACGGCCGCGATGGTCACGCTCTTGCCGTTCGCCCCGCTTCCCCACCAGATCGGAAAGATCTGGAGCGGGTTTCCCGCGAGGAGGGCGTAGCCCAGGAGCTCCTGGAGCGAGCGGATGTAGCCGTCGTCGCCGGCGAAGATCCGCCGGAGGTGCGCCTCCCAGATCGGGCACGCGGCGTCGGGGTCGTAGTCGACGTTCGCGAGCCTGGTGATCAGGTCCCCGGGCCGATGCGGCCGGAGGGCGAGCGTCCGGAGGTCGAGGGTCCCGTTCCGGAGGGTGACGAGGTCGGGGTCCGCGTCCAGGTCGTCGGGCGCGATGCGGACCGCGGGGTCGGTGGAGGCCATCTCGAGCATGGCGCGGATCCGGGCGGAGGACTCGCTCTCCTTCGCCCACCGCTGGAGCTCGCGCCGCCGCCGGTCGTCGGGCTCGTCGGCGGCCTCGGCGTTGATCGCGACGGCGGTGGCCTTGGCGAGCTCGCGGACGGTCCGGCCGGGGTCGGCCGTCCACCGGGTGCCGTCGAAGAGGTACCAGAGATCGCGGCCGACGCAGTAGCGCGCGGACCCGGCGTGGCGGAGGGCGAACCGCTTGCCGTTGCCGGTGTCGGTGGAGTTGAACCGCCGGCACTCGCGGGTGACGGCGGCCTCGACGGCCGCGCGCGTGCCCGCGCTGTCGACGGCGATCTCGCCCGGCGCGGGGTCGGCATAGAGGAGCGGCAGGGCGCGGGCGTTCATGCGCCCCCCCTGACCGACGCCATGATCCGGGCGCGGATGGCGGCGACGTCGAGGGATTCGTACGGCGGCGGCACGTGCGAGCGCCGCCGCACCCGTTCGGCCTCGTCGACCGGGAGGCCGCGGGCCCGCGCGGCGGCGATGACCTGGGTCATGCGTCCCCTGTCGGCGAGGCAGCCGGAGCGGGCGTCGGCGCAGTCGATGATCCCGGCGTCGACGGCGAGCGCGGCGAGCGCGTCCCCGCCGCTGTTGCAGCGGTGGCAGTACCAGGCGCGGCCGTTCGCGTGGACGGCGAGGTTGTCGCCGTTGGCGGAGCCGTGGACGGGGTGGGCGAACCGGTACCAGTCGCCCGAGCGGCGAGCGCCGGCGGGGATCGGCCAGACGCGGTCGACGGAGAGGCCGAGGAGCGCGCCGAACGAGGTCCGGCCGGCCGCGGGGCCGGGCCGCGGGGGCGTCGGACGCGCCGGGGGGTCCTGCCACCGGACGGCGGCGGCGAACCGCTCCCACGCGCCGGGGGCGAGCCGGGCGATCGGTCCGTCGCGCAGGACCCGGTACGGGCGGCCGGTGACGGCGTGGCGCGACCCGGGGCCGATGACGACCCCCTTGCCGCCGGCCGGGTGCTGGGCGAAGACCTCGCCGAGGTGGACGGGCTCGCCGCGCTCGGGGTCGAAGAAGGGCCGACGGCCGGCGAGCGGTCCGCCGTCGAGCTCGTAGTAGAGGTGGGCCTTCGGGTGGTCGGGCGTCGACGAGCCGGAGGCGACGGCGAAGGTCTCGGGGAGCGAGACCAGCGCGCCGAGCTCGCGGAGCCGGTTCACGTCGTCGGCGTCGACGACCAGGAGGCGCGAGCCCGCGGCGGGGAAGAGGCCGTAGGGGGATCCCCGCGCGAGGTGGAGGGCGAGGGTGACGTGGTCGTGGGGATAGTTGGCGATGGTGGGCCAGCCGGGCTCGAGGGCGCTTTTCCGGCCGGCGCGGACGAGGACGAACCGGAGGTCGGGCCGGCGGAGTTGCTGCGGGATTGCGACGGCGTCCGGCGTGGGGTCCGCGGGAGTCCGTCGATCCGGATCGATGGCGTTATCCGTTGCCGCGGGCACTCTCCTGTACCCCCTTGTGCTTCGGCAGGGTGGTGCTCCGGACGGGGCCGTCGGTGCTGGCAGGCGTGCCGGCCCGGTCCGGATCCGCTTTCATCAGCTCGACGAGGTACGCGGAGAACGCGGCCGAGAGGTTCATGCCCTTCCGGACAGCCCAGGCTTTCGCCTCCGCGGGAAGCGTGATTGCCGTCGGGCTCGTGGCGGTTCGCGGTTTCATCGGCCGACTCCCGGCCGGAATTTCAGTCCATGCATATACATCGGGTTTCAGAATTATAAATTTGTAAAACGCTCGCAAGGTGGCTCGGAATACGGGCGATACGGGCTCTGATGTGTCGTGCACGACAAGTGAACGCATATCCTGCGTATACAATATATGCCACATTCGCGAAGTGGAAGTCCGGGATTCGCGGACGGGAGAAGGAACCGGGGGAGATCAGGACGCGGCAGGTCTTCATCGGCACCCGCGGGGCGACGATCGAGCAGGCGGTATTCGTCCCGCCGGAACCGTCGCTGGTGATGGATGCCCTGGCGGACTGGGAGCACTATCTCCACCGCGAGGAGCGTGACCCGATTGTCCAGGTCGCGGTCCTGAAGGGGCAGTTCGAGCTGATCCACCCGTTCCTCGACGGCAACGGCCGCATCGGCCGAATGCTCGTCCCACTGATCCTTTCGCGAAAGGGTGTCATCGGCAGACCGAACTTCTACATCAGCGCCAGCATCGAACGGGACCGCGACGCGTATTACGATGCCCTCGAAGGCCTCTCGCGGAACCGCGACTGGAACGGCTGGATTGCGTTCTTCCTGGAGAAGGTCATCGAGCAGGCGGAGGAGGACGGCGCGAAGGCGCGGGCGATCCAGGCGCTGTTCGGAGAGATGAAGTACGAGGTGAACGAGGTCGCCTCGGGGAAGTACGCAATCCCGACCCTCGACGCGCTCTTCAAGAAGCCGGTGTTCCGATCGTCGGAGTTCGTCGCGACCTCGGAGATCCCGCAGGCGAGCGCGCATCGGATCCTCGCGTCGCTGGTCCGGTGCGGTATCCTGCGTTTCCGAGAAGAGCGTTCGGGGCAGCGGCCGGCCGTGTACGAATTTCCATCGCTTCTCGAGATCGTATCGGGGGATACACGACCTTGAAAACCGGGTTTCGTATCAGTCGCGAGTGCTACATGTCTTTTCATATCAAAAATGTGGAAAAATGATACGAAAACTCGTTTATGACTATTCCGTGATCCGCAATGCGGGGCAGGCCCGGATGGCGTGGCGGCTGAAATGGATAAAGTGTTAGAAGAGCGAAAGGAGACGCGTCTCGCAGTACCTACAGCTGAGGCGGAGCGCCGCTATGAAGAACCCCGGCCGGCGCCATCGCCGTCACCGCCGGGGGATGTATCGGTCTCAACGGCCAGCGCGACCCGGCGTCCCTGCTCGAGACCGCGCACCGAAAGAGAGAGGAGCCGCGCCGGCGAGATCGATCCGGACATGGCCGAGCTCACCCCCGTCACCGACGACGACGACCTCGCCGCGATCAAGGAGGTCTACGACCATTACATCACGACCTCGAACGCGACCTTCCACGAGGCGCCCATACCCATCGACCGGCTGCAGGAGTTCGTGCCCGTCGGCGATCCCCGGCACCCCTCGTTCGTCATCCGGTCGGGTGGTGCGTTCGCCGGCTTCTGCTGCCTCTCGCCGTACAAGCAGCGGTCGGCCTACGACCGGACGGCCGAGCTGACCGTCTACCTGCGGCCGGAGTTCGCGGGCCGCGGGCTCGGGAGGGTCGCCCTCGAGCGGCTCGAGGCCGCGGCCGTCGCGGCCGGAACCCGCGTCCTCGTCGGGACCGTCTGCGGGGAGAACGAAGCGGGACTCCGGCTCATGGAACGCTGCGGCTATGCCCGGTGCGGGCGCCTGCGCAACGTCGGGGAGAAGTTCGGACGGACGCTGGACGTCGTGATCTACCAGAAAGAGCTCTGACGCTTCGTCCGCGCCGTTCGAGGGGAGGCCGATCGCGTCTCCCGCCATGCACGGGACCGGGCTCACCGTCGTTCCGCGACGGCGACGGCCGTCTCCTCCCCGACGGCTCCCGTCATGCCGGCACCTCCTCAACGCCGGCGACACGCCATTGCCCGCAGGGGTCAGCGCCGCTCCTCGAGGAGGGCGCGTACCCGGCGCAGCTCCTCGAGGATCTGGAGCCCGGTGTCGGCCGGGGAGGGAGCGGGGACCGAGGGGCCGCTGCCCGTCCCGTCGCCGCCGGCCGCGCCGCGGACCCGGGCTCTCACGGCCGCCCGGAGGTCCTCGGCGTGCTCCATCGCCTCGAGGACGATCTCGGCCGTCGCCTGGCCCGAGTACCCGGCCGTCTGGATCGCGAGGTTCGAGATGCCGAGCGCCCGCATCACCGGCCCCTGGCGGATGTCGATATTCGTGATCCGGTTGTACGGCACGATCCCCGTCCGCCGGAACCAGACCCCGCGCCGCCACGAGAGCTCGTCGTCCCGGAGCTCGTACTCCATGCTCGCGTAGTAGAGCAGCATCCAGACCAGGAAGATCGCGACCAGAACGACCGCGAAGACGACGAAGGCGACGTACGCGACGGCCGGCAGAACGACGAGGAGCGCGAGCGACCCGAAGGCGACGGCGGCGAAGAGCACCCCGAGCAGGGTCGTGATGGCGTACCAGAGCCGGAACTTCGGTGACGGGCGGAACGGGACGTTGAGCGGGAAAGGGGAGGGGTCCATCGCCGAGAGTTTGGGCGGACCGGGAAATAACCGTGCCGGCGAAGGGGGATCCTCGCCGACCGGGGCCCCGCGGAGATCGCCATCCCCGATCGCGCCAGCTCTGCCGGTCCTGCGCACAATAGCACAGCACGCAGATAGTTCCGGCTTCTCCCGTATGGGAACCGGATTTGTGGAGTTCCCGAAAATATCTGCACGCTGTGTCATTGTGCATGGGGTAGACCGGAGCCCCCGGTTCACCGCGGCGGCTTCGGCACGAAGAGCCGCACGGGACACCGGTCCGTATCGCGGTCCGCCGGCACCGGACCGGCCATCCTGCACTCCCCGGTCCCCTTCCCCTTCTCCGTGTAGTTCGCGCAGTCGCTGCACGTAGGCATGGATCGGAGATCGCGCTCGGCGGCCATAGCCCTGCCGGTATCGGCGCCCTCGGGAGACGAGCCGATGGAACACATGGGCGGTCCAGAGCGGGTACGTGGCGTGATCCGGAGCGGCGGACCGCGGGACGAACCTATGGCAATCGCACGGGACCGAAAGACATATCTCTTCCCTCTCCGGGTACCGCCGCATGTCACCCCCGGAGGTCACGGTCGCCACGCCCGAGGGGCAGCGGCTTCTCGATGTCTATGAGAAGCACGTGCCCTGGCGCAGGTGGGGCCCCTACCTGAGCGAACGGCAATGGGGCACGGTGCGGGAGGATTACAGCGAGGACGGCAATTCGTGGGCGTATTTCCCCCACGATCAGGCACGCTCCCGCGCCTACCGATGGGGGGAGGACGGGATTGCGGGTCTTTCCGACGACTGCCAGCAGCTCTGCTTTGCCCTGGCACTCTGGAACGGTGCCGATCCGTTTCTGAAGGAGCGGCTCTTCGGCCTTGCGAACGCGGAGGGGAACCACGGCGAGGACGTGAAGGAGTACTACTACTACCTGGACAATACCCCGACGCACTCGTACATGAAATACCTGTACAAATACCCGCAGGCGGCGTTCCCGTATGCCGATCTCATCGAGACGAACAGGAACCGCACGCGCGACGAGCCGGAGTACGAACTCATCGATACCGGCGTCTTCGACGACGATCGCTACTTCGATCTCTTTGTCGAGTACGCGAAGGAGTCCCCCGAGGATCTCCTGGTCCGGATCACGGTCTGGAACCGGGGGCCGGACGAGGCCACGCTGCACCTGCTCCCGACACTCTGGTTCCGCAACACCTGGTGGCTCGCGCACGGCGCCAGGCGACCGCTCCTGAAACAGGCGGACGGTCCCCCCGGCACGAGCGTTATTCAGGCCAGCCACCCGGCCCTCGGCGTTCGGTACCTCTCCTGCGAGGGCGCCACCGAGCTGCTCTTCACCGAGAACGAGACCAATGAAGAACGTATCTCGGGCACCCCGAACGCGAGCCCGTACGTGAAGGACGGCATCAACGAGTACGTCGTCTCGCACCGGACTGCGGCGGTGAACCCCGCTCGAACCGGGACAAAAGCCGCGGCCTCCTTCCCGATGACCATTCCGGGCGGGGGGAGACGGGTGGTGCGCCTGCGGCTGAACACGACCCCCCCGATCGGACCCGATGGATCCCCGACCGATCCCTTCGGCAGCCGGTTCGACGAGATCCTGGAGACCCGGAAGAGAGAAGCGGATGCGATCTACGAGAACATCACCCCCCCGTCGGTCGGCCCGGACGCGGCGGAGGTGATGCGCCAGGCCCTCGCGGGGATGCTCTGGACAAAGCAGTACTATTTCTACGACCTGGACCGCTGGCTCCGTCAGCACGGGTCCAATCTGGCCCTGGGCGCCAGGCAACCCGTCCGCAACAACCAGTGGTTCCATATGTACAACGCGGACATCATCTCGATGCCGGACACGTGGGAGTACCCCTGGTATGCGGCCTGGGATCTCGCGTTTCACGTGATCGCGCTCGCGATGATCGACCCGCCCTTCGCCAAGGAGCAGCTGGAACTGATCCTGCACGAACGCTACATCCATCCCAACGGCCAGGTGCCGGCCTACGAGTGGAACTTCAGCGACGTCAACCCCCCGGTGCACGCCTGGGCGGCCCTGTACATCTACCGCATGGAGCAGCAGTTGTACGGTGTCAGCGACACCCGTTTCCTCAAGCATGTCTTCCAGAAGCTCCTGATGAACTTCACCTGGTGGGTCAATCGCAAGGACCGCTACGGCCAGAACGTCTTCGAGGGAGGGTTCCTCGGGCTGGATAACATCGGCGTCTTCGATCGCAGCGCCGCAATCCCGTCGGGGGGGTACCTGGAACAGTCCGACGGGACCGCCTGGATGGCGATGTATTGCCAGAATATGCTGGAGATCGCCGCCACGCTTGCCGTCGACGACCCGGTGTACGAGGAACTCGCCATCAAGTTCTACGAGCACTTCCTCTGGATTGCGTCCGCCATGAACCGGATGGGGGAGAACCAGGAGGGCATGTGGGACGAATGGGACGGGTTCTTTTACGATCTTCTGCACCTGCCCGACGGGAGCGCGACCCGCCTGAAAGTGCGGTCCCTCGTGGGCCT
>JBDKUZ010000003.1:0-12535 GCA_039679395.1 Methanospirillum sp. | reverse complement strand
ATAAGGCCGCCACCGCCAAGCAGTACGGCCTCGACTCCGAGGTCCGATACCGCGACGCCCTCGATAACTCCCAGATCTCCGATACCATGAAGGTCCCCGTGACCGTCACGGCCAGCAGCGGCGGCCTTCTCGGCTCGCCGATCGTCCTCGCCGGTATCGCCATCATCGTCATCGGCGGCGGGTACTTCGTTTACCGCCGACGGAAGGGCGCGGCGTAGACGGGATTTCCGGCCGGCTTTCCGCCGGCCGCCTTTCTCTTTCAGGAGGTTTCATGAAATCGCCATTCACGCTGCTCGCCCGGTTGATCAACGGGTATCCGAAGGTCGTGGCCGGTCTCCTGGTGGTCGTGCTCGCCGCCTCGCTCTACGGGACGACGCTGATCTCGATGGAGACCGGGACTGCCGGCTACCTCGACAAGTCCAGCCCCTTCGGCCAGAACTACGACAAGTACACCTCGACCTTCGGCGCCGACACCATCATCCTCCTGATCGAGACCGCCGATCCGACCGGCATCGATCAGCTCCGGTTCATGGACTCGCTCGAAGAGGATCTGCGCCAGCAGCAGCACGTCACATCGGTCGCCTCGGTCGCGGACCTGGTCAAACAGGCGAACGGCGGAAGGATGCCGACATCGGCCGCCGAGGTGACCGCGATCACCTCGAAGGTTCCGACGAGCCTGCTCGATCGGTACCTCCCGTCCAAGACCTTCACGATGGTCTCGGTCACGCTCGAAGCGGGCCTCTCCAAGGATCAATCCACGGCGGCGCTCAACAACATCCAGTCCTTCGTCGACAGCACGGACGTGCCTCCCGGGACGACCGTCTCGGTGACCGGGTCGAGCGCGTTCTCCGAGCAGATGAAGGACGAGATGAGCACGTCCACGGGCACGCTGATCGCGGTCGCGATGATCCTGATGGTGGTCGTGATGGGCCTCCTCTTCGGGTACGTCAGCCACCGGTTCCTGCCCGTGCTGATGGTCGCGATGGGCCTGATCATCACGTTCGGGGTCATGGGGCTCGCCGGTATTCAGATCACCATGGCCGCGATCGGCGCCTTTCCGATCCTGATCGGCCTCGGGATCGACTATGCGATCCAGTTCCATTCCCGTCTTGAGGAGGAGGCGCGCAAGGGTTCGCTCGCCGAGGCCATCCGTCATACCCTGGAGAACACGGGCCCGGCCGTCTTCTACGCGATGTTCGCGACGGCGATGGGCTTCGCAGCCCTGGACCTCTCCCCGGTCCCCATGATCCGCGGGTTCGCCCTGGTCTCGATCATCGGGATCGCGACCTGTTACGTGGTCTCGCTCGTCGCCATCCCCGTCGTCGCCCGGCTGGTCAACTACCAGCCGAAGGGCGTCCACACGGAGATTCACGAGGCGACCGGCTACGACCGGCTACTCGGCACCCTCTCGGTCCGGATCGCGAAGAACCCCCTCCCCCTGCTCGCCGTCGTCGGCCTCGTCGCCCTCGTCGGGGTCGCGCTCGATCCGTCCATCCCGATCTCGACGGACGAGAAGACGTTCGTGCCGCAGGACATGCCGGCCCTGGTCCTGATGGAGAAGGTGAGCCGGACCATGGGCTCGACCTCGCCGGTCCCGATCCTCATAACGGGAGACCGGGTCGACAGTCTCGAGACCATGAACTGGATGCTCGGGTTCGAGAAGTACGCCCTCGAGCACCACAGCGATCGCCTGACCGGCGCGACCAGCATCGCGGACCTCGTGGTCCAGTACAACGGCGGTGCGATGCCGGCCACCGAGAGCCAGCTTCAGGCCGTGCTCGACACTATCCCCGCGGCGACGAAGACCGCCTACCTCTCGGGGCACGGGGCGGCGCAGATCTCGTTCTCCTCGACCAAGATGGACATCCAGGCCCAGGACGCCCTCAAGCAACAGCTCGAGGAGGAGCTCGCCTTCACCACGCCGCCACCAGGCGTCAGCGCCGAGCCCACGGGCTCGTTCGCGCTCTTCACGAAGCTGATCGGCGATATCGCGGACAACAAGGACGGCATGACCCTGCTCGGTTTCGTCCTCGTTCTCGGCACCCTGCTTGTCGTATACCGGAAGATCGATGCGGTCGCGCCCCTGATCCCGATCGTCGCGGTAGTCGGCTGGAACGCCGTCGCCATGACGATCCTCGGGATCGACTACACGCCGCTCACCGCGACCCTCGGCGCGATGACGATCGGCGTGGCGGCCGAGTACACGATCCTGGTGCTCGAGCGGTTCCTCGAGGAGCGCAAGAAGGCAGGCGATGTCTACGCCGCGATCGAGCACTCGGTCCAGAAGATCGGCCGCGCGATCACCGTCTCGGGACTGGCAACGGCCTTCGGGTTCTCGGCCCTCTGCGTCTCGACCTTCCCCATGATCTCGAACTTCGGGGTCACGACCGTGATCGCGGTCGGGTTCAGTCTGGTCGGCGCGATCGTGGTGATGCCCGCGGCACTGGTCCTGGTGGACCGGGTCCAGACCCGGATCGAGCATCGCCGCGATACCGGGACGGCAACAGCGGCCTGAAGGTTCATCCTCTTTTCCAGATACCGCACGCTCGAATGTGCCATCGGGAGCCATCCTGCCTTTGCGATATGGTCTATCAAGTGCAATTAGCTCAATTTATATATCCCAACCCCGTTCGTTTCCTCGTAGAGTTATTCGGAGTCGGTTCCCATGTTCACGAGCCAATCTCCCCGGATCGCGGCCGGATGCGCGATGGCCGCGCTGCTTCTCCTCCTCGCCCTCGCGCCTCCGGTCCTGGCTGGCGAGAGATTCTCCGCGAACGGCCCCGAGATCTCGGCCTCGATCGAGGGGACGAACGAGCTTGCGGCCGGCCAGACCGTGCCCCTGATCGTCGTCATCCAGAACGCCGGCCTCGTCGGCGGCAAGGAGATTGGCCTCGTCGGTACCGCGGAACCGCTCCCGAACACCGCCAAATCCGTGAACATCGCGCTCGAGGGAACGGATGGCATCGTCGTGCAGTCCGATCCTCAGATGGTAGGAGACATCCTCGGCGGGCAGTCGGCGCGGGCGACCTTCCGCCTCCTCATCCCGGCGGATGTGTCCGCGGGCACGTACACGCTGCCCCTCAAGGTCAGCTACTCGTATGTCGATTCGGTCGACCGGATCGGGACCTCGGCGGCCAGCTACCAGTACCTGGACGTCGATAAGACCATCCCGCTCGCCCTTGCCATCTCCTCCAGGGTCGTGCTCCGCATCGATGAGATCGCCACCGAGGCGCTCAACGTCGGGACTGAGGGCTACCTGAACCTGACGGTCACCAACGCCGGCGCCGAGTCCGCGAAGAACGCCGTCGTGGCCCTGACCCGCAACCTTGCCTCGCCGATCACCCCGATCGACAGCTCGGTCTTCATCGGGGACTTCGCCCCGGGCCAGACAGTCCACCTCCGCTACAAGGTCGCCGTCTCGGACGAGGCCGCGGCCCAGGCCTATCCGGTCCACTTCGTGGTCAGCTACGACGACCACAACGGCATCGGCCACACCGAGGTCCCCGTGACCATCGGCGTGCCCGTCGGCGGCAGCATCAGCTTCGAGGTGGTCTCGCCGAAGGCATCGATCCCGGCGGGCGGAAAGCAGGTGATCGATGTCGTCTACCGAAACACGGGGGCTGCGGTCGTGCGATCGGCACAGGCGCGGCTCTCGGCCGTGGCCCCGTTCGTCTCGACGGACGACTCGGCCTACCTCGGCGACATGGCGCCGGGAGAGAACCGGACCGCCCGGTTCGAGATCTCCGCGAAGGGCGACGCCACCCCGAAGGACTACGCCCTCGACTCCGAGATCCGGTACCGCGACGCCCTCGGCAACACAATGACCTCCGACTCCATCACGATCCCCGTCACCGTGACCGGGTCCACGGGCTCCCTCGGGTCCACGCTCGGGCTCGGCCTCGTCGGGCTCGTGATCATCGGCGGCGTCTGGGTGGTCTACCGCCGGCGAAAGGGGCCGGCCTGAGCGCACGGGCGGCGGTGACCGCCGCCCGGCTTTACCGGAGGTTCCATGCACTCTCCGTTCATCCTGCTCGCCCGGTTGATCAACGGCCACGCGAGGGTCGTGGCCGTCCTCGTCGCGATCGTCCTCGCCGTCTCGCTCTACGGGATGACCCTGACCCGGATGGACACCAGCACCTACAGTTATCTCGACCCGAACACTCCGTTCGGCGTCAGCTACGACCAGTACTCCTCGACTTTCGGGACGAGCCTGGTTGTCCTGCTGGTGGAGTCGGGCGACGTATACAGCCTCGACCAGCTCCGGTACGTCGACTCGCTCGAGGCGGAGATGCGGAAGGTCGAGCACGTGCGCTCGGTCGTCTCGATCGCCGACGTGATTCAGGCCGCGAACCACGGTTCCACGCCGAACTCCACGGCCGATATCGTCGCGATCAAGGAGAAGGTGCCCCCGGGCGTCCTCTCCGAGTACTTCAAGTCCGGCACGCTGATGCTCGTCGATATCGTCCTGGATCCGGGCCTCTCGGCAGAAGATGGCGCGATGGCCGTCATCGCGGTCCAGCAGGTCATCGCGGACTCGGACCCGCCGGCGGGCACGACCATCACGCAGACCGGGGACCTCGTCTTCAACATGCAGACGAACGTCGCGATGTCGCTCCAGGCGATCATCCTGATCGTGGTCGCGATGGTCCTGCTGGTGATCGTGCTCGGTCTCCTCTTCGGCTACGTCAACCACCGCTTCGTGCCCGTGGTGATGGTCGGCATGGGCCTCGTCGTCACCTTCGGTATTCTCGGCTTCTCCGGGATTCTGATCACCATGGCCGCGATCGGGGCGTTCCCGATCCTGATCGGGCTCGGGATCGATTATGCGATCCAGTTTCACTCCCGCCTCGAGGAGGAGGCGCGCAGGGGTTCCCTCGCCGAGGCGATCCTAGCCACGCTAGAAAATACCGGCCCGGCCGTGCTCTACGCCCTGATCGCGTGTTCGATGGGCTTTGCCGCGCTCTTCCTCTCGCCGGTCCCGATGATCCGGAACTTCGCTCAGGTCGCGATCATCGGGATCGTCAGCTGCTATCTGGTCTCGCTCATCGGCATCCCCGTCTTCGCGCGGCTGATCTCGTACCGGCCGAAAGGTGTCCCGGCCGATTCCGGGACGCCGACCGGGTTCGATCGGGTCCTTGGCTTGCTCTCGGTCCGGATCGCGAGGAACCCGGTCCCCCTGCTCGCCGTCGCCCTCCTGGTCGCCCTGGTCGGGGTCGCGGTCGACCCGTCGATCCCGATCGACACGGACATGGCCTCGTTCGTGCCCCCGGACATGCCCGCGCAGATCGAGCTCAACAAGGTCACGAGCGCCATGGGCTCGACCTCGCCGGTGCCCATCTACGTCACGGGGAGATCGGTCGACAGCCTGGACTCGCTGGCGTGGATGCGCGCCTTCGAGGAGTACGCGCTCGAGAACCACGGCGATCGGTTGACGGGTGGTATCAGCATCGCCGACATCGTGATGCTCTACAACGGCGGCGCGCTGCCGGCGACGGCGAGCGAGCTCCGGGCCGTACTCGACGCCATCCCGGCGAGGATTAAAGGCGCCTACCTCTCGGGCAACGGCGAAGCGCAGATCTCCTTCAGCTCGATCTACATGGAGATGGACCAGCAGAACGAGCTCAAGGCGGAACTGAACGGGGACCTTGCGTACATCCATCCGCCCGCGGGGATCGAGGCCGATCCGAACGGGTCGTTCGCGCTCTGGACGCAGCTGATCGACGACATCGCGAACTTCAAGGACAGCATGACCGTGCTCGGCTTCGTCCTGGTCCTCGCGACCCTGCTCGCCGTCTACCGGAAGATCGATGCGGCCGCGCCCCTGATCCCGATCGTCGCGGTCGTCGGCTGGAACTCGGTCACCATGGCCCTGCTCGGGATCGACTACACGATCCTGACCGCGACCCTCGGCGCGATGACGATCGGCGTCGCGGCGGAGTACACGATCCTGGTCCTCGAACGGTACCTCGAGGAGCGGGAGAAGACCGGCGACGTCTACGCCGCGATCGAGCGCTCGGTCCAGCGGATCGGGCGCGCGATCGCGGTCTCGGGGCTCGCGACGGCGGCCGGATTCTCGGCCCTGCTCATCTCGAGCTTCCCGATCATCGCGAACTTCGGGATCACGACCGTGATCGCGGTCGGGTACAGCCTGATCGGCACCATCGCGGTGATGCCCGCGGCCCTGTCCCTGGTGGACTGGCTTCGCCAGCGCACCGCGGACAGCCGGGAAGACCGGAGCGGCGCGAGCACGTGACCCGACTGGATCCCTTTTTCCCTGCGTGAGCCAACGATCGATCATGGTGGCAGCGATCGGGTCGAACGGCCTCGCCCGGTTCTTCGGCACGGTCAGGGCCGTGGACGGCGTCTCGTTCGAGGTGGGCGAGGGCGAGGTCTTCGGCCTCCTCGGCCCGAACGGCGCGGGCAAGACGACCCTGATCCGACTGCTCGCCGGGGTTCTCACGCCCGACGCCGGTTCGGCCCGGGTGCTCGGGCTCGATCCGACGACCGACGGGTCCGCGGTCCGGAGCCGCTGCGGTGTCCTGACCGAGACCCCGGCCGTGTACGAACGGCTCACGGCCCGCCAGAACCTCGCCTTTGCCGCTGATGTCTTCGGCGTTCCCGTCTCCGAGGTCGATCGCCGCGTGGGAGACCTTCTCGCCCGTTTCTCGCTCCAGGACCGCGCCGATGAGCCCGTTGGCGGCTTCTCGAAAGGAATGAAACAGCGGCTCGCTCTTGCCCGCGCCCTGATCCACGACCCCGAGCTCCTCTTCCTCGACGAGCCGACGGCCGGGCTCGACCCCGTCGCTTCGCGGCAGGTCCATGAGCTGGTCGGCGCGCTTCGGGACGAGGGGCGCACGGTCGTTCTCTGCACGCATCACCTGGTCGAGGCCGAGGCCCTCTGCGACCGCGTCGGCGTCCTCTCGAAGGGGAGATTGATCGCGCTTGGCACGGTCCGCGAGCTCTCCGACCGTCTCCTCGCGGCCTCACCGATCGCACTCGCGTTCCTCGATCCCGTGACCGACGCGGTCGCCGCAGCGGTCGAGACCGTGCCTGGCGTCACCGTGATCGAGCGCCATGAACAGCGCCTGCTGCTCGCCGCTCCCGACGACGTGGCGGCTGCCGACGCGATCGGGGCCGCGGTCGGAGCCGGGGGCCGGGTCGTCTCGGCCGGGCGGCGGGAACACACGCTCGAAGAGGTCTACTTCGCCCTCCAGGAGGTGCCGGCATGAACTGGCGCACGGTCCGCGCGATCGCGACCAAGGACCTTCTGGAGGTCCGGAAGAACCGGATCGCGATCTGGTCGATCCTCGGGCTCTCGTTCTTCCTCTCGATCGGCATGCCGCTCCTGATCGGGCTCCTGCCGTTCGGAACCGGGTCGAACGCCGGAGACCTCGGGCCGTTCGAGGCGCTCATGCATCTCTTGCCGCCGGGGCTGGAGAATCTCCCGATTGGTTCGAGAATGGTCGTGCTGATGCTCGGCTCCTTCCTCGCGCCGCTCTTCCTGATCATCCCGCTGATGGTAGCGGCGATCGTCGGGGCCGAGTCGTTCGTGGGCGAGAAAGAGCGGCACACCCTCGAGGGGTTGCTCTACACCCCCGCGACGGACCTCGAGCTCTATGCGGGCAAGGTTCTCGCGGGGGCCGTGCCGGCCGTCATCGCGACCTTCCTGAACTTCGCGATCTACGCGGTGATGGTGAACCTGATCACGGCTCCCATCGTGGGCGCTGTCTGGTTCCCCACGATCTCAGCGCTCGCACTCGCGGTCTGGATCGGTCCGGCCGTCGCGCTTCTGGGCGTCTCGGCCTCGGTCCTGGTCTCGACCCGGGTCGAGACCTTCCTCGAGGCGAACCAGCTGACCGGCCTGCTCTCGCTGGTGATCGTCGCGCTGATGGTCGGGCAGGGCTCGGGTCTGCTCCTGCTCTCGCTCCCGGTCCTGCTCTTCGTCGGGCTCGTCTTCTATGGCGTCGATGTCGTCCTGATTCGGGTCGGCGCGGCGATCTTCTCGCGCGACCGGCTTATGGCTCGGGCTTGACTATCAGGGTCGAGACCGATCCGTTCTCGATCACGTAGCCGGAGACCGAGCCGATGAGGAGGCGCCGGACCAGGCTCTTCTGGTGGGCGCCGAGGACGATCAGGTCCGCGTGCACCTCCGCCGCGACGCGGACGATCTCCTCCCCAGGCGAGCCTTCGGGGGTATGGATCGCGATCTCGGTCCCGAGCATCTCCGCATGTTCCCGCATCCGCCGCACGACCGAGCCCGGGTCGTCGGGTTCGGCGGTTTCAACCGGCCCGTACGGACCCATCACGGCGCTATCATCCTCGTCGTCTCCCTTGAGAAGGCCGGCGAGGACGCCCTCGTGGACCGCGTGAACCACGTGGACGTCGCTGTCGAAACGCTTTGAGATCGTGATCGCGGTCTCGAGCACCTCCTCGGCGAGCTCGGTCCCGTCGACGGCCGCAAGGATCCGTTTGAACACTGAAATGGCACCTCGGTGTCCGGGGGGCTGAACGCTGCTACAACGATAGGGCGATACAGGTATATGAACGTGCGGCGCGGCGCGCTTTCCGCGTGTGGCGCCGTTTCTGGCGGTCACGCCGAGAGTCCTTTGCCGTTCTCTTCGAGCCGCCGGATCTGGCTCTCGCGCTGCATGGCGTTCCGGTACGCCTCCTCGGCACGCTTCCAGTCCGAGATATCCCGCAGGGTCTGGATCGCCCCGATCTCGCTTCCGTCGCGGTCGGTGAGGGGCGAGGCCTTCCCCCACAGGTGCCCCCCCCGTCCGCCGCGGAGCGAAGGAATCGGCGTCTCAAAGTAGAGGGTCTCGCCGAACCGGCGCACGCCCGGATAGGTACGGGCGAGTTCCTCCGTCGAGAGGTCGAGGAGATCGACGAGGACCGGGAAAACCCCCTCGAACTTCATGAAGGCGCGTCCGTAGTCGCGTGTCCCCATCACCTCCTTCCGTCTGATGTCGGTCAGGGTCTCCATGGCCCGGTTCCAGGCGACGACCTGCCGCTCGCGGTCAACGATAAAGGTCGCATCGGGCATGAACTCGATCGCCTCCTGGAGTTTACCGCGGCTGAGCCTGAGAGCCTGCTCGGTCTGCCGCCGTTCGGTGACGTCGACGATCGAGATGAGGACGCACATGAGCCGCCCGTCGTCGAGCACCACCGAGGCGGAAACCTGGGCCATAAACGGACGCCCGTCGCGCCGCAGGCACCGGACCTCGCCGAACCACTGCCCGTCGTTGAAGAGCGGTCCCCTGATCTCGTCCATCAATCCGGCGAGAGCGAGGTCCCCGTGCGCGAGTTCGGCATGGCTCCGGTTCACGAGATTCTCGGGTTCATCGTAGCCGAACATGGACGCAAAAGCGCGGTTAACGTACTCCATGCGCCCGTCGGGGGCCAGGATGGCGATCCCGTCGACCGAGGCCGCGATCGCCGACTCCATGACAAGCAGCTCACGCTGGCGTTCGTGGTCGTCAGTCACGTCGCGGCCGACCAGCTGGTATTCGATGACGTCCCCGTCAGGACCGAAGAGGGCCCGATCGGACCATTCGAGCCAACGGACGTCGCCATTCCGATTACGAATCTGGTGGAGGTAGTGCGCAATCGGGGATTCGGGAGTCAGGTGCTTCCGGGTATCGGAGATCCCCTGAACATCTTCCGGTAACAGGTATCCCGTCACGTCCAGGGTTCCCAGATCGGCCTGGTCGGTCCCGAAGAATCGGCGGCAGGCGTCGTTCGCGAAGGTGACCGTCATATCCGGCAGGTGCCGGGCAATCAGCTCGGTCTGATCCTCGACCACGGCCCGATAGCGCGCCTCGTTCTCGGCGATCCGCCTTTCGTACTCCCGTTCGGCAGTTACGTCCTCGATGATCACGGTGCAGCCGGTGCCTCCGTCCTCGAAGACGGTCGGGATCATCGAGATCCGACAGTGGACGGTCCTGCCGTCGTACTCGAAGGAGAGATCGCGTCGTTCGGCTTCGCTCGCGCCGTCGGCCGTCGGCAGGACCATGCCCCTGAGCGGAGCGAGGTCGACCCTATCGAAACGCTCGCCGAGGAGGGCCTCGCGTGAAAGTTGCCAGAAATCGAGCAGACGGTCGTTCGCCTGGATGATTCTACCCTCGTCGTCGACGACCACGATCTGCTCGCGTGCGAACCGAAGGAGACCCGAAAGCGGCACCCTCTGGGAGACCGTGTAGATCTTCGCCATCCCGATCTGCCGGACCTCCACCTGCCCCGTGAAGAGCAGGATCTCGAGATATTTGGCGGCCGAGTTCCGGTTGATCCCGAGCCGTTGGGAGATCTCCGTAATGATCAATCCCTTCGGGTACGCCTTGAGGAGCGTCCGGATCTTCCGGGCGATGGCCCGGTCCTCTTCAAGGCCCATGAGGAGTAGTACATCCCTGACATATATATAGTAAGTGAATTGTTATCCGACCCCCTTCGAAGAAGTAATCGGAAGGTTCTTCGTATGATGAACCCGATTACCTGCTATCCCCTGCATCGGGGGTTGTCATGCCGCTCTCCCTGCGCTCCCGGCCATTCTCGCTGACGCTCTTCGTCTTCATAGTCGCTCTGATCGTTCTGGTCGTCGTGGGAATCACGCTTGTGGACTATTCGATCGCGGAATCGAACCTCCGGAGCCACCAGCGATTGCTCGAGGAGCAGACCGAGATCGACCTGAATAACTCCATCATGCTGATCGACGAGGGGCTCAAGCTCTTCGACGACACCATGAATGGGGAGATGCAACGGGGGCTTGTCGAGTTCGCCGACGAGTACGAGCGCGCCGGCCGGAATGCCTCGGACATGAACCTTACCCGGATCAAGCACGAAATCTTCAGCGACGAGATGGATCTGTACGTGATCAACGCGTCGAACATGATCGAGCTCACGACGTATCCGCCCGATCAGGATCTCGACTTCACCTCGGAGCCCGAATTCGCCGCGTACTTGAACCGGATCCGGAACACCAGCGGCTTCTACCCCGATCGCGTGGTCCGGGAGACCGGATCTAACATCCTCCGCAAGTACGCATACGCCCCGACCTCGGACCACCGGTACATCCTCGAGCTCGGCCTCATCGGCAATCAGTTCAAGTCCGCACGCCAGCGGCTCACGTACACGGAGACGATCAAGGACATAAAGGCCTTGAACCCCTACGTCGAGGATGCCCGACTCTTCACCCAGTTCAAGAAACTGGTCGGAAACAGCTCCTTCAAACCCGACGCCGAGCTCAAGGCGCGGCTCGATCAGGTGATCCAGAACAAGACTGGCTTCGACTGGATCGATCCGGCGACGGGCAACAAGGTACGGTACAAGTACATCAATCTCAAGGACGAGGATTACGGCTCAGATCTCTCGATGATCGTCGAGCTGACATACCGCAGCCGCCCTCTAACGCAGGCCCTCTCGGATCTCGTCTGGTTTCACGCTGTCGCGGCGTTTGCAGCCCTCGTGGTCGGGCTCGTGACGGCCGGCATTGTGTCGGGGCGCCTCACCGGGCCGATCCGAACTCTCGTCGGGGACGTCGATGCGATTGCGCAGGGGGACCTCGATCACCCGATCTCGTCGAACGCAGCCCGAGAGTTCACGGTCCTCGGAACGTCCATCACCACGATGATCGGGAGGCTCAAAGGAACCATTCAGCAGCTCCAGCAGCATGAGCTGAACCTCTCCGAGAGCGAGGACCGGTACCGCCGCACGCTCGACCTGGTCTCGGACTACGCGTACTGCAAGGTACTCGAGGCCGAAGGGACCTGGACCTCTATCTGGTCGGCAGGGGCCCCGGAGCGGGTCTGCCAGTACACGTTCGCCGAGCTCGACGAACTCGGCGGGTGGGAGGCGATCGTCCACCCCGACGATCGCGACATCCTCCAGCATCACAAGGATGCCGTGGCCCGCAACGAGCCGTACGGGAGCGAATTCCGGGTCATCGCAAGCGACGGCGAGATCCGATGGGTCAGCCACCGGACGATGCCGATCATGGACCCGCTGGCCGGCCGGGTGACAGGGTTCTACGCGGCCGGGCAGGATGTGACCGACCGGAAGCGGAACGAGGTGGCCCTCCGCGAGAACGAAGAGAAGTACCGGCAGCTCGTGGAGGACGCGAACTCGATCATCCTCCGTCTCGGCCCGGACGGGACGATCTGGTATGTGAACGAGTTCGCGGAGCGGTTCTTCAGGTTCGACCCGGGCGAGCTCATTGGCCGCGATGTGGTGGGAACAATCGTCCCCGAGGTCGACAGCGATGGTCAGCGAATCGGCGACCAGGTGCACGAGATCTCCCGGGATCCGTCGGCCTATACGATCCACCAGAACGAAAATGTTCGGAAAGACGGGAGCCGTACGTATATCTCGTGGACCAACCGGGCGATCTTCGGCGATGACGGGAGCCCGCAGGGGATCCTCTGCGTCGGCAACGACATCACGCGGCTCAAGGAGGCCGAGGACGAGAACCGCCAGCTCTACGCCGAACTCGAGGAGCGGGTGAAGAAGCGGACCGAGGATCTCGCCGCCGCGAACCGCGAACTCG
>JBDKUZ010000002.1:0-7228 GCA_039679395.1 Methanospirillum sp. | reverse complement strand
CCGACGCCGGAGACGCCCGGGCCGTACAGCGGCACGCACGTCCCGTCGACCCGGATCGAGGCCGAGCACTTCGACACCGGCGGCGAGGGCGTCGCGTACCACGACCTCGAGCCCCAGAACCAGGGCAACACCAACCTGCGCGCCGGCGAGGGCGTCGACATCGAGACCGAGGTCGGCGTCACGGACGTCGCGTTCATCCGCGCCGGCGAGTACCTGAAGTACTCGATCGATTCGACCATCACCGGGAACTACACCCTGACCCTCCGCGCCGCGAACCCCGACGCGACGCCCAAGGCCGTCAAGGTCTACGTCGACGGCGTTCCGGCGGGCCAGGTGCTCGTCGGCGGCACTGGAAGCTGGACCGCGTACGGCTCCTTCGCCTCGGCGGCACCCCTGACACTCCCGTCGGGCCGGCACGTCGTGACCATCGCGTTCGAGGGCGTCAACCGGCTCAACCTCGACTGGCTCGAGCTCTCGGCCGGTACGCTGACCGCCACGCCGACGCCGACCCCCACCTTCCAGACGGTGCCGTACGGCCCGGGCAACGCCGTCCCCGGCCGCGTCCAGGCCGAGAACTTCGATAAGGCCGGCACGGCCGCCGCGTACTCCGACACGACCCTCGCGAACGAGGGCGGCGCGTACCGCCCGTCCGAGGCGGTCGACATCGAGTACACGGCCGGCATCGCGTCGTACAATGTCGGCTGGATCCGCACGGGCGAGTGGCTGACCTACACGGTGAACGTCGCCAGCGCCGGGACGTACACGGCCTCGTTCAACGCCGCGAACCCCGACGCGTCGACCAAGGCGGTCGACGTCTACGTCGACGGCGCGAAGACCGGCACGGCGCAGATCGGCGGCACGGGCTCGTTCGGCACCTTCCGGACGTTCACCCTCCCGGTCCCGCTCGCGGCCGGCACGCACCAGGTGAAACTCGTCTTCACGTCGGAGCGGCTCAACCTCGACTACATCGAGTTTACCGCGAGCACGGGCACGACGGTGACGACGACGGCTGCGGGCGCGGCCTCGTTCACGGCCGCACCGCTCTCCGCGTCGAAGGGGACGGCCGTGAAGTTCACGCTCGCGCCGGCCGCCGGCAAGACGGTCCGGTCTGCCTGGTGGTCGTTCGACGCCACGGCGCACCTGAACACCTGGAACTCGCGGGACACGAACCCGACGTTCTTCTACCCGGCCGCCGGCACGTTCAGCCCGCTCGTGAAGATCACCTACACGGACGGCTCGACCGAGACCGTCCAGCGGGCGAACTACGTCCGGGCGACCTGAACCTCCTCTTTTTTCGTCCGCGGGCCGGCCCGTTCGAGAGACGGCGTCGTCCCGTCCGTCGACCGCGAGCCCCGAGACGGGATCTTCGCGGGATCGGGACAGGTCCCTCATCGCACGCACCGGGACATGCGAACACGAGAAGTACAACACGTTCAATAAACCCCGTCGTTTATTGAATTCTCTCAGTAACCGTAACAGAGAGAATGAGCTCCGGCGAGCCGGGCCCCGCCCCGAACGCGGCCCGCCGTCCCGAGAGCCGGGCCGTTCCGACGAGAACGGCGCCGTCTCTCCCTCCAGGTGAACGAACCATGGCACATCGATTACGAATCGAACTGATCCTGATACTGCTTCTCGCGGTCACGGCCTCCGTCGGAGTCGCCGTCGCCGCGGACCCGACCGCGCTGCCGGCGCAACGGCATATCTTCGTGAATGTCGCGAACGACGCCGGCGTCAAGTACGACCTCGACGGCGCGGCCTACGGCGGCCCGAACGGGGTGTATTTCATCAAGGCCGACGGCGGGGGCATGAAAGAGCTCCACATCACGAACGATGCGGCCGTCCCGGCCGGCCAGACCACAACGACGAGCAGCCAGTCGGGGACCTTCTGGATCACGAACCAGGGCACCCGCGGCTGCAACGACGACATCGTCCTCCTCGTCTCCGTCCGGGGCGAGCTGCCCGACGACTTCGCCGTCCACGTGAAGTCGAGCGGGTACACCTGGACGCCGAACAACACGTCGGCCGGCCTTCCGGCCTCCGCCGAGTACGTCGCCGGCGCCATCGACGAGACGTTCACGAAGGCGGACTTCTATTACGGCCCGCAGACCTGGAAGCCCGGGCCTCCCTGGTCCGCGGACGGCGCGGCCATGCCGCTCTACTACGGCCAGGACATCGCGGACACCTCCACGAGCGCGCGCCTGATGTTCGTCGACCTCAGGGTCGGCGCCCTCAACCCGGCCAAGTTTCCCACCTGGTCGCCGCTCACCGATGACGGCGGCGTCAAGGTCGAGTACTCGTTCACGAACATGACCTCGGACGCGGCCTTCAACGGGTACGGCTGGTGCCTCGCGGCCAACAGGGGACAGGGCATCCAGTACACCAACAACCTCGTCGTCGCAGGCCCCTCCGGCTACCGGGTCGTGCACGAGCCCCTGGCGCCGCCCGCGGCGAACTTCACCGCCGACGTCACGAGCGGCACCGCGCCGCTCACCGTCCGGTTCGACGACACCTCCGTCGGCTCCGGGATCACCGCGCGTGCGTGGGACTTCGAGAACGACGGGAGGATCGATTCGACCTCGCCGAGTCTGCTCCACACCTTCTCGGCAGCCGGGAACTATACCGTGAACCTCACGGTCACGAACGACGCCGGCTCGGACAGCGAAGTCAGGACCGACTACATCACGGTCACCGAGCCGACGCCCACCCCGACACCGACCCCGACGGTCACCCCGATCGCGACCGTCGCGCCCGAGTCGGGCGTCCTCTCGGCCCCGCGCCACATCTTCGTCGCGCCCGCGAACGGCGCGAGGTACGACCTCGACGGGACCACGTACGGCGGCCCGAACGGGACATACTACATCAAGGCCGACGGCGGCGGCCTCAACGAGCACCACCTCACCAACGACGTCGCCGCGCCCTACGGCCAGGTGACCGCGAGCACCGCGACGTCGGGCACCTTCTGGGTCACGAACACCGGCGGACGCGGCTTCGACGACACCATCGTCCTCCTCGTCTCCGTCCAGGGCGACCTGCCCGACGACTTCGGCGTCCACGTCAAGTCGAGCGGCTACACCTGGACGCCGAACTCGGGGGCGATCACCGTTCCGACCGCAATTCAGTACACGACCGGCGCGGTGGACGAGACGTTCACCAGGGACGACTTCTACTACGGCCCGCAGACCTGGAAGCCGGGTCCCGGCGATCCCTACATACCGTCGCTCCCGCTCTGGACCGGCCAGAGCATCAGCGATCCCTCGACCGCCTCGCACCTGATGTTCGTCGACCTCAAGGTCGGCAACCTCAAACCGAGCGCGTCCTCAGCGTGGGGCTCGCTCGTCGATGCCGGCGGCGCGAAGGTCGAGTTCTCGTTCACGAACATGACCTCGCTCGCGGCCTTCAACGGCTACGGCTGGTGCACCGCGGCGAGCCAGGGCTCGGGTATCTCCTGGACGAACCGCGTCGAGGGTATCGGCAACAGCGGCTACCGGGTCACGTACGTGCCGCCGCCCGCGCCGACGGCGGCGTTCACGGCGAACGTCACCTCGGGCACCGCGCCGCTCGCGGTCGCGTTCGGCGACAACTCCACGGGCGACGGCATCGCGTCGTGGGCCTGGGACTTCCAGGACGACGGCGTGATCGATAGTACCGAGCAGAACCCGACGTTCACGTACGCGGCGGCCGGCACGTACACGGTGAACCTGACCGTCGCGAACGCCAGCGGCGCGGACAGCGAGGTCAAGACCGGGTACATCACTGTCACGACGAACGCCACGCCGACGCCGACGGTCGCCTTCAGCGCGAACGTCACGAACGGCACCGCGCCGCTCGCCGTCCAGTTCACGGACCTGTCCACCGGATCGCCGATCTCGTGGGAGTGGTCCTTCGGCGACGGCGAGAGCTCGATCGCCCGGCACCCGGCGCACACCTTCCTGGCGCCCGGGAACTACACGGTCCGGTTGAGCGTCTATTACCAGGGCAGCGAGATCGGTCGCGACACGACCGGAACGATCACCGTGACACAGGCGGCCACGCCGACGCCGACACCGACCGGAAACGAGACGCCGACCGTCGTCCAGGTGCCGGGCGGCACCGGGCTGCCGACGGACACGAACGGCGACGAGCTGTACGACGACGTCAACGGCAACGGGAGGATGGACTACGCCGACATCGTCCTCTCCTTCAACCAGATGGCCTGGATCGCCGAGAACGAGCCGGTCTCGGCGTTCGACTACAACGCGAACGGCCGGATCGACTTCGGCGACATGGTCTGGCTCTTCAACCACCTCTGATCCTTTTTTTTCGAGAAGGGCTGGCCGCAGTGGGACCGCGAGAGCGTCGCATCGCCGGCCCCGGGGGTCCCCAACCGCGTCTCCCGCCGGGGCGCGAGGGCCGTCGCGTCAGAGCGTCCTGAGCTCCCGCGTCGCCCGGCGGAAGAACTCGTCGGAGCGCGCGTCCTCGAGGCCGTGCTCCCGGTAGACCCGGTCGGCGTAATGATAGTTCATGCGGTCGACGAGCACGTAGTCGATCTTCCCCCGCAGCAGGTCCGCCAGCCCCTCCGCGCCGGGGAGCACGGGAGCGACCATGGCGTACGTCCTGACGCCGGCGCGGTGCAGCGCGTCGAGGGCCGCGATCCGCTCGGCGATCGGGGGCGCGGAAGGCTCGAAGAGCTCCCGGACGGCGTCGTCCGCGGTCGTGACGGAGAACCCCACCTCGACGTCGGGCGCGTCCCGGAGGATGTCGAGGTCGCGGAGGACCAGGGGCGAGCGGGTCTGGACGACGACCGGCCAGCGGTTCTCGACCAGGATCTCCAGGCACTGCCGGGTCAGCCGGTAGCGCTCCTCGAGCGGCTGGTACGGGTCGCAGACGCCGCTGACCCAGACGGTCGCCTTCTTCTTTCTGCGGATCTCCGCGCGGAGCAGGGACGGGGCGTTGACCTTGACGTCGACGACCTCGCCCCAGGGCTCGCAGTGGCCGGTGACCCGTTTCATGAACCGGGCGTAGCAGTAGGTGCAGGCGTGCTGGCACCCGGTGTAGGGGTTGACGACCCAGGGGTAGATCTTCGACTTCGAGAGGATGCTCTTCGCTTGGACTTCGCGTACGGTCAGTGGCATCGTCGCGTCCCCTGGCCGGTCGCGCGCCCCGCTCTTCCCCCACACGGGCATCGCCGGGCCATGTCAGATCCGCACGATCGACGAGAGCCACGCCCGCGGCCCCTCGGGCCGGATGCGGCTGTCGAAGGCCGCGGGCCGGATCCAGTCGATCCGCCAGCCGTCGGCGAACGCCGCCCGGATCTCCGCCTGCGTCACCCGCCGGGGGCCGTAGCCGGGCGGCTCGAGATCGCTGAAGGCGATCATGAAGTACCTCCCGCCCGGCCGGAGGACCGCCGCGAGCCCGCGGACGTACACCGGGCGGTCCTCGTCGGAGAGCGCGTGGAAGAGGCCCGCGTCGATCGCCGTGTCGAAGCGCCGGCCGAGCGAGGCGAGGTCCAGGGCGTCGTGGACGAGGAACGCGGCGGGAACGCCCCGCTCCCGCGCCTTCGCCTCCGCGATCTCGACCGCCCGCGGGACCGCGTCCACGCCCAGCACCTCGTGGCCCCGCGACGCGAGAAAGAGCGCGTTCTCGCCCGTCCCGCAGCCCGCGTCCAGCACCGAGCCCTCGATCTCGCCGGCCTCCTCGAGCGCGACGATCGCGGGCTGCGGCTCTCCCGTATCCCACGGCGGCACGCCCTCGTAGGCCCTGTCGAAGAACGTCATGGCGGAGGGGTGGGTGCCGGGCGGATTGAACCTTGCGGTGGCGCCCCTCGCCATCGCCCCGCCGTGCCGATCGAGCGCGGCCGGCACTCCGGCGCCACCCTCGCCCCCTCACGACCGTTCGCCGGCTACCCGGGAAGTCCGGGGAGGGCGCCGATCTCCAGCAGAATCTCCAGGGTGTTGAGCTCGCTCCACTCCTCCGCGACCTTTCCGTTCTCGAACCGGAACCAGGCCATGCCCGTCGCCCGGATCTTTCTCCCCGTCGGAACGATCCCCATGAACTCCCCGTCGTGCGTGCCCGCGCCGCTGAACCGGACCGCGACGCGATCGTCCTCGCCGATCATGTCCTCCACAACGGTCTGGAGATCGGGAAACCCGGAGCGGTACATCCGGACGATGGCGCAGAACCCCCCGGCTCCCGCCGGGAGATCGGGCGGCGCGGGGTGGTGCCGGTAGCAGTCCAGCACCAGCTCGTCCGCGATCGCAAAGTTGCCCCGGTTCAGTACCTCCTCGAAGACCCGTCTCGCCACCCGCTTGTTCTCCTCGATGGACACCGTCATCACCTCGCGCACCACGGTCCCGGGGCGACGACCGGTCCGCCGGGAGATGTGATGCTCGCCGAGCCTAGCGTGCATCCTCTATTAAAACCTGCTCCTACCGCGGGCGGCGCCGTCCCTCGCCCCGCCGCGCCGTATACCGCGGATCGTCACCCGGTCCCGCGACGCAGCGAGGTCCAGGCCACGATCGCCCCGGCCGCGAACGTGACCGCGCCCGCGACCGCCCAGGACCGCGACCCGCCCTCGACGCACTCGCAGTCGGCGAAACAGAGCACGGGGCAGATACGGACACGCCCCGTCCCCTGCAGAAACCACAGCCCGCCCAGCAGCGCGAGGCCCGCCCCGACGATGGCGCCGACGACTCGTTCCGGGTCCATGCCCTCTCCTCCCTCTGTTCCCGGACCGGACCGCCGCCTTCAGTCCGACCGCGTGATCCGGTACGTCTCGATCAGCTGCCAGGGGCCGCCGCCGAACGAGACCTCGTTCTTCCAGGTCACCGTCCGCTCGTCCGCGACCTCCCACGTGAACAGGAGCCGCGCCGGCGCCTCCCCGAGCGTCTCCATCACCAGCCGGTCCCCCTCGATCCGCCCGCGGAAGATGAAGGCGCGGCCGTTCGTGTCCGCTCCCACCGCCCGGTACTCGTGCGCGTCCGCGTCCCAGCCCATGATCCACCGGGCCTGCCAGTTCAGCACGAGCCGGCCGTCGACGAACTGGTCCTGCTCGATCTGACGGCGGAAAAAGGGGATGACGGACCCGGACGAACCCACAACATTGCCAAACCTCACCGCCATGAATTTTGTTCCGTTACCCTGCTGGCATTGCATAATCAATTCCGTCACCCGCTTGCTGGCGCCCATGACGTTGGTCGGACGAACGGCTTTATCGGTCGAAACCAGAACAAATCGCTCCACGCCATGCCTG
>JBDKUZ010000001.1:0-19227 GCA_039679395.1 Methanospirillum sp. | reverse complement strand
ACTATCCGCGTGATCCCCCGCAGACTGTCCCCGGGATCCTCGAGCATGATGACCGCCGGCGGGCCGATGTCCGGATACCCTCGAACGCGAAGGTGATGATCGGCCGGCTATTTCACGAGATCTCGGGAAACCGGGAAGAGCGGGGGACGTCGTCGAACGGGTCCTGGCTCCCCGCCGTCATTTTCCACTATGGCGATGGCGGACGGTTTGAAAGAGTGTCCGGACTGCGGGGCGCGGATGCAGGGCCACTCTCATTTTTCCCTGCCGTACTCGCTTTCGCCGGGTTCACGAAGCCGAAGCCGTGGCGGACACGTTCGCCGAACCCGGCGTCGATCGCGAACGCCAGGACGCGCCGTGCCGGGGCCGCCATGCGGGCGGTCCCGAACTCCCAGTACGACGACGGGGTCCGGCCGCTCCGCGTCGCCCGCAGGAGCGTGCCGTTTGCGATCACCCTCGTCCCCTCGTCGAGCCTGGCTCCGTGATACGTGTTGAACCGGCGGACGAGATCGCGGTTCAGAGCGTCGATGAAGACCTCCGGGCCGAGCGGCGGCGTCCAGTGGACGAGCCCCGCCCCCCCGGGGGACGGAACGCGGAGAATGACGGGCGTGGCCGTCACGAGGCGGAGATCCGGTCGATCGACCCTGACCGAGAAGGTCTCGTGCCGTTCGATCCGGAAGGCCATGCCGCGGACGCGAAGGGGGTCGCGCTCGTGCCGGAGCTGCCGGGCGAGCGCCCGGATCAGCTCGGGGTTCGGGGAGGCGATCAGGAGCTGCCGCACGTCCCCCGTCCGGATCTCGGCGGGGGGAAAGAGGTTCGAGAACGAGTAGACCGTGTCCATGCCGCCGGGAAGGTCCGAGCGCCAGCCCCTGGCGATGAGCAGCTGGATGAAGCGGGCGAGGCCCGCTCCGGGCCCGTCTTCCGAAGGCCCGATGGCCCGGAGGTGGAGGAGAAGGCGCATGGCCGGCTCAGGTGCTACCCGCGGGCCAGTGCTCGCCCCGGACCCAGCGATCGCCGCCGGGGCCGTACTCCTTCTTCCAGATCGGGACGCCGGCCTTGATCGCCTCGAGGATCTCGCGACAGGCCGCGAAGGCCTCGGCCCGGTGACCGGCCGCGGCCACGATCACGAGGATGTTCTCGCCGACCGCGAGCCGCCCGGTGCGGTGCACCACGGCGACGAAGGCGAGGTCGTGCCGCTCGCCCGCCTCCTTCGCGATCCGCTCGAGCTCGGTGACGGCCGCCGCCTCGTACGCCTCGAGCTCGAGCGCGTCGCAGTTGTCGTCGCGGACGATCCCGTCGAAGAGGACGATGCCCCCGACGCCGCTCTGCCGTGCCCGGGAGAGCAGGTCGTCGATCGCGACGTCCTCCTCCTGGACCCGGACGTAGTACCCGGTCTCCACGGTCATCCCCCCGCGACCGGCGGAAAGACCGCGAGCTCGTCGCCGTCCTCGACCCGGGTCGTCTCCGCCTCGTCGTGCTCGATCCGGCGGCCGTTTCGCATCAGGATCACGTAGTCGCGCAGCGCGCCGTCGGGCCCGATCGCCGCATCCTCCGCTCCGCCGGTTCCGGCGACGGATCGGACCACGTCTGCCACCGTCGCCCCCGCGGGCGGTTCGATCCGGTGGTCTCCGCCGTACCGCTCCCGGAACTGGGCAAAGAATCTCACTCTCACCGTCATACCGCTCCTCCTCTCATGCGCGCTCCTTCCCTCTATACCTTCCTCAGCAACGCGGACCGGTTCTGAAACCGCTCCCAGTCCCAGGGCTCGTCGAGCACCCTGACCTCGACGTCGGTGATCCCGGGGAGGGACGCGACACGGCGCCGGACCTGCTCGGAGAGGTAGTCCACGAGCGGACAGCCCTTGGTGGTCAGGACCAGGTCGACCGTGGTCGCCCCGGTCCCTGGATCCACGTGGATCTCCCGGATCAGCCCGAGGTCGACAACATCGATCCCGACCTCGGGGTCGATCACCGTGCGCAGCGCGTTCCGGACCTCGTCCTCGCGTGTGAGCTCGAGGCGGGCGTCCTCTCCGAGCGGCCCGGGTAGGGACCGCTCGAGCGCGCGGAGCCGTTCCTCGAGCTGGTTCTCACGGTCGAGGAGGCGCGAGACGACCCGGAGCATCGGGTCCGGCATCTCGCCCCCCTCGACCTCCCCCGCGCCGCATCCTCCGGCGATCCGGCCCGGAACGCCGACCACGGTCGCCCCGGCGGGCACGGGGCGAACCACCACCGCGCCGGCCCCGATCCGGGCGTAGTCCCCGACCGTGATCGGACCGAGGACCGCGGCCCCCGACCCGATCACGACCCCGTTTCCGATCGTGGGATGTCGCTTCTCGTTCACGAGCGCGGTCCCGCCGAGAACGACGCCCATGTAAATGAGCACGTCGTCCCCGACCTCGGCCGTCTCGCCGATCACGACTCCCATGCCGTGGTCGATGAAGACCCGGCGACCGATGACCGCGCCGGGGTGGATCTCGACCCCCGTCAGAAACCGGCCGACGTGCGAGACGAGGCGGCCGGCGAACCAGAGGCGGTGAACCCAACACCAGTGCCCGAGCCGGTGAAACCAGAGCGCGTGGAGTCCCGGGTAGAGGAAGAGGACCTCCAACACCGAGCGCGCGGCAGGGTCCTTGGCAAAGACCGTCCCGATATCCTCCCTGATCCGCCCCATTCCGTACCCCGGTTGCAGAGGATGTGTCGGTCGCCGTAATAATCCCTTTGCGCCGCCATCGAAGGGCTTAACCCGGAGCGGGAGCCACGCTCTCGCGCATGGTTGCCCTCTCTCTCCCCGGCGCGCGACGGCTCGAGGAGCCGCTCGGCGGCCGGCGGCTCGACGTGCTGCTCGCCGACCTCGGGCTGAACCCGTGCGAGGTGATCGTGACCCGCGAGGGGCGCCTCCTCCCCGACGATGCCCCTCTCGACGACGCGGACTCGCTCAGGGTGATCGCGATCGTCCACGGCGGATGACCTCGCAACCCTGTGCGGCCTGCGCCGGGCCGGCCGTTTACCTCGACCGGGCCACGGGCACGCACCTCTGCGCGGACCACCTGGCCGAGCGCGTGGAGGAGACGTTCCGCGCCTCGCTCCGGGGGCCCGGCGGTCTTGCCGGCGGCGAACGGGTGGCGGTCGCGTTCTCGGGCGGCAAGGACAGCTCGGTCCTCCTTCACCTGCTCGCGACGGTCGCCGTGCCCGAGCTCGACCTCACCCTGGTCGCGGTCACGATCGACGAGGGGATCGCGGGGTACCGCGACGAGACGATCGCATGGGCGCGGACCCTCGCGGCCCGGCTCGGCGTCGAGCACCACGTGATGGGGTTCGACGGCGCCTGTGGCTCGGACCTCGACGTCCTCGTCCGGGGCCGCGAGGGACGCGCCTGTACCATCTGCGGCGTGCTCCGGCGCCGACTTCTCCAGCAGGCCGCGCACGAACTCGTCGCGGACCGGCTCGCGACCGGCCACTGCCTCGACGACGAGGCCGAGTCGGTGGTGATGAACTGGCTCCGCGGCGACCTCTACCGGGTGGCCGGCGCCCGCCCGACCGGCGCCGAGGGGATGGTGGCACGGACGAAGCCGCTCGCCTCCATCCCCGAGAAGGAGGTGGTCTCGTACGCGCTCCTCCGCGACCTCGCGCCCGAGCTCCCCGAGTGCCCGTATGCCCGCCACGCGCTCCGGTCCGGCGTCCGCGGCATGGTCCACCGCGCGGAGCGCGAGTCGCCGGGGACCATGGCCCGGATCGTGGCGGGCCAGGCCGAGCTCGAGGGACGGCTCCGCGGACTTTTGCCGCCGGCCGGTTTCTCGACCTGCCCCGACTGCGGCGAGCCGGTCCTCGGCGAGTCCTGCCGGGCCTGCGCGCTCCTCGGTTCGGCCCTGGAGAACCATTAAAGGGACATTTGACGAAGCTCTTCACAATTCCCAGGACGCATCAGCCGTGACCCGAAACCACCCCGACGTCACCCTCCTCGCGCACAACTACGTCCGGCCCGAGGTCCAGGACGCGGCCGACTTCGTCGGCGACAGCCTCGAGCTCGCCCGGCTCGCGACCCGGACGGAGACGCCGTACCTCGCCGTGGCCGGCGTGGACTTCATGGCCGAGACGGCCGCGATCCTGAACCCGGACCGGACCGTGCTCCACCCCGAGCCCCGCGCGAGCTGCGCGATGGCCCTCCGCCTCTCGCCCGGAGACGTGCTCGCGGCCCGGGCCGCGCATCCCGACGCGGCCGTCGTGGCCTATGTCAACTCGTCGGCCGCGGTCAAGGCCGTCTCCGACATCTGCTGCACCTCGGCGAACGCGGTCGCGGTCGTGAACTCGCTCGACGAGGACGAGGTGATCTTCGTGCCCGACCGGAACCTCGCGGCCTATGTCGCGGCCCGGACGGAGAAGTCGGTCCATCCGGTCCCGGCCATCGGCTGCTGCCCGGTCCACCAGGCCCTGACCCCGGTCGAGATCCGCGATGCCCGCGCCGCCTACCCCGGCGCCGTGGTGATGGTCCACCCCGAGACGACGCAGGCCGTCCAGGCCGAGGCCGATTTCATCGGCTCGACTTCGGCCATGATCCGGTATGCCCGCGAGACCGCGGCATCGACCGTGATCGTCGGCACCGAGGTCGGCCTGATCCCCCGGCTCGCGCGCGAGAGCCCCGGGAAGCGGTTCGTCCCGGCCTCCCCGTACCTCGTCTGCCCGGACATGAAGATGATCACCCTCGACCTCGTCGAGGCGGCGATCGCGGCCCGCTCGCCGGTGGTCGTCGTCCCCGAGCCGGTTGCCGGCCTCGCCCGGCGGGCCCTCGAGCGGATGCTCGCCCTTCCGGGGGTGTAAGCCCTGCGCGCGCTCGTCCCCTGCCCCAAGGTCTACCGGGCCGAGACCGAACGGGCCGTGGACCCCGCGACCACCCTCAAACTCGCCGAGGCCGCCGTGCCCGCGACCGGGATCACGCGGGTTGCGGATATCACCGGCCTGGACCGCGTCGGCATCCCGGTCTTCTCCTGCATCCGCCCGACCGCGGCCGACGGCGCGATCTCGGTCTACAACGGCAAGGGCGCGACCCCGCTCGCGGCCCGGGTCTCGGCCGTGATGGAGGGGGTCGAGCGGTACTCGGCCGAGGTCCACGAGCGCGAGCTCTTGCACGCCCGCTTCTCCGAACTCGGGGCCGGTGCGGCGCTCGACCCGAGGGACCTCGTGCTGCCCGACGGGGCGGACCCCGACGCGCCCCTTCCCTGGGTCGCCGGGCGGGACCTCGTCACGGGCGAGGAGGTGCTCGTGCCCGCGCACGCGGTCTTCCACCCCCTGCCGCCGGGGACGCCCCGCCTCTTCAGGACGAGCACGAACGGGATCGCCTCGGGCAACACCCTCGAGGAGGCGGTCTTCCATGCCCTCGGCGAGGTGATCGAGCGCGACGCCTGGTCCCTCGTGGAGGCGATGCGGGACGCGGGCCCGGCGATCGTGGACCCGGTCCACCCGACGGTCCGCGACCTCCTCGAGCGGTTCCGGGCGGCGAACGTGCCCGTCCTCCTCCGCGAGATCACGAGCGACGTGGGCGTGCCGACGGTCGCGGCCGTCGCGGAGGACCCCGTGCTCCGGGACCCCGCCCTGCTCGTTATCGGGATGGGGACGCATACCAACCCCGACCTCGCCGCTCTCCGCGCCCTGACCGAGGTGGCGCAGAGTCGCGCCACCCAGATCCACGGGGCCCGCGAGGACACCACGACCGGCGACCTCCGCCGCTCGATCGGGTACGACCGCGCCCGGCGCATGAACCGGTACTGGTTCGAGGCCGGGGACCAGGTCGCGGCGGGCGCGATTCCCGCTCTCGGCACGGACGACTTCCTCGGGGACCTCCGGGTCATGATCGAGCGCCTCGGCGCGGTCGGGCTCGACCGGGTGGTCGCGGTCGACCTGTCGCGACGAGAGTGCGGTCTTGCCGTGGTCCGGGTGGTGGTGCCCGGCCTCGAGTGCTACGCGATGGACCCCGAGCGGCGTGGAGGCCGCTGCCGCAATGCCCGGCTGCATCGTCTTTCTCGGCCCGAGCTGTGACGAGGCCGCGGCCCGGGCGATCCTGCCCGGCGCCGAGTTCCGGCCGCCGGCCGCCCGCGGCGACATCGAACAGGCCGCGGCCGAGGGAGCCCGTCTGATCGTCCTGATCGACGGCGTCTTTCTCCAGGACTGCGCGGTCGGCCACCGCGAGGTCCTCGGCGTGCTCCGTGCCGGCGTGACTGTGATCGGGGCCTCGAGCATGGGCGCCCTGAGGGCCGCCGAGCTGGACGGACTCGGCATGGTCGGCATCGGCGAGGTCTATCGCCGGTTCCGCGCGGGCGAGCTCGAGTCCGACGACGAGGTCGCGCTCGTGTACGACCCCGAGTCGGGGTACGCGCTCTCCGAGCCGCTCGTCAATATCCGCGCGACCCTCGAGGGTGCCGTCGCGGAGGGCGCGCTCTCGCCGACTGACGCTGCCGCCGTGATCGAGGCCGCGCAGGCGCTCTATTTTCCGGAGCGGACCTGGCCCGCGATCCTCCGCCGCGCGGCCGTTGGAGACGCGGTCCGCGAGGCCATCGCCCGCCGTCCTCCGATCGACCTGAAGCGGGCCGACGCGATCGCCGCGCTCGAGTACGCCCGCGACCTTCAGGCCCTGGATCGCCGGTATCGCCGGTAGAGGAACCAGGCCGCCCCGCCGACAAGGGCCAGCGGCAGGACCGTGATCACCAGGATCACGAGCCCGGAGAGGACCGCGAAGAACCCCTGTACTCCCGCCCCGATGACCCCGGTGATCGAGGGGAGGGTGCCGCCGACGAGCGGCGCGGGCTCCTCGAGCCGGAGCGTGACCCGCGAGTACGAGGTGCGGCTCTCGAGGTACCGGAGCCGGCCCGCGGTCCGGTCGAGTTCGAGCTGGACCCGCTCGATCTCTTCCTGGACCTTCAGGACCTGGTCGACCCCGGTCGTGTTCGCCATGATCCGGTGGTACTGATCGAGCTGGCGTGAGAGCGAGTCCTGCTTGGCCGCGAGATCGACGTACTCCTCGGTCACGTCCTGGGCCTGGACCGACTCGGACCGGACCGTGCCGACCGCGCGGAGCGCGCCAAGGGTCGCGTCGAACCGATCCTCGGGGACGCGCACGGTCACGGTTGCGGTGCGGCGGTCCCCGCTCTCGGCCCGGAGCTCGAGGCCGGCCACGGTCCCGTTCTGGTCGGCCGCGACCTCGCGGACCCGGTCGATGGCCGGTTCGAGGGACGGGACCTCGACCCGGAGATCGGCGTTCCGGATCAGCTTCGGATCGGCCGGGGCCGCTGTCAGCGCGGTGCCGGGCGCCACGGCCTCCCCGGACGCGACGCTCCGGTCGGCCGGGATGGGCCCCCCGACCGTCCCACTGTTCGAGTACTTCAGGTCCTGCGGAGCGGTGCTCGTACACCCGGCCGCGGCCAGGAGGAGCACGAGGGCGAGGACGGCGGCGATCCGCTGCATGCACGGACTTGACGCCGTGGCGACATAACAATATCGAAGGCTTCGAAAGGGTTCGGAGTCACGCCGGACGCGGATGGCCCGGCCTCGAAAATGCGCTGGCCCGCCGGGCGTGGTGCGGCCCGGCGGGCGACCGTGAACCTGATGGCGCGGTCAGTCGTTCCTGATGTCGCGCCGCAGCTCCTCTTCCTTCCGGATCTTCCGCTCGGTCTCGGCCTTGTGGGCCTCGATATCCGCGTCGGTCTTGGCCTTGTGGACCTCCACCTTCGCATTGTCGACGGCCTTGCTCACCGCTGCCTTCACGTTGTCGACGGCCTTCTCGGCCTCGACCCGGGGACTGTCGCCGTATGCCATAACGAGACGTCCATCGCCGTTGCAGGATATAATGGTATCTCAAACAGCCAGTGGGGATACACCGGGCTTCTCCTTCCATTCCTTCGATTTTCCTGAACGCCGGGCAGTCCGCCTCGCTGGAGGGGCACGGCGCGACGATGCACACCGTGCTCGACAGAAGAAGGGATTGGGCAACGCAATCGGCGCCGCCCAACCCATGGAGAGGGGGGAATCGGATCGTCCGATTCGTGTCGCGGGGTTCTCCGGTAACCCCCGCCGACCCCTCGCGTCTATGCGCTCGAGCAGCCTTGGCTCGAGCTGGTTTCCTGGTTCGATGCGTCCTGGAACGGACAGGTCATCGTCGTCGTGGTTGAGCCGGCCCCCGAACACGGGAAAGCGCTCTGGTCGACCGATGCACCCTGGTCCGAGATGTCCTGGGCAGGGCAGGTCGACGTAATGGAGCCAGTGTCAGTACCCGACGAGGTCGTGGGGATCGTCTCCATGCACGAAGAGAAGCCCGCGCCGCCCGACGCATCCTGGCACGAAGATCCGCCCCGGCTCACTGTACCCTGTTCCAGAGAGGTCATCGTCGTGGTGTCGCCGGTTCCCGTGCAGGAGGTGCTGCCCGCGTCCGAGGACCCACCTGAACACGAGGAGCTGCCTGTGTCCGAGGATGCGCCCGTACACGAGGAACTGCCTGTGTCCGAGGAGGCACTCGCAATCGCGGAAGTACCGTCGCACGAGGAGCTACCTGTGTCCATGGATGTATCCATGCACGCGGAGCCGTCATTGTTCGTGGAATCGGTCATGCCCGAAGAGTCGGCGGGGCTCGAGGTAGTCTCCGTACACGAGGAGTCGGTCGTGCTCGACGAGGTATCCATGCTCGTGGGGGTGCACGTGCTCGCGGCATCGCCCGGGCTCGTGGAGGTGTCCGTCTGCGACGACATGTCCGTCCCCGACATGGTGGCCGTGGTCGTCGGCGCCGTTTCGCCGGAAGCCTGGGTAGAGATGCCGGACGCGTCACCGCCGGTCGCGAGGTCACCGGTCCGCTCGAAGGTCATGTAGTCGAGGTTCTGGTGGTCGCCCTGGAACTCGATACGGATGGCGTGGGTGCCCTGCTGCAGGGGGATCTCGGCCGTCGCGTCCTCGTACGTGTTGTACGAGCCCGTGTTCGGGACCTTCACCTGGGTCTCGAGCTCGCCGTCGACCCAGACCCGGATCGCGCGGTCGTCCCTGGGGCTCGCCGCAGTGAACGTGGTCCGGTACATGCCCGGCTGCTGGACGTCCACCGAGTAGGTCAGCCAGTCGGAGTTCTCGACGAACGCGATCACGTTCCCGGTGCCGCCGTCCTCGATGTCGACGTCGTCCTGGCGGTACGCCTCGCCCTGGTTCTGGGACGTCCGGTCGGACCAGGCGACATCCTGACCTCCCGTGTCGTAGTCTTCGGCCTCGATCCGGCCGGGGACCGCGAAGGCGGACGCCCCGAAGGGCTGGGACTCGCTCGACGAGGTCGTCGCGGCGTTCTCGGCGGACTGCCCGCCCGAGCCATCGGCATTGCAGGCTGTGGTGGTCGTCGTCCCGGCCAGGTTCGTGCCCGAACTCCCGGTCGATGTGGCCTGCGTTCCGGTGCAGGATGCGGCCGATACGGCAGTGCCGGAGGCGCCTATGACGAGTACGGCCAGGAGAGCCGACACCAGCAGGTAACTGATTGGGTTTTTCATCTTCTCACACTCCGTCCATCCCGCGGCGTGAACGGTGGATGGAACGGCGACCCCTGGCAGGGAATGTATATAAAAGTATTTATTCGAATGCAATCTCCATTAATTCCAAGCCCGTAGGGCTCGGCGTTTCGTCAAAAAACGCCACATGTATCGTTTCCGGCGTCAGGAGCGGTTCCATCGCCGCGGCCGCCTCCGCCATACCACGCGGTCCAAAAAGAGAGAGCGAGACCCGATCTTCAGAGGTGGGTGAAGAGCCAGACGACGTCGGAAAAGTCGATCCGGCCGTTCCCGGAGAAATCGAACCCGGTCAGGGGCTCGTTCGCCGCGATCCAGTTTATCTGGTTGAAGTAGAGAACGGCATCGGCGAAGTCGAGACGTCCGTTGCCGTTGATGTCCTCGTTCGCTCCGTCAAGGTCGAGGTCCCGCGGCATGCCGACCCCGCCGGGGATCGGCGCAACCGCCGGCGTGGTCGGCACGACCGTCGGCAGGGTCGTTGCGGGCGTCGTTGTCGTGCCCGTCGGCAACATCGTCGGCTCGGGCCCGGTGACGGTCACTGTCGGAGTGACGGTTGCCGTGGGGGTCGACGTCGGTGTCGCGGTGATTGTCGGCGCGGGCAATGCAAAGCGCATCCAGTCCAGGTTGACCCGGTCGACCCCCTCGAAGGCGAGGGTCACCTCGTGCCGCCCGGCGGGGACATAAAGAGGTGCCGCCGAGGCGAAGTCGCGATAGGCGGTCCAGTCCCCGGTCCCGGCGATCGAGACCTGGCCGACCGGCACGCCGTCCAGGTAGACCTTCACCGCCTTGGTCGTCGTGTCGGGGTTGGCGGCGCGCAGCGTCAGGTCGAAGAGGCCGCCGCCGATTCCATCAACCGAGTACTTCAGGTATTCGCCGGCGCGGACATAGCAGACATCGGTGACGCCGCTATCCGTCTCGAGGTCGACACCCTCGCCGGGCCGCATGTCCCCGTTGCCCAGGTTCGCGGGCTCGAGGTCGTGGTAGGCCACGCCCTCGCCGCCGGCGTCGAAGTGCTCGCACTCGACCTGCCCGGGAAGGACATGCGCGGACGGGTAGGGGGCCTGGGGGACGGATGTCGCCGTCGGGGTCTGGATGATCGTCGCGGTGGGGCTCGGGGTAGTCGTCACAGTGGGCTTCGGGGTCGCGGTCGCCGTGGGGGTCGGCGTCGGGGTCGTCGTGGCAGGCCCCCCGCCGTAGATATACCGGATCCCTTGGGCGTCGGCAGCGCTCAAAGTCTTGAGGTTCAGGTTGCCGAACCCGCCGTTGTTGTACCCGAACATCACCTTGCCGGAGTCGGACGGGTACGACCCGTAATATCCGTAGAGGTCGCGGAGATTGAGCCAGTGGCCGAACTCGTGGAGCATGACCGCCTCGACGTTATGCGTGCTCCCCGACGCGGTCCCGGTCGTCCACGCGAAGCCGGAGTTGAACTTGACGTCGCACTCGGTGACGGTCGACGTCGCGATATTGTACCACCAGGTCGTGACCGCGAGAGTGCCCGACGAGAATTCGCTCGACGGTCGCCAGCAGATCCGGTTGACCCCGTCGCCGCCGATCGTCGTGCTCGTGGCGGTCCCGCCGTTGACGAACCGGAACGACGAGCCGGGGATGGCCGCGTTCCAGGTGGCGGCGGCATTCGCGACGGCGGTGCTCGCGGACGTGACACCGGGGCAGTTGTCGGTCACGACGAAGGTCGGCGACTTCGTCCATTTGATCTTTCCGTACCCGAACGTGACCGCGAACGGCGAGACGGCACTCGTCGCGCCGGCGTCGGTGACGACCCAGACCATGCCGCTCGCCGCCGACCCGTCGTACCCGTCGGACATTCTCCCCGTCGGCACGCGGACGACGATCCGGGTGTCCGTCCACGAGACGATCTCGTTGACGTTATCGCTGTAGTACGGCTTTCCCGTCGCATATACGGGGACGTAGGCCGTCGACGATGTGCACCGGTAGATGAACCCGACATCGGCCGCCGACTCGCGGGAGGCCTTGGTGCCGAAGCCGGACCCGGTGATCGTGACCGTCGTCCCCGTCCCGGCCGACGCGCTCGAGGGCGAGACCGAGGCTACCGCCGGCCCGCCGGACGCAGCGGCCGATCCGTCGGCGAGCGGCGGCGGCTCCTGTCCCTCCGCGAGCGCGGCGAGACGGGCCCCGTACGCACGCGCGGGGACCGCCTTCGGACGGTTTCCGCGGTCCATGGCCCAGACCGTATCATTGACGACAGGTACGACCCCGGCCCTGGCGCCGTGCACCCTGAACCCGTTCGGTGTCCGGTCGAGGAGGTAGAAGCCCCGGTCGCCGGGAGTGAAGACCGGCTCGTCCTCGACCACTTCCATGACCCCGTCCTTCGCGCCTCCCCTGGACGTGACGGTCACGGTCCGGTCCGGAAACGCCCCCTTCACGGTGGAGTCGAGCGCGATGCTGGTCGTGGTCTCGATCTCCCTGTCGGCCGTCCAGTGGCTCTCGACCGAGGTCACGGTCCCCAGCGCGATCCCGTCGGCGTCCCGGGCAAGGCTCGCGTCGTCCTGCGGGACCATCAGCGCCTGTGCGCCTGCTGCCAGCAGGCAGCCTGCGAGCAGCGCGAAGAGCACCCGCCGGACGCATGTGTCTTCGTCGAAAAAGTCTCTAATCATCGTACGTATCTCCGTGCCGGACCGCGATGCGGCGGCAGAGGACGGATGCCCGCGATAGGCGGGGGCGCAGGAGAAGCGACTGCAAAGGTGAGCGGGATACCGTCCCCGATCCACATATCGAGACCCAAAGAGAAATAGATAGTCATTCTAATGACCATAACCGGCCGGTACGCCTCCCGGATGGGGGCGGACCGGCCGCCGGGCGCGCTCTTCCGCCGTTCGGTGCCCCGACTGCGCGTGCGCGTTCAGAGGCGCTCGAAGAGACTGACGTCGTCGGCAAAGTCGATCCTCCCGTTGCTGTTGAAGTCGAAGAGCGCCACCGATTCGTGCGTGGCGATCCACGATATCTGGCTGAAGTAGAGGACGACATCGGCGAAGTCCCGCCGCCCGTTGCCGTTCACGTCCTCGTACTGCCCGTTCAGATCGAGGTCACGGGGCATCTCCGTGCCGCCGGGGACGGCGACCATGCCGGAGGACGGGCCGGGCGCGGTCGGAGTTCCGCCTCCGTAGATGTACCGGGCTCCGGCGATGTCGCCCTCGGCCAGGGTCCTGCGGTTCAGGTTTCCGAAATCGGAGTTGCTCTGTCCGAACATCGCCTTCCCGACGTCGGTCGGCGCCCCGCTTCGATAGCCGTAGAGGTCGCGGAGACCGAGCCAGTGGCCGAACTCGTGGAGCATGACCGCCTCGACGCTGCGGGTGCTCCCCGACGCGGTCCCGGTCGTCCAGGCGAAGGCGGCGTTCAGCGCGACGTCGCATTCCACGAGGTTCGACCCGACGAACCACCAGTGCGTGACCGCGACCATGCTCGGGTCGGCAAAGTCGCTGGCGGGCTTCCAGCAGATCAGGTTCCGCCGGTCCTCCCCGATCGTCGTGCTCGACGTGGTCCCGCCGTTGATGAACCGGAAGGTCGAGCCCGCGAGCGCCGCATTCCAGGTCCCGGCCGCGCTCGCGACTGCCGCCGCCGCATCGGTCACGCCGGGGCAGCTGGCGCTCACCACGAAGGTCGCCGGGCTCGCCCATTTGAGCTTCGCGTACCCGAAGCTGACCGCGAACGGAGACGTCGGGCTCGACGCGCCGGCATCGGTGACGACCCAGACGCCCCCGCTGCTCGCAGCTCCCCAATACCCGTCGGGCATCCTGCCGGCCGGCACGCGGACGACGATCCGCGTGTCCGTCCACGAGACGATCTCGTTGGCGTTATCGTTGAAGTACGGCCGTCCCGTCGCATACACGGGGGTGAAGGTCGCTGGCGACGTGCACCGGTAGACGAACCCGACATCGGCCGCCGACTCGCGGGAGGCCTTCGTGCCGAAGCCCGTCCCGGTGATCGTGACCGTCGTCCCGGTCCCGGCCGACGCGCTCGAGGGCGAGACCGAGGCTACCACCGGCCCGCCGGATGCCGGGATCGAGGCGCTCTGGAGCACCGGCGGCTCCCGCCCCTCCGCGACCGCGGCAAGACGGGCACCGTACGCCGTCGCGGAGACGGCCCGCGGCGCCCCGGCCCCGTCGGCCACCCAGACTCTGTCGTCGACGACCGGCACGACGCCCTGACCGGCCCCGTGCAGCCTGAAGCCCGAAGAGGCCCGGTCGAGGAGGTAGAACGCACGCTCGCCCGAGGCAGGCACGGGCTGGTCCTCGACCACCTGGGTGACCCCGTCCACCGTGCCGCCCTGGATCGTGACCGGGACGGTCGTGCCGGGGGACGTCCCCTTGACGACGGACTCGAGCGCGATCTCGGCCGTGGTCTCGATGTTCCGGTCGGCCGTCCAGTGGCTCTCGACCGAGGTCACGGTCCCGAGGATGATGCTGTCGGCGCTCATGGCGAGATCCGACTGCTCCTGCGGGAGCATCACCGCCTGCGCGCCCGCGGCCATCAGGGAGATCGCGACCACGGTCCCGAGCACCCACGGCGGGACGCGTCCGCCCCTATTGAAAAATTCCCGTATCATCGTCTGCATCTCCAGGCCGCCGTGCGCGGCGGCGGGGGGACGGAAGCCCGCGGTGATCGGAGGGCGGAGGGAGAGCGCGTGGTGGGGCAGGCGGGAAAGACCGTCCTTGATCAATACATTGGGACTCATGGAGAAATAAATAGTCATCCTAATGACGATTCTCGCCCGGTATGTCTCCTGAAGGGGGAGATGAATGGCAGAACAGGCCGGAATACCCCTCGATCTCCGAACGTCGAAGCCATTCCGGAAGAAGCACGTATTGCCGGAGCACGGAAGCGGACGTCACGCGATCGCGGGCCGCGCGACGAGACAGTCCGTTCGCGAGCGGTAGGGAGTCCCGGAGGGTGCCGCGTTCAGGTCCCCCTCGCTGCGGACGATCCGGTCACGCATGGACCGCCGGCCCGGGGACGGGACCGATTCAAGGACCGGAGCGATGCACAACGGCGTGCCGATCGGCCGCGGCGGCCGGCCCGCTCTGTCGTCGGAAAAAGGGACGGGCCGAACGACCGGATCGGTCGGCACGGCCCGATGAGAAAGCGAGGGATCGGAAGGTCCCGGCGGGGCCCTTCCGGTCCGCTCAATCGAGGTTCACGAGCTCGAGGAGTTCTCCCGACCGGAGCTGCCCTCTCCGGAGGTCATGGTCGCCGTCGCCGTGACGGTCGGCGTCAGGGAGTCCTGATCGGAGCTTCCCTCGTCGGAGGTCACGGTCGTCGTTGCCGTGACCGTCGGCGTCGAGGTGCCGGTCTCCTGGTCGGAGCTGCCCTCGCCCGACGTGGTTGTCGTTGCCGTCATCGTGGTCGTGGTCGTCGCTGTCGCCGTTGCAGTCATGGTGGCGGTGCCGTTGCCGGAGCTGCCCTGTCCGGACGTGCCCTCGCTCGAGGTCGTGTGCGTCGTCGCGGTCGTCGCGGTCCCGGTCACCTGGCCGCCGCTGGACGAGCCCGTCCCCTGGGAGGACGTACCGGTCCCGAAGAACGGCCAGGTCGGGATGTCGCCGACGCGTTCGAAGGTCATGAAGTCGAGGTTCTGTGCGTCCCTGACGAACTCGAGGCGGATGTAGTGGTTTCCGACCGGGAGGGCGATGTCAGCCGACGTGTCCTGGTAGGAGTCGAACGAGCCCGTGTTCTTGACCTTCACCTGCGCCTCGAGGATGCCGTCGACCCAGACCCAGATCTCGCGGTCGTTCCAGGGGCTGGACGCGCTGAAGGTCGCACGGTACATGCCGTTCTCGGGGACGTGGACCGAGTAGATCAGCCACTCCGAGGACTTGACGAACGCGACCACGTGGCCGGAGCCGCCGTTCTCGATGTCGACGTCGTCCTGGCGGTACGCGCCGCCCTGGTTACCCGGGGTCCGGTCGAAGTATGCCCAGCCCTGGCCGCAGCCGTACTGTCCCGCGACCGCGCCGGGCTGTCCCGACGAGGTCTCGCCCGAGGTTCCCTGTCCGGAGGTCGTGGTCGCCGTGGTCGTCGGTGTCGGGGTGCCTGTCTCCTGGCCGGAGCTGCCCGTGCCCGAGGTGGTGGTCGCGGCCGTCATTGTCGCTGTTGCCGTCTCCGTCGGCGTGGCCGTCATCGTGGCGGTGCCGTTCTCCTGGCCCGAGCTGCCCGCGCCCGACGTGGTCTCCGTCGGGGTGGCGGTCATCGTCCCGGTTGCCGTACCGTACTGATCCTGGGCGGCGCTTCCAGTGTCGGAGCTGCCCGTGATTGCGTTGATGATCGCCATCACAACCGCACCGGCGACACCCGTGCCGGTGCCGTAGATCGTGCTCGAGTTCCCGGTGCCCGTTCCGTTGATAGTCGGGGTTTCAGTCACCATTTCGGTGGTCAGAGTTGTCGCGGTGACGTTCGAGCCCCCGGTACCCGTCCCGGTCGAGCTGGTCTGATTGACCTGGAAGGTCACCGAGTCGACCACGATCGGGATGACCGGGGTGTGGTCGTTGTTGACGAGCATCGCGTAGAGCGTATGCATGCCCGGGGTGACGTTCGCCCACTGGATCGTGGTGTTCGGCGTCTCAAAGACCGTGTTGCCGATGCCGGTGTCTGCCGGGACGCCCGGCGCGGTCGGCGGAACGGCGTCCAGGAAGTAGTGGATGTGTCCCTGGCCCGCTGCCGGCGTCAGGTTGACCATGTCCGGGTCCACGAGCGTGAAGTTGCTCACCTCGGTCGCCACGTTCACCAGCCGTCCGTCGATCGCGTTCGTCGCGTTCGGCGCGAGAAGGGCGATGCTCATTCCGCTCGTGGCGTTGCCGGACCCCTGCCCGGACGTGCCGTTACCGGAGGTGGCGGTCGTCGTGGTCGTGACGGTGCCCGTGCCCATGCCCGACATGCCGGACGCGTTCGTCGCGTTCACCTGGAAGGTCACCGAGTCCATCGCGATCGGGGAGTACGGCGTATGGTCGTTGTTGACGAGCATCGCGTAGAACGTGTGCGTGCCCGCCGTGATGTTCGCCCACTGGATCGTGGTGTTCGGGGTCTCGAGGACCTCGCCCGCGATGCCGGTCCTCGCCGGGACGCCGAGGGTGGTCGGCGGAACGGCGTCCAGGAAGTAGTGGATGTGCCCCTGGCCCGCTGCCGGCGTGTCGTTGACCGTGGCCGGGTCCACGAGCGTGAAGTTGCCCACCCGGGTCATCACGGTCACCATCTCGCCGGAGATCGTGGAGGTCGCGTTCGGCGCGAGGATGGTGATGTTCGCGGCGCCGGTGGCGTTCCCGGAGCTACCCTGTCCCGACGAGCCCTGGCCGGATGTCGTGGTCGTCGTGGTCACCGTGGCAGTCGGCGTCGTGGTGGCGTTCCCGGAGCCGCCCTCTCCCGACGTGGTCTCCGTCGGGGTGGCGGTCACGGTCGACGTAGCCGTTGTCGTGGCCGTCTCGGTGGGAGTGGTCGTCCCCGTTCCGGAACCGCCCCGGCCCGACCCGGTCTGGTTGCACGGGCCGACGTCATAGTTCTCGGCCTCGATCTTGCCGGGGACCGGGTACGGCGTACCCGTGAACGGGAAGAACTGGTGTGCCGACCCCGTCGTCGACCCGGAGCCGCCCTGTCCGGACGTCGTGGTCGTGGTCGCCGTGGCCGTCGGCGTCGAGGTACCCTGGCCGGATCCGCCCTCCCCCGACGCAGTGGCCGTGGTCGTCGCCGTGGCGTTGGCGGTCTCCTGGGCCGTGGTGGTCTCCATCGGGGAGGTCTCCGTGGTCGTTGTCATCGTGGTGGTACTGGTCGGATCCGTGCCCGAGCCACCAGTCGATGTACTCTGCAATCCGGTGGAGGTCACGGCCGAGACAGCGGCGCCGAGGGCGCCGATGACGAGGGCCGTGACAATGATCCCCACCAGCAGGTAACTGATCGGTCTTTTCATACGCTCAAACTCCCTCCATCCCGCGGCGTGAACGGTAGATGGAATGTCCGGTGCATTGGTCCGAACGTATATTAAATTGTCCATACAATCGCATTTTCCATGGATCCGGGCACAACCGCACCCCGTGCGGGGTCGGCGAAGAGAAAAACTCTTATTCCTTGAGGGTCAGAACGGCCCGCATGGACACGGAGAAAGTGCGGAAGAAGGAGTTCCCCGAGCTGAACCCCGACGGAACGAGGATGACGGACGAGGACAAGGCGGAGACCAAGGGCCGAGAGGAGCCGAAGCCCTGGGCGCCGCCGCAACGCCGGCACGAGGACTAAAACGGGTCCCGGCCTGCCGCGGACACGCCCTTTAACAGCGGCGGCGCCGTACCAATACGTATGCGACGCCTGTCCATCGCCGGCCTCCTCGGGGCCGCCGTGCTCCTCGCGTTCTTTGCCGGCTGCCTCGGCGCCGGCCCCGACCCGGCCGCCCCGGGCGGGACCCCGCTCCCGACGTTCAACGTGTCCGCGGCCAGGACCGAGGCCACTTTCGGCCCCAACCTCTCGCTCGAGGTCGTCTACACCGGGATGTGGAGCGGTGCCTACGGCTCGCCCGAGGCCATGCACTCGGACGAGGGTTTCGGGAACTCGAGTTTCCGCCTGCCGCCGAACGTGAACCAGTTCCAGGCCACGTTCCAGAAGCAGGAGACGACGAACGAGACCCTGACCCTCCGGCTGGTCCGGAACGGGACCGTTCTCAAAGAGAGCAGCGGCTCCGACCCGCTCGCGATCGTGAACCTCTCGGTCACGCCCTCGGCGAGTTAGAGCCAGCCGCGATCGGCCCAGACCTCGTATTCGTGGACCCAGACGTCGCGGTTCGCCGTGACCAGGTTCCGGAAGTACTCGCGGGTCTGCTCGAGGCCCGCGACCTGGTCGGGGTAGGCGCGCCGGGTCGCGATCGCGTCCGCGAGGTCGCGCCCGAGGGCCTCGGCGTCCTGGATCGCGATCGTGAGCCGGGACGGGTCCGGGCCGAGCGCGACCCCGACGCCGCCGAGGGTCTGCGCCCCGAGCATGAAGAGGACGTGGTTGAGGTAGTCGATCACCTTCTCCTCCCCACCGCCGCCGGTTGTGCAGACAGCACAGCCGTACCGGCCCTCGAAGGACCGGCAGTGGATCATGTCGGCCATGCGGTCGAGGAGTTGCTTGAGCTGCGCGCTCGGGCCGTTGATGTAGTTCGGCGAACCGAGAACGATCCCGTCGGCCTGCATCATCCGGTCGAAGATGCGGCCGAAGTCGTCGACACGGGAGCATTCGCCGGTCACGTAGCAGTTTCCGCAGCCGGTGCAGAACTCGATCCGGTACTGGCAGATGTCGACGAACTCGGTCTCGGCCCCGGCCGATGCCGCGCCGCGGAGGACGCCCTCGACGAGCCGGGCCGTGCGGGACTCGGTCCCGCGCGGGCTCGCACTGATCCCGACGATCTTCATATGTGATTCCTCGTCCATGGTTGCCCTTAACCGTTTCCGTCGTCAGGTCCGCTCCGCGATCATCCGCCGCATGACCCTCACGGGGTCGCTCTCCTTCGCCCGTTCTCCCGCCAGCCGCTCCTCGTACGTCGGGAAGGTCGTCTCGTAGAAGACCCCGAGGGGGATCCGCGACTCGCGGCTGTAGTCGAACTCGCGGGCGGCGTGGAGGGCCGCGTCGAGGTCGGCCGTCGGGAACTTCCCGGCCTCCAGGTCGTACACGTGCTCGTCGTAGAACTTCGACTGGTTGTAGAAGGTCGCGCAGATCTGGAAGAC